>JAUNAX010000135.1 GCA_030527365.1 Eubacteriales bacterium | reverse complement strand
TAAAAACATGTATTAAAAATATCAATGTCACCACAAAAAATAAAATTATAACTAAATCGCCAGAAGAAAACGAACGAAATAATCCCCCAGCAAACAGAATAATTACCATTGCCAAAATTATAATGGAAATAATCCTCCACCATGTCCAAATTCTTTTAATCATTTCAACTCACTCCCATCATAGATTCTAACCTGAATAATTTAGTTGAAATATTTATACTCTTATACTTTCCAATTCGCTTAAAGAAAGACCTTTTATTAAAATACGGTCTTTCTTTGAATCAAGCACATATTTTTCAATATTCTGTAATGCTACAAAATAATCTGCTTCTCCTATAATCGTATCTTTAGTTGTACTGATAAGCACTAATTTCCACTCATCGACAGCACTACCATCTACTCTATATTCATTCTGTGGGAATTTAGGCAAAATAGTTTCTGTACCTTCCGTTAAAGCAATAGCGCCAAAAGGTGCGCCATCTGTTTTCCTATAGAATTGAGGCGCAGTAATATATGCCTTACTCCAATCTACTGTTTCTTTTTTTCCTTTAAACTTATCAAATAGCCCCATGATAATGCCTCCCGGTATTAAATTCGTTTAACAATGAACGGTTACTTTCTTTCTTCCATTTACACTATATATCAGATTTTTTGATAATCTCGCCGTTAAATTTTTATTAATCCATTCCTTTTTCCCATTATACCATATCCCCTTTTTACAGTCACTTTTTTTCTCAAAATTGATCCCCGCCTTCTCCTGCTAATGAATTTTTCAGTGACAGAATATACTGCAAATGTTATACTATCAAAAACAACAATTCTTTCTCTTCCGGGGATATAATTGTTTGAAGAAGTATTACCCTCCCATTTCACTGTTGTTATGATTATAGCTATTATTTTCAGTGTTACTGCTATAGAGATTGCATCAAATACTATTTGCAAAAATAATACAGAAAGGAACTCAGACATGAAAATCAGAAATTATAAACCATCTGACTGTAAAGAAATGGCAGAACTGTTTTACCATACCGTTCATACAGTAAATGCAAAAGATTATACAGAAGAGCAGTTAAATGTATGGGCAACTGGTACGGTGGATTTGGAAAAATGGAACCAGTCTTTTCTGAAGCATTACAGCGTTGTTGCTGTTGAAGGTGAACGTATCATAGGTTTTGGCGACATAGATAAGACCGGTTATCTTGACCGCCTGTATGTCCACTCTGATTGTCAGAAACAGGGCATTGCTACCGCCATCTGCGATGCACTGGAAGTAACAGCACATGTAAATATTACCACACACGCTTCCATTACTGCGCGGTCTTTTTTTGAAAAAAGAGGATACAAGGTTATCAAAGAACAGCAGGTAGAACGTCAGAACATTTTTCTCACAAACTTTGTTATGGAAAAAGAAATGACGCCTGATGAATTTAAAAAGCTCTGGAAAAAAGAAGAAGAAACGGCACATATTCACGGCTGGGATTTTTCCCATATTCATAACCGATACAAAGAAGAAGACGACTTGCCGTGGGATTACGAAAAAATCATTCATCAATATCTGAGTAAAAATATGAAAGTTTTAGATTACGATACAGGCGGCGGAGAATTTCTTCTGACTCTCAAGCATCCTTTTGACAAAACGGCGGCAACAGAAGGTTATCCTCCCAATGTGGAATTATGTAAAAAAACACTTATGCCATTGGGCATTGATTTTAAATCCTGCAATACCCCTTCCACAATTCCATTTGAATCAGAAAGCTTTGATATAATTATAAATAGACATGGTGACTTTCACGCAAAAGAATTATACCGTCTTCTGAAAAAGGACGGACTGTTTATTACGGAACAGGTCGGAGGAGAGAACGACAGAGATTTAGTTGAAATGGTACTTCCCCACACTGAAAAACCATTTCCACATTTGAATTTAGCGGAGCAGCGCAAAATATTCGAAGACGCTGGATTTCATATTATTAGGGCAGAAGAAGCCTATCGTCCCATTGTTTTTTATGATGTGGGCGCTTTCGTCTGGTTTGCACACATTATTGAATGGGAGTTTCCCGGATTTTCTGTAGAAAAGTGCTTTGATGCCCTTCTTAAAATGCAGAAAATCATTACAGATAACGGCTGCATCAAAGGGACCATTCACCGTTATCTGCTTGTGACAAAGAAATAAACTATCTTAATTTTGAAAGAAGGAAGTAACATTATGAATAAAAATCAATTTCTCGACTATTTTCAAAATTTTTCTTTCTGGGAACATATGTCAGAGGCAGACAAAGAACTTCTTCTCTCCAATATCCGCACGCTTCATTATGAGGAAGGCGCAGCCATTCAGTCCGGAGAGCAGCAATGCCTTGGCACTCTCTTTCTTTTAAAAGGCATTATGCGGGTGTATCTTCTCTCCGCCCAGGGAAAGGAGGCAACCCTGTACCGCCTGCGAGCAGGAGACATCTGCACGCTTTCCGCCTCCTGTATGCTTTCTGCTATTACCTTTGACGTGCAGATTGACGCGGAGACAGACTGCGAGCTTTTGCTCCTTCCTGCGCCTGTCTTTTCCAGATTGATGAAAAATAATATTTATCTGGAAAGCTTTATTTACAAATTAACGGCTGAACATTTTTCCGATGTGATTTCCGGTATTGAGCGAACCTTTTTCCTCTCTCTCCCACAGAGAATTGCTGCCTTCCTTCTTGATGAAGCAGCGGAAACAGGTTCTGATATACTTCCTCTGACAAAAGAAAGCCTTGCCCGCTCCATCGGAAGCGCAAGAGAGGCAGTCAGCCGCGCCTTAAAGCAGATGGCTTCTGAAGGCTGTATTGAAGTTTCCCGGGGAAATATTTCCATTAGAAATAAAAGCCGCCTGTACCAGATGTTGAATCCTTCCTGATTTCATCTGGCCAGACGGTTCTCCGGCTTATTAGAGAAGCTCTTTTAATTTTTCCTTGGGAGTCAGACCAACTACACGGGCTTCCTCTTTTCCATTTTTAAATACAATCAGAGTCGGAATACTCATAACCTGATATTTCTGAGCCAGTTCCATTTCCTGGTCTACGTCAAGTTTTCCTACTGCATATCCTTCTTCTGCCAGCTCTTCGATGATCGGAGCCTGACGTCTGCACGGTCCGCACCATGTTGCCCAGAAATCTACAAGTACCGGTTTGTCTGATTTTAATACTTCCTGTTCAAAATTTTCTGATGTAAATACTTTTGCCATAATTATAATCTCCTTTTTTATTATTCTGTCTTTTATTTTAATGAGCGGACATATTTTCCGGCTGAAATTCCGGCCTGCGCCCCCTCATAAACGGCTTTTGCAATCTGAAGCAGTCCGCCGGTGCAATCGCCTGCTGCAAACAGTCCTGGAACTGTAGTTTCCATTGAGGAATTTACCTGAATATTTCCCTTTTCTGTAAGTCCCGCTCCAATCTGTCTGGCAAGCTCTCCGCTTCCTGCAGTTCCAAGCGCCACAAACACGCCTTCTGCTTCTCTGAAAGCTCCGGATTCTGTATCTGCTGCCCCTACCTCACTTCCCAGGCGGAGACCTGACACTTTTCCATCTCCCTCAACCGCCTGGATTTTCATGGTATTGACTTCCATAGACGGCTCTCTGGAAAAATCAGGTTTCTTCCCGTCTGTATAGATTGTAACGGAACCTGCTGTATTGGAAAGTTCCTCTGCCTCATGGAGAGCAAAATCACTGTTTCCAAGCACTGCCACATCTTTTCCTCTGTAGAAAAAAGCATCGCACACAGCACAGTAGCTTACGCCTCTTCCTTCAAATTCCTTTAGTCCCGGAATCTGAGGCGCTTTTCTCTTGCCTCCTGTTGCAAGGATCACACTCCGGCTCTCGAAAATCCCCTCTGTTGTTTTTATTTCAAAGGTATCAAATCCTCCAAGCCCCAGTACCTGTGCCTCTACCATCCGGACGCCAAGAGCCTTTGCCTGAGAAAGTCCTGTCTCAAAAAGCTCAATTCCAGAAAGTGGAGCAGAAAGTCCGTAATAATTTTCAATTTTTTCCGCCTTTTCCAAAGCCCCTGCTCCATCGTATATCAGAAGAGGATTCATATTTCCTCTTGCAAGATAAAGGGCTGCGGAAATTCCTGCTGGTCCTGCACCGATGATGATTACATTTTCCAGTTTTGCCACCTGCTTTCTTATTTTTCCTTTGCTTTTTTATAATATACCTGGTTTATAAAAAGATTTCTGTGATTAAATCACGTTTCTCTTATTTTTTTCCTGTTCTTTTTCTTTCCCTTCTTTTCTCTCCGCTTTTTTCTTCTGTTCCCTGCCTGTTTTTTACAGAACCTCCGCCTCTTTTCCCGGAATCATCTGTCTTTTCTCCCTGTGATTCTTTTTCTAAATTTTTTATCTGACGCATGGTAAGTCCCTGTACATCTTCCGGCGTTATCTCAGGATTCTGCTCTCTTACCTCCAGAAACGCTCTGTATTTTCCCAGAGACAGCCCTGCTTTATGGGCATTTTCAACCTCTTCTCTTCCAGCTTCCGTACACCGCACATTTTGATTTTCCGGAAGAAACTCTTCTATATCTTTTAATATTTCCCCATTTTTTTCCTCGTTTTTTCCGGCTACCGTAATAAAAAGAAGTTCATCTGTATCAAGACACTCTCTTACACATTCTGTATACAGGATTTCCTCTAATGCCTCTTTATAATCCATAAATTTTACATCTGCTTCTTCTGCCAGATTTTCTCCGTCTTCATTATATCCTTTCACAGAAATCACCCGGTCAAAAGAATTCAGATTCAGTTCCAGCGAAGGGTTTATATCCACACTTATGACAGAAGCCTCTGTAAAATATAAGCGGTATCCTCCAATTCCTGTAAATAGAAAAAGGCAACCTATCATAATCGGAATCCATTTATAGGGCGCTTTTTTTGCCAGCCTTTTTCCATTTCGTTTCTCCTCCAGAAACGCTTTTGTATTTCTTTTTAATTCCTCTTCTGCGTGAATTTCATCAAACGCCTCTCGTATCCGCTCATTCACTTCTGTCACCTCCCAGTTTTTCCGCCAGAAGTTTCCTGGCACGGTTCAGATATGTATACACTGTGTTTACATTTTTTCCAAGTATCTTACTGATTTCCCCTGCTGTATACCCCTCATAATAATGAAGATAAACTACATTTTTATATTTTGATGGAAGGGAAAGCACAGCTTCCAGAACTTCCCAGTTCTCTGTTTTTTCCTCTTCTCCATACTCTGAAATCCTCTCAAGGGGAACTGTGTTTTTTCGAAAAAAATCCCGCAGAAGATCTTTACAGGCATTTGTAGCAACGCGTATCAGCCATGCCTTTTCATGTTCTTCGCCTTCAAAAGCAACAGAACTCAGGGCATATTTCAAAAACACGTTCTGAAATATGTCCTGGGTATC
>JAUNAX010000134.1 GCA_030527365.1 Eubacteriales bacterium | reverse complement strand
TCTCTCCACACCTGCTTATCGGCAGAACAAATGATACCCGCAAAGAAGGCACATGGTTCCTGCCACAATTATAATCACACTGTCGGAAATCAACATTCCGATTACCATTCCAAGACCAATAAAAAACAGTATCAGTCCAAAAAATCTTCCCACTTTTCCTTTTCCATTTTTCTTTTCTTACTTTAGTATATGCAGGAAAAGGATTTGTGAACACTACACTTCTGTCTCAGAAGAATTTCCGGATTCTTTTGTTCCCGGAGCAAACCGGTTCACAAAATCAGGAACCATATCCAACACCTTTGTAAGACCGTCCTGGTTCTTTACATTCACAAGCTTTGTTGTTCCATTCTGGATCACAAGAACCGCGCAGGGAGTCATTTTACCTCCAAGACCACCGCCGCCGTTGTTCTTTCCCTGACCTTCAAATGCACCGGCTCCCACGCCAAAAGACACATCAACCAATGGAAGAATAATGGTATCTCCCACATGAATGGCATCTCCCACCACGGTTTTTGCAGATACAAAGCTGTCCATTCCCTGAAAAAGGGACGCTACTGTCTCTTTGAAATTATTTTCTTTCTCCATAAATTATACCTCCTTATGCTTCCATCGGTTTATCATATATTTTACATTTTTATTAAAATAAATCTCTACTGCTGTTTTTACAAGAACAATTCCATAAATCCTGCCTTTTATTTCTACGTTTCCTTCTAGGATATTTCTATCTGTCTGAAAAAGCGGCAGAATCTGAATGCAGTTTTTATGAAGAGGAACAGACATTCCCAAAAGTGCCACAATTCTTCCTGTTATAGAAGGATCTTCAAAACCGAAGGTAATCTTTCCTTCCACCTTTACCGGAAGAATGTGACGAATCAGCTTTTTTATATCCTTCCAGCAGAAAGAGATTGCTTCTTTGATTCTCGGATTAGAAAAAAATCTCTTCCACCATTCTATTTTAACACATGTCCTTTTAATTGTTAATCGGATTTTGCGGATTTTGGCAGGGATACTTTTTATTTTCTCCATAAATTTTTTTAATAAACCCGAGGGGTTCTTTTCCGGCTTTTTTTCTTCCACAGAAGGAGGTTTTTCCAGATAAGACATCTCATTTTCAATAGAAATATTCTCATTCAAATTTTTTTCTTCCGAAATCTTGTCTTCCCGAATCTCCTGCTCTGTAAAAAACGATTTCTCTGCAGAAAAAGGTTTTTCTTCCGCTTTCTCTTCCTTTACTGAAACTTTTTTCTTTCTTCGGCGAAATTTATCAGGGGAAATCCCAAGAATCCGAAAAGCAGTTTCTGTTTTTTCGTTTTCGTAAAAAAACCGGAAGGTAATTCCACGAAACAGCCAGCTTACCCTTATCTGTCCTTTTAGCCCGCTCATTCCCCCTTCTTCCGGCTTACTGCCCTGTATAAAATACCGCACAGGACAAAACAGAAGCAAAAGAAGTACAGAAAGCAGAAGCCCACCTGCAATTCCCAGTATTATGAGTATAAATTTTATGATCAGCCACAGAATATGTAACATTCTTTCACCTGTTCTTTATATATTCTTTGATTTGAAAGCTCCCGGTTTCCTGATAGCAGGCTTCTGCTATTTTTCCGGCAAGGTCAATGGCTTCGTCTTTCCCCTTTGCCATTGCAATAATCATAGGGCAGAAGTCATACACCGCCCTCTGCACAAGAACGACAGCCGGAATAATTTCCATAATATTATGAGGATTATGAGAAAGTGTCACAAGATAAACGCCGGGCGCAGCTTTTCCCCCGTTGATTTTTCTTCTAAGAGAAGCAGAACTCTTCACTCCCTCTCCCATATAGCAATGTTCCCACCATTTTAACATGACTTCGCCCTTTCTTATGATTCCCTTTTTCTCTGGAATCTAAACAGGGCTGCGTAAAACACAGCCCTCTTTGTCAGTAATACTTATGCTGTCTTGCCCACAACCCGGCACTTCGCATTTCCAGATATTCCTGATACGCTTTTTCCACAATCTGTTTTTCATTGGAAAAGCGAAGCAGATGATAGATTTCGTGAAACTTATAATATCCGGAATCTACAAAATATTCCTCACGTTGAGGTCTGCTATGATAATTATCAGCCGTCATCAGATACCAGTGCACTTCCTTTGTTACCATGTCCTCCGGAACCGTAAAATTATACTGGCTCTTTCCCACATATTTTACAATAGACGCTCTGACTCCGGACTCTTCCCGCACCTCACGAAGAGCAGTCTGCTCATAGGTCTCCCCTGGTTCCACAGTCCCTTTAGGCAACACCCAGCCCTCGTAACGGTTCTTGTAAGACTTGTATAATGCCAGAATCTTACCACGATGAATTACCACACCGCCACAGCTCGTTGCTTCAATCATTTGCAATCCCTCCTGTAATGCGTGTGTATGTTATAAACTGTTTCCAGTATACCTCTTTTTCGGAAAGCTGGCAACTATAATCATCATATTCTGTTTATCAAAACAGCTTAATTGTAATAATACGCATCAAAAATTTGTCCTGCAATAGGAACAGCAGCCTCGCTTCCTGTTCCTCCATTTTCCACGATAATGGAAACTACTATATCCGGGGTATCTACATCGGAATAGCCTACAAACCAGGAATGGCTGGAACCGTTTTCGTCAAACTCGGCTGAACCAGTCTTTCCTGCCACTGTATACCCTCTTCCATTTAGCGCGGAAGCTGTTCCGTTTGTAACAACACCCTGCATCAGTTTTCCCAGAAGATTCGCCTCATTTGTACTGATCAGTCGTTTATATACAGAAGCCTCTGTTTTTTTCACAGATTCCCCTGTTGTGTTTACTACCTCGTCAATCAAAGTTGGCTTCATCAGCACACCTCCGTTTGCAATAGCGCTTGTGATCAACGCCATATGCGCCGGAGAAACGAGGGTATTTCCCTGTCCGATAGAAGTCTGCATAATAAGAGGAATACCCGATTTTCTGTCAAGCGTAAAGCTGCTTGTTTTATAAGAAGCAAGAGGCAGCTTGCTGTTAAACAGAAGATCTTCCGCCGTTTCTTTCAGAGAAGCTCCTCCCAGGTCTGTTCCCATATCTGCAAAAGCACAGTTACAGGAGTTTGCAAAAGCAGAATAAAAATCCTGCTGCCCGTGAACATTTCCGTTATAACAACTGATGGTGTGCTCCTCCATTGTTATGCTTCCCTCACAGAGATAAGAATATCCCTCCAGACTTCCGTTTTTCCGGAAATAGTCAAGAGCTGTCACAATTTTAAAGGTAGAGCCAGGCGGATACGCCCCGTTTGTAGCTCTGTTTAAAAGACTGCTGTTCGTCTCGTCATTTACAAGATAGTCCCAGTTATCTGCAAGATAATTCGGATCAAAATCCGGTTTGCTTACCATCGCAAGAATCCGACCTGTGGAAGGTTCCATTACCATAACTGCTCCTCTTCTGTCTCCTAGCGCATTGTACGCTGCCGACTGAAGATTGACACTTAAAGAGGAAATAACGGTATCACCCATATTTTTTCTCCCCAGGAACTCATTTTTCATCTGATCCAGGAAAAATTCATGGGAACTTAAAAGCTGAAAATTCGCCTCAGACTCCAGCCCGCTTTTTCCATTGGAATCGTAGCCTACCACATGAGCAAACATATTTGCATAAGGGTAGCTTCGAACTTCTGTCCCGTCATCGTATACATTTGTAGTCGCAAGGATTTCTCCGTCTGAGGACTGGATATTTCCACGAATAACCCTGTCCGAAAAGGTATCCTGTCTTGTGTTATACGGGCTGTTAATAAAGTCCTCGCTGACTGCCACGTTAAAATAAACCACATATCCGATCAGGCTTAAAAAAATCAGAATAAAGAACCAGGAAACAAAGGTATACTCCCTGTTTCTCTTTCTTTTTTTCCTAACGGATTTCTGTTCTTTTTGCCGCAGCTCTTTCTCTTGCTCTTCGTACTGCTTGTTTTCGTAATTTCTCAATTTCTTCATCCTCGTCTTCCCTCAGAATATAAAGTCCCTGAATAATTGCAATCATCAGTATAGTGCTTAAAACAGAGCTTCCTCCGTAGCTTACAAGAGGCAGGGTCACACCTGTAAGAGGAATGAATTTCGCAGCTCCTCCAATAGTTAAAAACACCTGAAACGCATACTCTGTTCCCAGCCCAAGAGCAATCAGCTTATAAAACGGATTCTTGATTCTGAGAGAAATATTTACAATCATAAGGAAAAAACTCATACATACAAGAATAAGACAAATTGCAAAAATTCCTCCCATCTCCTCACAGATCGCGCTGAAAATAAAGTCATTTTTTACAATGGGGATTTTTTCCGGAGAGCCCTGACAGAGTCCCATCCCAAACCAGCCTCCCGTTCCGATTGCAAAAAGAGACTGGACAATCTGATAGCCTTCGTTCTGATATACAGCCATCGGATTTCTCCATGCGCTTACTCTCTGGCGTACATGCCCGAAGAGGAAGTATGCAATGACAGCTCCCACAGAGCCTCCTCCCACTCCAATTCCAAGATACACCAGTTTCTTTGTGGAGACGTAAATCATGACAAGATATGCCACAAAGAAAATGACTGCGCTTCCCAGGTCTCTGGAAAGAACAAGAATCCCTACATGAAGCCCCGCCACAATCGTTGCCAAAACAACTGTCCGGAAAGAATTGTCCTTAGAAAGCAGTGCTGCCATGAAAAATACAAACGTAATCTTAATTGCCTCAGAAGGCTGGAAGCCCATAAGGGAAAGCTTTGCTCCGTAGCTTGTCTGCGCCAGTACAAAGACTGCTCCCAGAAGAACAATACCGATTCCCGCATATACCCAGGTAAGATTTTTAAGAAATTTCATTTTCCGTATCATAACCGGGATCACAAGAGCAAACGCACTCGCTGCTGCTACAATCACAAGCTGCTTTGTTGCAGTGGCAAGATCTAGCCTGCACAACATGATAAATCCCACGCTTAACAGCATGCACATATTATTTAAAAGCAACAGAGATGCTTTTTTATAAAACACCCTGTATAAAATCTGGATCGCCGCAAAATATGCCATCATTTCCAGATAAAAGGTAATCACCTGAAAATTATCCGTTTTTAAATAAATTACAAGAAACGCAGTAAAATCCATGAAAAAAATAAGCACAAGCTGCTGCCGTAACGCTTCATTTTTTTCGTCCTCGTCCTGGCGTCTTACCATATAAAAGCAATGAAAGGTATAAACCACCATAAGGGTAAGGATCACATATTTTGACAGTTCTACAATTATATTAATCATACGCCTTA
The DNA here is from genome assembly GCA_030527365.1 of Eubacteriales bacterium. Taxonomy (GTDB): domain Bacteria; phylum Bacillota; class Clostridia; order Lachnospirales; family Lachnospiraceae; genus Blautia_A. Next base: position 222 of record JAUNAX010000134.1, on the reverse strand, counting down.
CTCTGCTCCTCTTTTAAAATGTCCTTTCGTATATTCTCCTTTGGAAACCTTCTTACCTTTTCGGTAGGCGCTTACAAAATCCCGGCATATTTTCAAAGCCTCATCTGCTGTCTCTATTGTAAATGAAAGGCGGACTTTCTCTATTCCAAGATCCTTTATCTGCCTTGCTTCTCCCAAAAGCCCATAGGGAATACTGTTATAAATAATATTATAACAGGGAGT
>JAUNAX010000133.1 GCA_030527365.1 Eubacteriales bacterium | reverse complement strand
AGATGGGAATCTTTCTTTCGATGGGATTTTCCAAAGGAAAGATTATGAGAAAACTCATTATGGAAAATCTGCTTGTGTTTGCCGGAAGCTTTCTGATTGCAGTTCCCGTTGTGTTTTTAGGGGTGCGTTTTCTTGGAAGTATGCTTGATATTTCCGGAGCTGTCCTGAAAGCAGGAAACGTGCTTGCAGTAGGCATGGGCGGTCTGGTTTTCTGTGCTGTAGTTACAGCATTGTCGTCAATAAAGATCATGCGAGTAAATCCGAAGGAAATTCTGGTTATGTCGAATTGATAAATAATGAACTTATTGTAAGCAGCTTATAGCTGTAGACATTATATAGAGAAGGCGAGAAAACATATATGAAAAAAATATATGGACTTTTTGGGGTTACCTCAAAAAGTCCATATGTTTTTTATGAAAATTTAAATTTACACAATGATGCTTGAAAATTAGGGGGGGGGGTAATGTATAATAATAACAAAATCGGTACAAATTAAATTCAAAACTATGTAAATAATATCAAGATGGAGGGAAGAAAATGAAAAAAGCTTTGATTTTTGGAATGTTTTTGTTTCTTGGTATTTGTGGTTGTGCAGAAACACCAGAAAAAGAGTTTGTTATATCCAAAGTAAATGGGCTTCCGGAAAGCGCTGTAGTAGAAAAATCAAAAGAAGTAAAAGAAATTTCTGTTCCGGAAAATTGGGAAGAAACTATTTCTAAAAATGATGGGGCGGTAACAGTTGAAGCAAATGGAATAAGTATTTCTGTACCAGAAATAAAAAATACACCCATAACAGAGGTAAAGAGGACAGCATTTGGGGAGGAACAGTTAAAAAAACTTACAGATTACTTCCGGGGTGACAATCCCCTTCAGGAACCTTCTCTTTTGACAAAAGATGAGGGCGGTGCGTATATGGAAAAAATTAAAAACAGGGAAGGCGCTTATGGGAACTCTTCTCTGGAAGAGGGTATGAATGCCACAGACCGCTTGTCGAATATGAAAAAGGTTCTGGAAACACTTCCGGCAGAGGATATGCAGACAGCGGAAATAAAAGAACCGACCTTTGGTCCTTATAAAGAGGACACATACGAAGCTATGTTAAGCGGTGGAAATGAGGAATATATGCAGGAGACCTTTGGAGACTCTTTTTTCTCAGGGGAGATTTCAGGAAAAGACGACAAAAAAGCGAGAATATCTGCTGTAAAATACGATGCGGAGAAAGGATTGAACGGAGGATTTTTTTACATAGAAGGCGGTGTGGTTACAGAAGACCAGGTACAGAAGGCGGCAGGATTGCAGGAAACAGCTCCGGAAAAATGGAAATCGGAATTTGCAGATTTTTTCGTAAAGTTTGAAAAAGAAACAGAAGAGCTGCCTCTTACAGAAGAAAAAGCAGAGGAAGAAGTAAGAAAATTGTTGGAAGATCTGGAGATCAAAAATATGCAGATACGGACAGTAGAAAAAGTTTTCTGGAGTCCGACAGATACGAGATGGGATTTTATGGATCCAGACTGGGAAAATGGACAGGCAGGTTACAAAATTTATATGGGTATGGATAATGAAGGTCTTGTTTCCTACAGTCAGTCTGGCGGAACCTTTTATCAGGATTTAAGTGAGGCGGTATATAAACCTTCTTTTGCTCCGGAAGAGATTCAGGTTGTAGTAACGGAAAATGGGGTAAAAAGCTTTTTATGGAAAAATATGTCAGAAAAGGGGCAGGTAATCGCAGAAAATACAAATCTTCTTCCTTTTGAAGAGATTACAGAAAAGCTGGGGAGCCATATGCTTGCTGTAAAAGTGGCAGTAGACGGCATCAATGGGTTTGATGGCAAAGAGACTTCTAATGAATGGAAAGTAAAAAGTGTACAGCTTCAAAGCTCTTATGTTCCTGCTTATGAAGAACCTCAGAACGCCTGGCTTGTTCCTGTATGGGTGTTTGAACTGGAAGGCTGCACCATCAATCATTTAGACGGTGATCGGAAAGGACAGGTGAAAAATGAGACAGTAGTATTAAATGCAATAGACGGCGGATATGTAAGTCCTGTACAGGAAATGGATTTTTTTAACTGATTCGTAACGAATGAACAGAGAAAGGGGGGGAGGGGAATGAATGTCCTGAAAACAGAAATGAGACGCGGAATTTGTTCCTGGAAATTTGCAGGGAGTATAGTACTGATTTTGCTTATGGGACTGGCGGGTGCAGGAGAGAGTTTTTCTGTGGCAGAGCCGTATCTTCAAATAGATGGTTCGCTGGACGGACTGAAACAGGCAGGCTGGATCCTTTTGCAGGGTACTTCTCAGTCGGATCTGTTTCTGATAGCAGTATCCATGACAGCCGCTTTTTCGTATGCCTCTGTATTTTACGAGGAGGCAGAAAACCGATTTGTGCTGATGAGCCTTTCCCGCACCAGTTATAAATCATACATTGGAACGAAAGTGTTTGTGACAGCTGTTTCCGGGGGATGTTGTGTCATATGTGCCTTTTGTCTTCAGATAATTTTCTGTATTTTTTCTGCGTTTTCCTCCAGCGAGTTTTTTGGAGAGTTTATGGGGTATCTGGGACAGCATATGCTTTTTTCTCTGGTACAGTGGGCAGGTCTTGCCGCATTAAGCGGGGCTTTCTGGGCAGTGACAGGCGGAATTTCTGCTGTAGTGATGAAAAGCCGCTATATGGCATATATGGCGCCGTTTATTCTGTATTATATTCTCTCTGAATTTCAGAGCCGATACTATCCGGAAGTGAATTTTTTAAGCCCAAAAGAATGGGTGGTATCTAAATATCTTTCTGTGGGTGTCCGGTATGGGATTTTAATAACTGCCGTATGTCTGGCAGGTGGTATATATGCAGCAGTGATGAGAAGGAGGGTTGCTCATGTGTAAATGGAAATTGGTGTGGAAATCTGCCATGTTTCATCTGCGGCAGGAAATGAGAAATCCACGGTTTCTTTTGTCCTTTGTCCTGGCATTTGTGCTTTGCCTGATGCTTTCTGATAAGGCGGTGTTTTTTGCGGAAAGCTACGGAACTTCCATGCAGGTGTTTGAAACCTTTATCCTTGCTTTTGGAGATGGGAGATCTATTATGATCTCGACCTTGCTTTTGATTTTCCTTTTTGCAGATCTTCCGGTAAACAATCAGCTTACCCCTTACTATCTCACAAGGATCACAAAAAATATATGGATCTGGGGACAGCTTTTATATGTGTTTCTTATCACGGTTTTTTATGTACTGTTCCTGCTTCTTGTAACCTGCATCATCTGCGGGAATATTTCTTTTGTAGGAAATATGTGGAGTGAGACAATGGCGCTTCTCGGTTATTCCGGAGCGGGACAGAAGATCGCCCTTCCTGCCTCCTTAAAAACACTGGAAGCAACTTCGCCATATCCCTGTGCTGCCATGATTTTTCTTTTGATTGCCGGATATGCTCTTGTAAATGCTACTATGTTGCTTGCCTTTCGCCTTGGAAAACGTCCGGCTCTTGGAAGCGTCAGTGTATTTCTTTTTAATTTATTCGGATTATTTTTAAATCCGGAGATTTTTATGAAATTGTTTCACTTTCCAGGTACGGTAGAATATAAGGCACAGGTCATTATCGGGTGGATTTCTCCATTAAATCATGCCACCTATTATATGCACAATTTTGGGTATGATTATCTTCCAAAGATTTGGCTGAGCCTTTTTTTCTTCTGTGTGATGATTGGAATAAATGTTGTTATCATAAAGAGGGAGATGAAACATTTTGAATTTTTATTTGTGCAAAGAAGCGAATAGTCGGCAAAGAAGGGAGATGGATATATGGGAAAAGCAGCCATTGAGATACAGGGGATTACAAAATATTTTGGGGAAGAAATGATTTTAAAAAACATTACCCACACATTTGAGTCGGGAAAGATTCACGGTATTGTGGGAATGAACGGCTCCGGGAAGACGGTTCTTTTAAAGTGCATCTGTGGTTTTCTTCACCCTTCAGAGGGAAAAATCCTGGTGGAAGGAAAGTGGATCGGAAAAGAAACGGACTTTCCAGAATCTCTTGGAATGATCATCGAAAACCCGGGATTTCTTCCTAATCTGTCCGGAAAGGAGAATTTAAAAATCCTGGCATCTTTAAGAGGGAAAATTGGAAAAAAGGAAATAGAAGCCGCTATGGAAAAAGTAGGACTTGATTTTTCTTCCAAAAAACCGGTAAAAAATTATTCCCTTGGAATGCGGGAGCGCCTTGGGATTGCCCAGGCAATCATGGAAGACCCGCATATTATCATTCTGGACGAACCGTTTAACGGGCTTGATAAAAACGGAGTTCAGGAAGTGTATCAGATCATTCGGGACTTAAAAAATGAACAGCGCACCATTTTACTTGTCAGCCATAACCGGGTAGATATAGAAACATTGTGCGATACCGTATGTGAAATGGAACTTGGCGTTTTGCGCAGGATTTTATGATTCGTGTTGGTATGTGCAGGTAATGAAAGCACGAATGGTTGATATATTGGGATATGTAAGGGAAGGAGTGTGTGTATGAAATATATTGCCCATCTTGATGGAGAAAGAGAACAGACTGTAAAGGAGCATTTAGAAGGGACTGCAAAGCTCAGTGGAGAATTTGCAAAGAAATTTGGAAAAGAGGAGTGGGGATATTGTTGTGGGTATCTTCACGATATAGGAAAGTACAGTGTGGAATTTCAACACAAAATTAAAGAAAACGGGAATGAGCAGATTGATCATTCAACGGCTGGTGCAAAGGTGTGCATGGAAACCGGGGGGATTTATCCTATTATGAGTTATTGCATTGCGGGGCATCATGCTGGATTACCAAATTATGGGAGTTCCCAGGATGGTGGTTTTGAATCGACTCTTATGGGAAGAATGAAAAAATCATTAAAAGATTATTCTGCATATAAAGATGAAATAGAAATTCCGAGGGTAACAACAATACCTATTGCCTATGGAAAAGTCAAAAATCCTGATTTTGCATTAAGCGTTTTTATAAGAATGTTATATTCCTGTCTTGTAGATGCGGATTTTCTTGATACAGAAGCTTTTATGAAAAACGGACAAATAAAACGTGATACAGGTGAAAGTATAGAAATTCTTCTTCAAAAGCTTGAAAAATTTGTGTCAAAATGGCTGTTAAATAAAGAGATAGACACAGTAAATGGGAGAAGAACGGAAATTTTAAGAAATTGTCTGGAAACAGGAAAAAGAGAAAAAGGTCTTTTCCGTTTAACTGTACCTACGGGAGGCGGAAAAACAGTAGCTTCGCTTGCGTTTGCGCTGCGTCATGCTGTGCATAATAATATGGACAGAATAATTTATGTTATTCCCTATACTAGCATTATAGAACAAAACGCACAAATATTTAGGAGTATTCTGGGTGAGGAAAATGTTTTAGAAAACCATTGCAATGTAGACTATGGAAATTCAGAAGAATGGAACCTTATGAAGCTTGCGGCGGAAAACTGGGACAAACCAGTGGTAGTTACCACAAATGTGC
>JAUNAX010000132.1 GCA_030527365.1 Eubacteriales bacterium | reverse complement strand
AAAAGAATACATGAGGGAACGGATATTTTTGGAGAAAAGAACCTGGCAGGATATTATCCGGTTCTTTCTATGACAGATGGAATGGTAGAAAATGTGGGTTGGCTGCCCCTTGGAGGCTATCGCATTGGAGTGCGGGCTCCTGAAGGCGCATATTTTTATTATGCCCATCTGTCAGAATATGAAAAAAATTTTTCCGTAGGAGACAGGGTAAAAGCAGGGGAGATTCTTGGCTATATGGGAAACAGCGGATATGGGGAAGCCGGGACAACAGGAAAATTTCCCGTACACCTTCATCTGGGAATTTATATCAAAACCCCTCATTATAAGGAACTCAGTGTAAACCCCTATTGGATTTTAAAGACGCATGAGAAAAATATAAGAAAGTATACATATTAACGAGAAATTTTTCGGATTTTGTGTTATAATCAAAAAATGTATGGAAATATAAGGAGCGTTGAGTATGGAAATACAATTATGGAGAAGCATTTTATGCCCTTATGAACTGGCAGTAAAAGAATTAACGGTTAAATTTGAACATATTATTAACGAACACAGGCAAAACGATTTGTATTCTCCTATTGAACAGGTAAGCGGAAGAGTCAAAAGCGTAAGCAGTATTCTGGAAAAAATGCAGAGAAAGCATATTCCTATGGAGCGTATGGAAGAGGAAGTGGAGGATATTGCAGGAATCCGGATTATCTGTCAGTTTGAGGAAGATATTGAGACCGTAGCTTCCATGATTCAGAAGAGAAACGATATGGAAATTAAAAGTGAGAAAAACTATCTGAAGCATATGAAGCAGAGCGGGTACAGAAGCTATCATCTTATTATTTATTATACAGTAGAAACGATTGAAGGACCAAAGCGTCTGCAGGCGGAAATCCAGATCCGGACAATGGCGATGAATTTCTGGGCAACGATTGAGCATTCTCTTCAGTATAAATATAAAGGGGATATGCCGCCTCATGTGGCGGAGCGTTTAAGTAAGGCAGCAGATGCCATTATCTCTCTTGACAGGGAAATGTCGTCTGTTCGAAACGAGATTATGGACGCCCAGAATTCTTCCCAGATGCAGTCCAATCTTGTAAAGGATATTTTAAACAATATTGAAAACCTTTATAAAGTATCAAACAAACGGGAAGTCATGAAAATTCAGGATGAATTTCTGCGTGTGTTCCGCACAAAGGATCTGCAGCAGTTGGAGCGTTTTCACAGACAGCTTGATATTATTGCAGAAGGTTACAGAGCGCAGGCGGTTTATCATAATGCTTAACAGAGGTGTTATATGCTGAATAAAAAGAAGGCAGTACTTTTTGATTTAGATGGAACCTTGGTAGATTCCATGTGGGTCTGGTCACAGATTGATATAGATTATCTTGGTTCTTACGGTCTTACTGTCCCAGAGAACCTGCAGAGAATCGTAGAAGGAATGGGCTTTACAGAAGTAGCAGAGTATTTTAAGGAACGGTTTTCCATTACTGACACAATAGAAGAGATTAAAAAAACGTGGCAGGAGATGGCTATGGATAAATATTGCCATTCGGTTCCTTTAAAACCGGGAGTGAAACAGCTGCTTCCGTTTTTAAAGGAAAAAGGAATCCGTATGGCAGTGGCTTCCAGCAATGATGTAACTTTGATAGAAGCGTGTCTGAAAGCAAACGGTGTCCGGAAATATTTTGACGTAGTCATTACCGCCTGTGAGGTCAGAAAAGGAAAGCCGGCTCCGGACGTTTATCTGGAAGCTGCCAGACGTCTTCATGTATGTCCGGAAGAATGTCTTGTATTTGAAGATATTGTTCCGGGGATTCAGGCGGGAAAAAATGCAGGAATGGAAGTATGTGCGGTTCGTGACACATACAGCCTTCCGCAGGAGAATGAGAAACGACAGATAGCCGACTATTATATTGCCTCTTATGAGCAGGTAATAGACGGTACATATGAGGAATAATTATGCAGAAATTTTTACCTGTAACAGAAAAAGAGATGAAAGAACGGGGCTGGGACGAGGTTGATTTTGTATACGTCACAGGAGATGCCTATGTAGACCATGCTTCTTTTGGTTCTGCGATCATCAGCCGGCTTCTGGAGCAGTACGGCTATAAGGTGGGAATGATTCCCCAGCCGGACTGGCGAAAAAAAGAAAGTATCCAGGTGTTTGGACGTCCCCGGCTTGGGTTTTTAGTAAGCGCCGGAAATATGGATTCTATGGTAAACCATTACACGGTATCAAAAAAGCACAGACAGAAAGATTCCTATTCTCCGGGAGGAGAGATGGGGCTTCGCCCGGATCGGGCAGTGATGGTTTACAGTAACCTAATCCGCCAGAGTTATAAAGATACACCCATTATTCTTGGGGGAATCGAGGCAAGTCTCCGCCGTCTTTCCCACTACGATTACTGGGACGACAAAGTGCGAAGAAGCGTTCTTATGGACAGTGGAGCAGATTTAATTTCCTATGGAATGGGAGAGCATTCGATTTTGGAAATTGCAGAGGCGTTAAATAGTGGAATTCCGGTAAAAGAGATCACATATATTCCGGGGACTGTATTTAAGACAAAGGATTTGTCCTGCGTGTATGAACCTCTCCTTCTTCCTGAGTTTCAGGAGGTTTCCGAGAGTAAAAAGAAATATGCGGAAAGTTTTGCCCTTCAGTATAAGAATACAGACCCTTTTACTGCCCGTACTCTGGCAGAATCTTATGGAACAAAGGGATATGTGGTACAGAATCCTCCCTCAAAGCCGCTGACCCAGGAGGAGATGGATGATATTTATGATCTGCCTTATGTGGGAACCTACCATCCGATGTATGAGGAGAAAGGCGGAATTCCAGCTCTTGAAGAAATAAAATTCAGTCTCACAAGTAATCGGGGGTGCTTTGGCGGCTGCAGCTTCTGTGCTCTTACTTTTCATCAGGGGCGTATTCTTCAGACAAGAAGTCACGCTTCTCTTATAAAAGAAGCGGAAAAAATGACGAAAGATAAGGATTTTAAGGGTTATATCCACGATGTAGGCGGACCTACTGCCGATTTCCGACTTCCCTCCTGCAAAAAGCAGCTTACAAAGGGAGTGTGCAGGGACAGGCAATGCCTGTTTCCAACCCCATGTAAAAATCTTACGGTAGACCATAAAGACTACGTGGAGCTTTTAAGAAAGCTTCGTGCCGTTCCCGGAGTGAAAAAGGTATTTATCCGCTCCGGTGTGCGCTTTGATTATGTTGTGGCAGATAAGGATAAAACTTTTTTACATGAACTTGTAAAATATCATGTAAGCGGACAGCTTCGCGTGGCTCCGGAACATGTGTCAGACGAGGTCCTTAAATTTATGGGGAAACCTTCCCATAATGTATATAGGGAATTTTTAAAAGAGTATGAAAAGGCGAATGGGGAAACAGGAAAGAAACAGTACGCAGTTCCTTATTTTATGTCTTCCCACCCGGGCTGTACATTAAAAGAGGCGGTCCGTCTTGCAGAGTATGTGAGGGATTTAGGTTTTACACCGGAGCAGGTGCAGGATTTTTATCCTACGCCCTCTACCTTATCTACCTGTATGTATTATACCGGCATTCATCCTCTTACAGGAGAAACCGTATATGTACCGAAAAATCCGCATGAAAAGGCGATACAGAGAGCATTGATGCAGTACAAAAATCCGGCGAATCGCGCTCTTGTTATGGAGGGATTAAAAAAAGCGGGACGTATGGATCTGGTTGGATATGACAAAAAATGCCTGATCCGACCAGAACGAAAGCAGGGAGAATCATCTTTTAAGGGAACAGCAGAAAAAGGAAGGATCACACGGAAAAAGAAAACGATTCGGAACGTACACAATAAAAAGAAAAAAGTCTGAGGAGTTTTATATGAGTACAGAAAAAAAGAAAAAAACAAAAATAAAAAAAGGGGATTTCGGATATTTTAAAGCAGAAAAAAAGAAACGGTTTCTTTATACGTTAATCATGCTTGGAGTTCCCATTTTCATTTTTGTAACAGCATGGATTTATTTTGACACAAGAATGACCATATGGACTGTGATTGCAACAGTGGGCTGTCTTCCGGGCTGCAAGGCTTTGGTGGGACTGATCATGATTCTGATGCGCCGTCCTATGGATTCGAAGCTTTATGAGGAAATTCACGCGCATCAGGGTGAGCTTGTTATGGCATATGAAAATTATATGACCTTCTATGAAAAAAGTGCATATATCGATGCTGTGGCAATATGTGGAAATACAGTGGTGGCATATAGCAGCGACCCGAAAATAGATACAGAATTTATGGCGCAGGAGTGCCAGAAGATCGTTCGAAAAAACGGATATAAGGTAGATGTGAAAGTTTTAAAAGAGCTTCGTCCTTTTCTTGACCGTTTGGATTCCATGAATGCCCGAAAAGAAAGTCTGGAAGAAGGAATCAAATTTGAACCGGACGAACGGTATCCGGAGCTTTCAAGGAATGAGTTGATTCTTCATACTATTCTGGCACTCTGCCTGTAGGAGTGAGACATGAAACAGTTTATAATCGGAGAAAATGAGGCAGGGCAGCGCTTTGATAAATACCTTGCCAAGCTTCTAAAAGAAGCACCCAAAAGCTTTTTCTATAAAATGATGCGGAAAAAGAACATTGTTTTAAATGGAAAAAAAGCAACCGGGAATGAGAAGCTGAAATCCGGAGATCAGGTGCGCCTTTACTTAAGTGATGAGACATTTGAAAATTTTGCAGGAAAAGCGACTGTTTCCAGGGCAGTGTGTAAGCTTTCTGTTGTTTATGAGGATAAAGATATTCTTCTTATTAACAAACCGGCAGGAATGCTTTCCCAGCCGGATAAAACAGGGAAGCCGTCTCTTGTGGAATATGTGATCGGCTATCTTTTTACAAAAGGAGAGGTTACAGAAAGAGATCTTTCTACCTTTAAGCCGTCTGTTTGTAACCGCCTTGACAGGAATACAAGCGGAATTGTGGCAGCAGGAAAAAGCCTTCGGGGACTTCAGATGCTTTCTGCACTTTTTCATGAAAGAAGCATGAGCAAATATTATCTCTGTATTACAGAAGGGGTTATTGAAAAAGAAAATCATATCAGAGGATATTTGCATAAAGACGAAAAAAGTAATAAAGTAATTGTATCAGAGAAAAAAAGGAAAGACAGCCTTCCCATAGAGACAAGGTATCAGCCCCTTGGAAATAACGGAACGCTTACTCTTTTAAAAGTGGAGCTGATCACAGGGCGCAGCCATCAGATTCGGGCACATCTCGCTTCTGTGGGACATCCTATTATCGGTGATCACAAATATGGAAGCAGAGTGAAAAATCAGATGTACGGGGAGAAATACCATTTAGAACATCAGCTTCTGCATGGATACAGGCTTTCGTTTCCGGAGATGCCGGAGGAATACAGACATCTTTCTAACAGGGTATTTCTGGCGCCTGTGCCGGAGCTTTTTCAGCAGGTTTTAAAAAAAGAACATTTAGAGGAGTATTATTATGAAGAAATGGAATGAATTCTGGGA
>JAUNAX010000010.1 GCA_030527365.1 Eubacteriales bacterium | reverse complement strand
GTGCAATCTGTGGGCGTACGGAGCTTGACAATCCTGATCTGGAGTTTCGTTTCTGCTCTAAATGTAACGGAAACTATGAATATTGTCAGGATCATCTGTTTACACATACACACGTGAAATAAAGGGAGAAAAACAAAACAATGAAAAGAACGAAAATTATCTGTACTCTGGGACCGGCTACAAGCAAAAAAACAATTCTCCGGTCACTGATGCGGGCCGGAATGGATATTGCCCGTTTTAATTTTTCACATGGCAGTCATGAAGAACACGCTGCGCGTGTAGATATGATTAAAAATTTAAGGGAAGAATTAAATCTTCCCATTGCCATGCTTCTTGATACGAAAGGTCCGGAAATCCGTACCGGGCTTTTAAAGGACGGGAAAAAGGTACGCCTGGAAGCAGGCAGTGAATTCGTTCTTACGACAGGAGACTATGTAGGCGATGAACATAAAGTTGCTATTACATATGACACTCTTTATAAAGATGTAAAAAAAGGCGGGAAAATCCTGATTGATGACGGTCTGATTGAACTGGAAATCGAGGATATTAAGCATGGCGATATTTTCTGCCGTGTTTTAAATGGTGGTGAGCTTGGAGAGCGTAAAGGTGTGAATGTACCTTATGTAAAAGTAAAGCTTCCAGGTATTACGGAGCAGGATAAAAAAGATATTCTTTTCGGTATTTCTCAGGAATTTGATTATGTCGCAGCTTCCTTTGTTCGAAATGCAAAGGCAATCAGGGAAATCCGTCAGCTTCTCGATGAAAACGGAGGCAGTAATATTGGAATTATCGCCAAGATTGAAAACGCAGAAGGCGTGGAAAATATAGACGAAATTATTGCGGTATCAGATGGAATTATGATTGCCAGAGGAGATTTGGGTGTGGAAATTCCGGCAAGCCAGGTTCCTTATATTCAGAAAATGATTATCCAGAAATGCAACGACAATTATCTGCCTGTTATTACAGCAACTCAGATGTTAGATTCTATGATCAGAAATCCGCGTCCGACACGGGCAGAGGTAGCAGATGTGGCAAATGCCATTTATGATGGCACAGATGCAGTTATGCTTTCCGGAGAGACGGCAGCAGGAAAATATCCTCTTGCGGCTCTTAAAATGATGGTGGAAATTGCCGAGACAACAGAACCTCACGTAGACAATCAGATTCATGCCAGTAACAGAAGTATGTACTGCGATGGGAAAGTTTCCAGTGCAGTGGGGCTTGCCGCAGTCAGAACTGCAAAAGCCCTTGGCGCAAAGGCGATTATCACGCCGACAATGAGTGGAAGTACGGCGTTTATGATCTCCAATTTCCGTCCGGATGTTCCGATTTATGCCATTACACCGAACGACACGGTAATGCACAGATTACAGCTTGCCTGGGGCGTTACTCCTTTAAAGGGGTATGAAAAAAGCTCCACAGAGCACATTATTTTGCAGGCAATGAATGTAGTTCGCCGCAGAAGAATGATCAAGAAGGGAGATCTTGTTGTATTTACAGCAGGTGACCCGGCGACCAATATGCGGACAGGAGAGGGCGCTGCCACAAATATGATGCACGTGATCGAGGCAAAATGAGATATACGAGGAGAATACCATGAAGAAAAAACCGTTTGTGACATTGGAAAAATTAAAGGAGATTGAGAAGGAATATCCTACTCCTTTTCATCTTTATGACGAAAAAGGAATCCGGGAGAATGCCAGAGCATTAAAAGAAGCTTTTTCCTGGAACAAGGGGTTTAAAGAGTTTTTTGCAGTGAAGGCTACGCCAAATCCATATCTCATTCAGATTCTTCAGGAGTATGGCTGCGGCTGTGACTGTTCTTCCATGACAGAGCTTATGATGGCAAAAGCCATTGGCTGTAAAGAAGGAGACATTATGTTTTCCTCTAATGATACTCCGGAAGAAGAGTTTAAATATGCAGATGAGATTGGTGGAATTATTAATCTGGACGACATTACCCATATTGAAAGTGTGGAGAGAGCAGTAGGAAAGATTCCAAAAACAATAAGCTGCCGCTATAATCCGGGCGGAATTTTCAAGATTAGCAATGATATTATGGACAATCCCGGAGATTCCAAATACGGTATGACAACAGAACAGATTTTTGATGCCTTCCGTATTTTAAAAGGAAAAGGAGCAGAAGAGTTTGGAATTCACGCATTTCTTGCAAGCAATACTGTGACAAATGAGTATTACCCTCTTCTTGCAAGACAGCTTTTTGAATTGGCGGTGAAACTTCAGAAAGAAACAGGGGCGCATGTTTCCTTTATCAATCTTTCCGGTGGTATCGGTATTCCATATAGCCCGGATCAGACTCCAAATGATATTCGAGTGATTGGAGAGGGAGTAAGAAAGGCTTATGAGGAAGTCCTCATTCCGGCTGGTATGGGAGAAGTTTCCATTTACACAGAACTTGGCCGTTTTATGATGGGACCATATGGCTGTCTTGTGACAAAAGCGATTCATGAGAAGCATACTCATAAAGAATACATTGGAGTAGACGCCTGTGCAGTAAATCTTATGCGTCCTGCCATGTATGGCGCATATCACCATATTACAGTAATGGGAAAAGAGAAACTTCCCTGCGATCATCTTTACGATATAACAGGTTCTCTCTGTGAAAATAATGACAAATTTGCCATTGACCGTTATCTTCCGAAGATTGATAAGGGCGACCTTCTTGTAATTCACGATACAGGAGCACATGGCTTTGCTATGGGATATAATTATAACGGCAAGTTGAAATCGGCGGAGATCCTTCTGAAGGAAGATGGAAACTTTCAGCTGATCCGTCGTGCGGAGACACCGGAAGATTACTTTGCTACATTTGATTGTTTCCCTGTTTATAAAAAGCTTCTGGAAGATGCGGAGAAATAAAAAAATATAGAATGCAGATAAAAACGCAGATATAAGAAGGGAAAACTTCGTGTATCTGTGTTTTTTAGAATATTTTCAATCGGTTGATCCTATAATGCTACTACACAGATATTATAATATTACCAGAATATAAAATCTATTTAATTGTCAGAGTGCATTGTAAAATATAGTGGAAAAAATTTGAAAGGTAAGATTAGATTAGATAAAAAGGATATTAAATAAATGACTGCCGGCAGTGGGACTTGAACCCACACGTGGTTGCCCACAACAGATTTTGAGTCTGCCTCGTCTGCCATTCCGACATGCCGGCATCTGAATCGTTTGTTATCATATCATATAATCTCAGCTTTTGCAAGAGATTTTTTGAATTTTTATGATTTCTGAAATATTTGTGAAATCTGTGAATTGGAATTGAAATAAAAAAGAAATAGTGGTATGGTATTCTACACTAATCATTGAAATTATGGGCTTTTCAGTGAGGATATGGAGGACAGAATATGAATGTTGACAATAAAAAGCCGGGAAAGCGTCCACTATACGTTTACTATTTTATTGCAATTGCTGTGATTTTTCTTATTAATCTTCTTGTTCTTCCTGCTGTTCAGGAACGAAGTGTGGAAAAGACAGATTACAGTACATTTTTAAGTAATGTAGACAGGGGAAATGTATCGAAAGCAGAGGTTCAGGAAGATTACATTTATTATGAAGTAAGGAAAAATGGAAAAGATACTTTATGTAAGACAGTAAGAATGGAAGATCCGGACCTTGTAGATCGACTTTATGAGGCGGGAACAAAGATGGAAGCAGTTGCTCCTCAGAAGCAGTCTCTCATTTTAAGTCTGATTGCCGGATATGTCATTCCCATTGTGATTTTTATTCTTCTTGGAAGATGGCTCAGTAAAAAAATGATGAAATCTATGGGCTCCGGAGGACCGGGAGGTATGATGTCCTTTGGAAAAAGTAATGCCAAGGTTTATGTAAAATCTTCCACAGGTATTAAATTTGCTGATGTAGCAGGAGAGGACGAAGCAAAAGAGCTTCTCACAGAGATTGTAGATTATCTCCACAATCCTCAGAAATATACAGAAATAGGAGCTTCCATGCCGAAAGGAGCGCTTCTTGTAGGACCTCCTGGAACAGGAAAAACTCTCCTTGCCAAAGCCGTAGCAGGAGAGGCAGAAGTGCCGTTTTTCTCCATTTCCGGTTCTGAATTTGTAGAAATGTTTGTTGGCATGGGTGCTGCCAAGGTGCGTGATTTATTTCAGCAGGCAAATGAAAAAGCTCCCTGTATTGTGTTTATTGATGAGATTGATACCATTGGAAAGAAACGAGATGGTGGCGGATATTCCGGAAATGATGAAAGAGAGCAGACATTGAATCAGCTTCTTACAGAAATGGATGGATTTGACGGTTCCAAAGGCGTTGTTATTTTGGCTGCGACAAACCGTCCGGATTCCCTTGACCCGGCGCTTCTTCGTCCAGGACGTTTTGACAGGAGAATTCCGGTGGAACTTCCGGATCTTCAGGGAAGAGAAGAAATTTTAAAAGTCCATGCAAAAAAAATAAAAATTGCAGATACCGTACGGTTTGACTCTATTGCAAAAGCGGCTGCAGGAGCTTCCGGAGCAGAGCTTGCAAATATCGTAAATGAAGCAGCTCTTCGTGCTGTGCGTGATGGAAGGAAATTTGCCACACAGGCAGACTTTGAGGAAAGCATTGAGGTTGTTATTGCTGGTTATCAGAAGAAGAATCGTGTACTTTCCAACAAAGAAAAGCTGATTGTTTCCTATCACGAAATCGGTCATGCCCTGGTTGCGGCAAGACAGACGGATTCTGCTCCTGTTCATAAGATTACGATTATTCCACGTACATCAGGAGCGCTTGGCTACACGATGCAGGTAGATGAGAAAGAGCATTTCCTTATGAGCAGAGAGGAGCTGGAAAACAAAATTGCGACTTTTACAGGCGGACGCGCTGCTGAGGAGCTGATTTTCCATTCTGTTACAACAGGGGCTGCCAACGATATTGAGCAGGCGACAAAAATTGCAAGAGCAATGATTTCCAGATATGGAATGAGCGATGAGTTTGATATGGTTGCAATGGAAAGCATGGGAAATCAGTATTTGGGAGGAGATTCTTCCTTAAGCTGTTCCTTTGAGACACAGACTCTTCTCGATAAAAAAGTAGTAGAGCTTGTGCGAAGACAGCATGAAAAAGCTCTTCAGATTCTTCAGGATAACATTGGAAAGCTCCATGAACTTGCAAAATATCTGTATGAACAGGAAACGATCACAGGAGATGAATTTATGCGGATTTTAAACGCGCCGCCTCTGGAAATACAGGAAAAAACAGAAAAAATATAAGCATTTATAAAATCGAATCCTGCGGATAAAATGTCCGCAGGATTCTTTGTATAAGTGCCTTGTGTTTTTTTCCTTCTTCCGTTATAATAAATCAGATAACAACGCATTTTATATGCAGAAATGCACAGCAGGAGGGAGGATGGACTATGAACTGCCGGACAGCGGAAGAAATGGTAAACCAATATATGAACCATACGCTTTCCATTGAAGAAATGGAAGAGTTTTTAGACCATATTCAGTCATGTTCTTCATGCTATGACGAGCTGGAAACATATTTTATTGTTCACGAGGCAATGCAGCAGCTTGCAGAAGACGATGGAGACACAGTTCTTGATTTTCGTAAACTTTTAAATCAGGACATTAAAAGAGCGAGACGAAGAATCCGCATTATGAAAATAGAACGGTTTTTTGAAGGAATCGCAGTTCTTCTCCTGATTGCACTTCTTACTGGTTTTCTGCTGTTTGTAATAAAAGAAGCAGGAGGACATTTATGAGTGAAAAAATATTATTGATAGATGGGCACAGTATTTTAAACCGGGCATTTTACGGACTTCCGGATCTTACAAACGGAGAGGGGCTTCACACAGGTGCAGTATATGGCTTCTTAAATATCCTTTTTCGCATTCTGGAAGAAGAAAAACCAGATTATCTTACGGTTGCTTTTGATGTTCATGCGCCTACCTTTCGTCACAAAATGTATGATGCCTATAAAGGAACACGTAAATCCATGCCGGAAGAACTTCGTCAGCAGGTTCCTCTTATAAAAGAGATGTTAAAGGCAATGGATATAAACATCATGGAGATGGAAGGATATGAGGCGGACGATCTTCTTGGAACGATGGCAAGGCAGTGCGAGGCACAGGGAATGGACGTAACCATTTTATCCGGAGACAGGGATCTTCTTCAGCTGGCAACAGATAAGGTCATGATTCGCCTTCCAAAAACAACAAAAGGAAAAACTGTAATTGAGGACTATCATACGCAGCAGGTAATCGAAAAATATCAGGTGACTCCTCCTCAGATTATCGAATTAAAAGCACTTATGGGCGACAGTGCCGATAATATTCCAGGTATTCCGGGCGTGGGTGAAAAAACAGCTACAAAAATGATCGTACAGTTTGGAAGTATTGAAAATGCCTATGGACATCTGGAGGAAGTGAAGCCGAATAAAGCAAGGGAATCCCTGAGAGAACATTACGATAAGGCACAGCTTTCCAAAACTCTGGCAACCATTCATACAGACAGTCCGGTTACATTTTCTTCCGAAGCTGCCAGAATGGGAAATCTTTATACAAAAGAAGCATATGAACTTTGTAAAAGACTGGAATTTAAAAATCTCCTCAGTCGTTTTGACAGAGACACCGTGTCAGAAAATGCCATAGAGCAGGAATTTTTTGCCTGTACAGAACTTTCCGGCTGTGAAAGTCTGTTTGAGAAGGCGGCAGGAAAATCTTATGCAGGCATTTCTCTTTTGGCTGATAAAAAAAATATCTATATGCTGGGGCTTGCGCTAGAAAAAGAAGAAGTCTACTATATTCCGGTGCAGGGAATG
The DNA here is from genome assembly GCA_030527365.1 of Eubacteriales bacterium. Taxonomy (GTDB): domain Bacteria; phylum Bacillota; class Clostridia; order Lachnospirales; family Lachnospiraceae; genus Blautia_A. Next base: position 25,351 of record JAUNAX010000010.1, on the reverse strand, counting down.
GTAACAGGTGCTTATCTTGCGGATAAGCTGCTTCAGCTTTCTGAAAAAACCTTCCTTTGTTCCTGGGATGTAAAAGCCATGCTGAAACACGTTGCAATAGAGGATACAGCTCATGTATTCGATGCAGGGGTGGGGGCATATCTCTTAAATCCTCTGAAGTCTTCTTACGATTATGATGATACGGCAAGAGAATACTTAAATGGTATGCTGCTTCCTTCCAGAGAGGACCTTCTTGGAAAAGAAACATATGAGACAGCCTGGGAGAAGGAAAAAGAAGAACTCGGTCTTTATGCCGGATATATGGCATATGCGGCGCTTGCCTGCCGTGAACCGATAGAAAATGCCCTGAAAGATACCGGAATGTGGAAGGTGTATGAGGAGATTGAACTGCCTCTTATTTTTACACTGGATTCTATGGAGAAAACAGGTATCCGTGTACAGGGAGAGGAACTGAAGGCTTACGGAGATAAGCTTCTTGTCCGCATTCAGGAGTTGGAGCAGGAAATTTACAGCCAGGCGGGAGAAGAATTTAATATCAATTCTCCGAAGCAGCTTGGAGTGATTCTTTTTGAAAAAATGGGTATTCCGGGAGGAAAGAAAACAAAGACAGGATATTCTACAGCAGCGGATATTCTGGAAAAACTTGCGCCTGACCAGCCGATTGTAGAAAATATTCTGGAATACCGCCAGCTCAGTAAATTAAAATCAACATATGCAGACGGACTGCGAAATGTAATAGAAGAGGATGGAAGAATCCGTTCCACTTTTAACCAGACGATTACTGCAACAGGGCGTATCAGCAGTACAGAGCCGAACCTCCAGAATATTCCGGTTCGTATGGAACTTGGAAGACTGATTCGAAAGGTTTTTGTGCCGGAGGAAGGATATATATTTCTTGACGCCGACTATTCTCAGATTGAACTTCGTGTTCTTGCCCATATGTCGGGAGATGAGAAGCTGATCCAGGCTTACCGGGAAGCTCAGGATATTCACAGACTGACCGCCTCTCAGGTGTTCCACATTCCATTTGACGAAGTCACAGAGCTTCAGAGACGGAATGCAAAAGCTGTAAATTTCGGTATTGTGTACGGAATCAGCTCTTTTGGACTCAGCCAGGATTTAAGTATCACAAGAAAAGAAGCGGCTGATTATATTGAAAAATATTTTGAGACATATCCGAAAATAAAGGGTTTCCTTGACTCCATGATACAGGAAGGAAAAGAAAAGGGATATGTAACGACCATGTTTGGAAGGAGACGGCCTGTTCCGGAGCTTTCTTCGGGAAATTTCATGCAGCGTTCCTTTGGAGAGAGAGTGGCAATGAATTCGCCCATTCAGGGAACCGCGGCAGATATTATTAAAATTGCCATGAACCGGGTGTATGCAAGACTGAAAGCAGAAGGTTTGAAATCACGCCTTGTTCTTCAGGTTCACGATGAGCTTCTCATTGAGACATACAAAGAGGAAATTCCGGAGGTTTCCAGAATTCTGGAAGAAGAAATGACTGGAGCTGCCGCACTTTCTGTTCAGCTTTCTGTAGATATGCACCAGGGAAACAGCTGGTACGAGGCAAAATAAATGAAAATAATTGGATTAACCGGCGGAGTTGGCGCCGGAAAAAGCACAGTTCTTGAATTTCTTCAAAAAGACTGGGACGCATTTGTGTTACAGGCAGACCAGGTAGGACATCTTGTGATGGAGCCGGGAAGAGAATGTTATGAGCCGATTATCCGTCTTTTTGGAGAAGAAATCATAAAAAAAGATAAAACTATTGACCGCAGGAGGGTTTCCGATGTAGTATTCTCACAGAGGGAAAAACTGGAAGCTTTAAATAAAATTGTTCATCCTGCTGTGCGGCGATATATTTTGGAAACACTTGAGAAAGAGCGAAAATCTGGAAGAAAGCTCTGTGTGGTGGAGGCTGCGCTTCTTCTCGAGGAGCAGTATGATAAATTCTGCGACGCAGTGTGGTATGTACATACAGACAGGAAAATCCGCATTTCCCGCCTTATGGAAAACAGAGGATATACAAAAGAAAAGGCGGAAAACATTATCCGCAGCCAGAAATCGGAGGATTTTTTCTTCAGCCATGCAGATTTTGTAATAGAAAATAACGGAAGTCCGGAGGAAGCACGTCTCCGGCTTGCAGAAGGGATTCAACAGTTATGAGATTAATGAGCATTGCCAGCGGAAGCAGCGGCAACTGCATTTATGTAGGTTCAGAATGTGCCCATGTTCTTGTAGATGCAGGAATAAGCGGAAGGCGCATTGAAAAAGGGTTAAACAGTCTGGAGCTTACAGGAAAAGATATTGACGGAATTCTTGTGACGCATGAACACTCGGATCACATAAAAGGTCTCGGCGTTCTGGCGAGAAAATACGGGATTCCCATATATACAACAGGGGGCACTGTAGATGCACTGTCAAGAAGCAAAAGCCTGGGGGAACTTCCCGAAGGGATTTTTCATGAAATAAGGGAAGATGAGCCCTTTTTTATCAAGGATTTGTCAATCCGGCCATTTACCATTCCCCATGACGCGGCGCAGCCGGTAGGATACCGGATAGAATGCGGCGAACGATCTGTGGGCATTGCGACAGACCTTGGAAAATATAATGAGTACATAGTAGAAAACCTGCAGAACTTAAATGCACTTCTTTTGGAAGCAAATCATGATATTCGGATGCTGCAGGTTGGAAAATATCCATATTACCTGAAACAGAGAATTTTGGGAGACAGAGGACATCTCTCAAATGAAAACGCAGGGAAGCTTCTCTGTCGTCTTCTTCACGATAATCTGAAGGCTGTTTTCCTGGGGCATTTAAGCAGGGAAAACAATTATGAAGAGCTGGCGTATGAGACAGTCTGCGCAGAAGTAATGTTAGGCGATAACCCTTATAAGCCCAGAGATTTTAAAATCCAGGTGGCAAAAAGGGATTGCATATCAGAAGTGATTACAGTATAGAAAGGGAAACACAGATGAAAAAGACAATTATCACAGTAGTAGGAAATGACACAGTAGGAATTATTGCAAAGGTTTGTACATACCTTGCAGAACAGAATGTAAATATTCTGGATATTACACAGACCATTGTGCAGGGATATTTCAATATGATGATGGTAACAGATACAACTGCGTGTGAAAAAGATAACGGGGCACTTTCCAGAGAACTTTCTGCACTGGGAGATGAGATTGGCGTTGTGATCAGATGCCAGGATGAGGACATCTTCAACAAAATGCACAGAATCTAAAAATTCAACTTAGGAGAAAAATAATGATTAATATTTTCGAGGTAAATGAGACAAATAAAATGATTGAGCAGGAGAATCTGGACGTGCGTACCATCACAATGGGAATCAGCCTCCTTGACTGCATCGACAGCGACCTTGACAGACTCAACGAAAAAATCTACAACAAAATCACAACACGCGCAAAAGACCTTGTGGAGACAGGGGAAAAAATTTCTATGGAATTTGGAATTCCTATTGTAAACAAACGAATCTCCATCACTCCGATTGCTTTGATCGGCGGTGCGGCATGTAAGACTCCGGAAGATTTTGTCACCATTGCAAAAACTCTTGACAGAGCGGCAAAAACAGTAGGAGTCAACTTTATTGGTGGTTATTCTGCACTTGTAAGCAAAGGAATGACTCCGGCAGAAGAACTTCTGATCCGTTCCATTCCGCAGGCTCTCTGCGAGACAGAGCGTGTATGCAGTTCCGTAAACGTGGGTTCTACAAAGACAGGAATCAACATGGATGCAGTAAAGCTTATGGGAGAAATCGTTCTGGAAACAGCGAAGGCGAGCGCTGACCAGGATTCTCTTGGCTGTGCAAAACTTGTAGTATTCTGCAACGCACCGGACGACAACCCGTTTATGGCGGGCGCTTTCCACGGCGTAACAGAGGCAGACTGCATTATTAATGTTGGTGTCAGTGGACCCGGTGTTGTAAAGACAGCTCTTGAAGAAGTGCGAGGAAAAGATTTTGAGACACTTTGCGAAACAATTAAGAAAACAGCATTCAAAGTTACTCGTGTGGGACAGCTTGTTGCTCAGGAGGCTTCTAAACGTTTAAATGTGCCCTTTGGTATCGTAGATCTTTCACTTGCTCCGACCCCTGCAATCGGAGACAGTGTTGCGGAAATCCTTCAGGAAATCGGTCTTGAGAGAACTGGCGCTCCTGGAACAACAGCAGCTCTTGCTCTTTTAAATGATCAGGTAAAAAAAGGCGGAGTTATGGCTTCTACAGCAGTAGGCGGTTTAAGCGGCGCATTTATTCCTGTAAGTGAAGACCAGGGAATGATTGATGCTGTAAACGAAGGCGCGCTCTGCCTTGAAAAACTGGAAGCAATGACATGCGTTTGTTCTGTAGGTCTTGATATGATCGCCATTCCAGGAGATACAAAAGCTTCTACAATTTCCGGTATTCTTGCAGATGAAGCTGCCATTGGAATGATTAATCAGAAGACGACCGCAGTCCGTGTGATTCCGGTAATCGGAAAAGGTGTTGGTGAGACAGTAGAATTTGGCGGTCTTCTTGGATATGCTCCTGTTATGCCGGTAAATTCTTTCTCCTGTGATGCGTTTGTAGAGCGTGGCGGAAGAATTCCTGCACCGATTCACAGCTTTAAAAATTAATCCTTGACAAAATGACATTCTCGTGCTAAAGTAATAAAAAATTAAACCGATGAGAAAGAGGAGTAAACAATTAAGTGACATTCCAGAGAGCGGAGATTGGTGTGATTCCGTATGAAGCTGATTGTTGAATGGACTTTCGAGGGCAGCTCGAACCCGGAGAGGAAGTAGACGCTGACGGGAACCGAACCCGTTACCAATCAGGAGTGTATGTTTGTACATGAGAAAGTGGACGTTTTGTCAATTTGAGTGGTACCGCGATAATAAGAATCTTATTACCGTCTCAAGCATTTTGCTTGAGGCGGTTTTTGCATTTATAAGAAAATTGCCGCAGAAAAGTTTCCTTCATATTGCAGACGGATTTCTTTCTTCTCACAGACAAAGTCGGAATTGGCATATATTCCGATGAAAACAATTATATATTTATTTGTAGAGAGGAGAAACAACCATGAAAAAAACAATTATGAACAAAGTGATTACAGCAGGTATTGTAACTGCAATTCTTGCATCTGCATCTACTGTATATGCAGAAAAAGAAAACTACACCATTGGAATTGAGCAGTTTGCAGAGCACGGTTCTCTTGATAACTGCAGAGAGGGATTCCTTCAGGGGCTTGCGGAAGCGGGGTTTGTAGAAGGAGAAAACCTTACTGTGGAATATAAAAATGCAGCTGCAGATATGGGGACAGCAGGACAGATTTCCGACAGCTTTGTTGCTTCTGATGTGGATCTGCTTTGCGGAATTGCAACGCCAAGCGCACAGAGTTGTTTTAATGCAGCGATGGATAAAGAAATTCCGGTTATTTATACTGCGGTAACAGACCCGCTTGCAGCAGAGCTTGCAGATGAAGAGGGAAACCCGGTAGGGGAAATCACAGGTACAAGTGATAAGCTTCCTATCCGGCAGCAGCTTGAAATGATCCGCACAATGCTTCCGGAGGCGGAAACAATCGGGATTTTATATACCACAAGTGAGGCAAACTCCGAATCTGCAATTAAAGAATATGAGACGCTTGCAGGAGAGTATGATTTTAAGATCGAGACAGCGGGAATTACTGTAACAGCGGATATTCCTCTTGCTGCGCAGGGACTTCTTGAGAAGGTGGATTGTATTACCAATCTTACAGACAATACGGTGGTAAATTCTCTCCCTACAGTTCTTGAAATGGCAAATGAGGCGAAGATTCCGGTATTCGGAAGTGAGATAGAGCAGGTAAAAATCGGCTGTCTTGCAGCGGAAGGGCTTGATTATGTGGAGCTTGGACGTCAGACCGGAAAGATGGCTGCACAGGTTTTAAAAGGTGAGAAAAAAGCTTCTGAGCTTCCTTACGAGACCATTGAAGAGGCGAGTCTTTATATAAATGAAAAGGCAGCGGAAAATCTTGGGATTGAAATTCCGACTGAATTAAAGGATTCTGCTGCAGAATGTTTTACGAAAATTTCTGAGAAATAAAACAGACAGGGGAGAAGAAAGATGGATTTTTTGATTACCATTCTGGAACAGGGACTCATTTATGGGATTCTCGGTCTTGGTGTTTACATTACCTATAAAATATTGGATTTTCCGGATTTGACAGCAGACGGAAGCTTTCCGCTGGGGGCAGCAGTGACGGCAGCTTTAATTGGAAGAGGGGTAAATCCTTACCTTACTCTTCCTGCGGCTTTTATTGCAGGTGCTCTTGCAGGAACGTGTACAGGGCTTATTCACGTAAAAGGAAAAGTGAGGGATCTTCTTTCGGGAATTATTATGATGACAGCTCTCTGGACCATTAATCTCCGTATTGCGGGAACTTCTAATGTACCTTTGTTTTCCAAAGAAACCATTTTTAAAAACGGTTTTCTGGAAAAAACAGTTCCGGAAAACATAGCTCCATACATTACAATTCTGGTGATTGCTGTTTTGACTGTGCTTACAAAGCTGATTCTTGATTTTTATATGAGCAGCAAGTCCGGCTTCCTTTTAAGGGCAGTGGGAGATAATGAAAAGCTTGTGACAGCCCTTGCAAAAGATCAGGGAAATACGAAAATCTTAGGTCTTGCTATTGCAAATGGTTTGATTGCCCTTGCCGGATGCATTTTTTGTCAGGAAGAGAGAGTGTTTGAGATTTCTATGGGAACAGGAGCCATTGTGATCGGTCTTGCAAGCGTTATTATAGGAACAGGTTTTTTCCGGAATTTAAGATTTATGAAGGCGACGACAGCTGTTTTGCTTGGCTCTGTTTTTTACAAGGCGTGTACGGCAGTTGCTATGAGAAATTTTGAGCCGATGGATATGAAGCTTGTTACAGCTGTTCTGTTTCTGATCGTGCTTCTTATCAGTATGGAGAGAAAGAAGAAGGTGAAAAATCATGCTTGAGCTGAAAAATATTTATAAATATTATAATCCTGGCACAGTAAATGAAATGTGTCTGTTTGAAAATTATAATCTTACAGTAAAAGACGGAGAATTTGTATCTGTTGTGGGAAGCAACGGTTCCGGAAAAACTTCCATGCTGAATATTATCTGCGGAAGCATTCCTGTAGAGGACGGAAAAATTCTTCTGGACGGAAAAGATATAACAAATGAAAAAGAGTATAAGAGAAACCGGAAAATCGGAAGAGTATATCAGAACCCTGCTTTTGGAACCTGCCCCAGTATGACTATTCTTGAAAATATGTCCCTCGCAGATCACAAAGGGAAATGTTTTGGTCTGCAAAGAGGGGTCAGTAAAAAAAGAGCAGAATATTACCGAGAACTTTTAAAACCTTTAAATTTAGGGCTTGAAGATAAAATGCAGGTAAAGGTGGGGTCTCTTTCCGGAGGGCAGCGCCAGGCAATGGCTCTTTTGATGTCTACCATGACGCCTATCGAATTTTTAATTTTGGACGAGCACACGGCAGCGCTTGACCCGAAAACAGCGGAAATCATTATGGAGCTTACCGGGAAAATCGTAAAGGAAAAAAAACTCACTGCAATTATGGTGACTCATAATCTTCGATATGCCGTAGAATATGGGGACAGGATTCTTATGATGCACCAGGGACAGAATGTCATGGACTGCGGAGGAGCGGAAAAAGCTGCCGTTTCCATTGATGACATTCTGGCAAAGTTTAACGAAATCAGCATTGAATGCGGAAATTGATTACAGAAAAACAAAATATTTGTTCTCAGATGATTACAAGCTGTTTTTCGAATTCATGGTGAAAAGGCTTTCCTGTTTTCTGACAGAGAATGCTTTCGTATACATTGGAGGCAAAAACCGTTTCATAAAGAAGCTTCTTATCTGGTTCTGCAAGGAATTTTGCAGCATCGGAGATCTTTGTCACAAGGGGAATGGAGCTTCTTTTTTTGATTTCTTTTAAAAGCTGCGCGCTTTCCTTTCGAAATCCGAGAACTCTCGCAAAAGGAATGTTTTCCGGAGTTTCTTTTACTTGGAGGAGAATATGAAGAAGAGCTCGTTGGATTCTGGTTTGGGTCAGCTCTTTTGTTTTTAAAAGAGAAACAAATTGAGAAAAGCTTTGGTATTTGTTTCTTGTGTTGCAGATGCGCCTGGAAAGATCCGGAGGCACATCAAGAAAAAGAGAAAAATCCTGTTCCTCTAAAAGACGGTAGTGAAGAAGAAGACTCAAATCTTCTTCTGTAACAAAGGAATTTTCCTCAAAAGCTTTTAAAAGAAGGGGAAATACTTCTTTTGGAAGAGCATCCCTCATATCTTTTAAGTTGTTTTCAGAAGAAAGAAAATGCTTTCGAATTGCAGAGGCAGACGGGTTTTGATTAAAAAGAGAGGTATCGTGATACCCTGCGCCTTCTCTTTTTAAGGTACATGGCTCTATGCTGCTTTTTAACTGGAGAAGTGCCTTGCAGTATTCGATTCCCAGAATATTGTTCGGGGAAAGAAGAAGTTCCTCTGCGTGTTCCAGGGAATCATCAGAAACAGTCTGACAGTATTCCTGTACGGCAAGCGCTCTTGCAGAGGGAAAGGATTTTCCCTGTGAGAGATACTTTTTCAGGGCGCACCGGTATTCATAAGGTTCTTTTGTAAGAAAAGAAGCAAGTGCTTTTAAACCGGACACAGAACCAGATTCGCTTCCGAAGCAAAGTAAATCTACAACACCCAGGTTTTCAAAAAGATTTACGCCTCCTTTTGCAAAAAGCTCCGCACTTGCAGTAGATACAGAAACCGGAAGCTCCAGCACCAGGTCTGCGCCGCATTTTAATACCATTTCCGTCCGGATATGCTTTGGAAGAAGAGCAGGGGTTCCTCTCTGCACATAGTCACCACTCATGGCAACAATAACGTAATCTGCTCCAAGGCGCTGCCGTGTATATTCTATCTGATATTGATGTCCTTTATGAAAAGGATTGTATTCTGCTATAATTCCCGCGATTTTCATAATTGCACCTCAAAAAATACTTTCTTATGGCATATTCTAGCATTTGAACGCTTGAAATACAAGGAGTATAGGGGTATAATATTAACAGCTATGAGTGCTGCCCGTAAAGGGTGAAATAGAAAGGAGCCATTTAACTATGGGATTTATTGATGTACTGAAAGACAGAGCAAGAGCAAATGTAAAAACAATTGTACTGCCGGAGACAGAGGATATGAGAACTCTGGACGCAACAGAGAAAATTTTAAAAGAGGGCATTGCAAAAGTTGTTCTTGTAGGAAATGAAGAAACTGTTAAAAAGAGTGCTGCAGAAGGCGGATTTGATATTTCCGGCGCAGAAATCGTAGACCCTGCAACTTCTGAGAAAACACAGGGTTATATTGACAAATTAGTAGAATTAAGACAGAAAAAAGGCATGACACCTGAGCAGGCAAAAGACATTCTTTTAAATCAGTACCTGTACTATGGTGTTATGATGGTGAAAATGGGCGATGCAGACGGTATGGTTTCCGGTGCATGCCACTCTACAGCAGACACATTAAGACCATGTTTACAGATTCTGAAAACAAAACCGGGAACAAAACTGGTATCTGCTTTCTTCCTGATGGTTGTTCCGAACTGTGAATACGGTGCAAACGGCGCATTTGTATTTGGTGATTCCGGTCTTGTACAGAATCCGAATCCGGAAGAACTTGCAGCTATCGCAGCTTCTTCAGCAGAATCCTTCCAGCTTCTTGTTCAGGAAGAGCCTGTTGTTGCTATGCTTTCTCATTCCACAAAGGGAAGCGCAAAACATGCAGATGTAGACAAAGTGATCGAGGCTACAAGAATCGCAAAAGAAGAGCATCCGGAACTGAAACTGGATGGAGAATTCCAGCTTGACGCTGCAATCGTTCCAAGTGTTGGAGCTTCCAAAGCACCGGGAAGTGAAGTTGCAGGAAAAGCAAACGTACTTATCTTCCCTGATCTTGATGCAGGAAATATCGGATATAAACTGGCTCAGCGCCTTGCAAAAGCAGAGGCTTATGGTCCTGTAACACAGGGTATCGCAAAACCAGTAAATGACCTGTCCCGTGGCTGCTCCGCAGATGACATCGTAGGTGTTGTTGCAATCACAGCTGTACAGTGCCAGGCAGAAGACAAATAAGAAAAATATTTAAAATCAGGAGAGTAAAATCATGAATGTATTGGTAATTAACTGCGGAAGTTCTTCTCTTAAATATCAGTTAATCGACTCTGAGACAGAGGCAGTTCTTGCAAAAGGTCTTTGCGAGAGAATCGGCATTGACGGAAGACTTGTATATCAGAAATCCGGATGCGACAAAGAAATCACAGAGGCTTCCATGCCTACACACAAAGAAGCGATTCAGATGGTTCTGGATGCTCTTACAAATGAAAAAACAGGCGCAATCAAGAGCTTAAAAGAAGTAAACGCCATTGGACATCGTGTTGTACACGGCGGAGAAAAATTCGCTTCCTCAGCAGTGATCACAGACGAAATGATCAAGGCAGTAGAAGAGTGCAACGATCTTGCTCCTCTTCACAATCCTGCAAACTTAATCGGTATCCGTGTATGTGCTGAGCTTATGCCAGGTGTTCCTCAGGTTGGCGTATTTGATACTGCTTTCCATCAGACAATGCCTGCAAAAGCATTCCTTTACGGACTTCCGATCGACTACTACAAAAACTACAAAGTAAGAAGATACGGCTTCCACGGAACCTCTCACAGCTTCGTATCCAAACGTGCAGTGGAGTTTTTAGGTCTTGATAAAGACAACTCTAAAGTGATTGTATGCCATCTTGGAAACGGTTCTTCTATCAGCGCTGTTGTAAACGGCAAATGTGTAGATACAACAATGGGTCTGACTCCTCTTGAAGGTGTTGTAATGGGAACACGTTCCGGAAATATTGACCCGGCTATTATGGAATATATCGCAAAGAAAGAAAATCTGGACATTGCAGGCGTTATGAACGTACTGAACAAGAAATCCGGTCTTCTCGGACTTTCCAATGGACTTTCCAGCGACTTCCGTGACTTAAATGAAGCAGCACAGAACGGAAACGAAGATGCAGCAAACGCAATCGATGTTCTCTGCTACGGTATTGCAAAATTCGTAGGTGGATATGTAGCCGCTATGAACGGTGTAGACGCTATCGTGTTTACAGCGGGAATCGGCGAGAATGCAATTCCTGTACGTGAAAAAATCGTAAGCTATTTCGGATACCTTGGAATCACTCTTAACAAAGAAGCAAACGAGACAAGAGGTGAGGAAATCGTAATTTCCACACCGGATTCCAAAGTAAAAGTTGCAGTCATTCCGACAAATGAGGAACTGGCAATCTGCAGAGAGACAGTTGCTCTTGTTTAAGATACATTTTGGTAGGATACATTTTCTTCCAAAACAGGACAAAATATCGTTGACAAATCCGGAACCTGTATGTATAATTGATTGAGTGTGGATAGGAGATTACTATGCAGATACATTTATCAGATATTTCATCTTGTGAGGGAAAATGTGTGCAGGTAACTGCACCGCTTGAGATGGATTGCATTACCTTCCAGATGGGAAGCTTTCCGGTTCTTCATAAGGAGCCTCTTGAGCTTACCATTACCAACACAGGAAAGAAGGTTCTCGAGCTTGTGGGTACGGGAGGCATTACAGTAAGCATTCCCTGTGACCGTTGTCTGGAAGAGGTTTCAGTTGAGATTCCAATTTCTTTTAAAAGAAAGCTGGATATGAAGCTGACAGACGAAGATCGGGTGAATGATTTGGATGAAAATGCCTATCTCACAGGTATGGACCTGGATGTGGACCAACTGGTCTATTTTGAGGTGCTGATGAACTGGCCTTTGAAAGTTTTATGCAAAGAAGACTGCAAAGGGATTTGCCGCCAGTGCGGGAAGAATCTGAATGAGGGTTCCTGCGATTGTGTGGAGGAGCCAAAAGATCCGCGTATGGCAGCCATCAGTGATATATTTAGTAAATTTAAGGAGGTGTAACATATGTCCATCTGTCCAAAGAATAAAACATCTAAAGCTAGACGTGATAAGAGAAGAGCAAACTGGAAAATGACTGCTCCGAACTTAGTAAAATGCAGCAAATGTGGTGCTCTTATGATGCCTCACAGAGTTTGCAAGGAATGCGGAAGCTATAACAAAAAAGAAATCATCAAAGTTGAAGACTAATGATTTTTTAGTAAAATGGGGGATTTCAAGAGATTGAAAATCCCTCATTTTTCGTTTTGCCACATTTTGCATAAATAAAAATCACTTGTAGTTGAGGTATTGGTATGGAAAAGAAAAATCAGATTACAGAGGGAGTGATCTGGAAACAGCTTTTACTATTCTTTTTTCCCATTGTATTCGGGACATTTTTTCAGCAGATTTATAATACAGCAGATACTATTGTAGTAGGGCGTTTTGTGGGAAAAGAAGCCCTGGCTGCAGTAGGCGGCTCTGTTGCGCAGATCGTAAACCTGATCGTAGGTTTTTTTGTGGGACTTTCTTCCGGGGCGGCAGTTGTGATCTCACAGTTTTACGGGGCAGGGGATAAGAAAAATCTCCATCATACCCTGCATACGTCTTATGCTTTTTCCATTGCAGCGGGCATTGTAATGGGCATAATTGGAATTTTGATTTCCGGACCTGTGCTGGAGCTGATGAAAACACCGGAAGAGATTATGAGGGATTCCAGAACGTATTTATACATTTATTTTGGCGGTCTTGTATTCAACCTGATTTACAATGTGGGGTCTTCTGTTTTAAGAGCTGTAGGGGATTCTAAACGCCCTCTGTACGTTTTAATCGTCACTTGTATACTGAATATTATACTCGATATTATTCTTGTTGTATGGGCGCATATGGGCGTTACAGGAGTAGCGGTTGCGACCGTGTTTTCTCAGGCTGTCAGCGCTGTTATGGTAACGGTAATGCTTCTGAAAAAAGATACTATGTACCAGCTTCATTTGAAGAAAATTGCGTTTCATGGAACGGCTCTTCGCTCCATTCTTCGTATCGGACTTCCGGCGGGACTGGAATCTGTAATGTACAATATTGCAAACCTGATTATTCAGATATTTGTAAATAAATTAGGAACAGATACAGTGGCAGCCTGGGGGACTTTTGCAAAAATTGATGCTGTATTCTGGATGGTAATTAATGCTTTCGGGATTGCGATTACCACCTTTGTAGGTCAGAATTACGGTGCAGGACGAAAGGACAGAATGAGAAAAAGCGTACGCGTATGTATGGTGATGTCGTATGCGTCTGCTGTTGTACTCAGTGTGTTCCTGTTTGCTTTTGCAGAGCCGTTGTACCATATTTTTACAACAGACAGTAATGTAATCAATATAGGAGTCCATATGATGCAGTTTTTGCTTCCTTCGTACTTCCTGTACGTTATGATAGGGATCCTTTCAGGAGCATTAAGGGGAGCCGGAAAAGTCCTTGTTCCTATGCTTCTCACTTGCGGAGGCGTATGCGTTCTTCGTATTGTATGGATGTTTGCCGTACTGCCTGTTGTTCCGGGTATTGACACCATTATGCTCAGTTATCCGGTGTCCTGGGGTATTACTTCTGTATTGTTTATCATCTATTACATAAAAAAATTCCCGAAACCGGAAAAGGGAATGGGAATGTAAAAAAGGTCAGGGAATGGAGAGGATCCATTCCCTGATTTAAGTTTTATAGGAAGAGTTATTCTTTCTGTTTTGGATATAGCGGAGAATCATATGTGAATAGAAAAGATGGCATTGCAGCCATCTTTTCCATAGAATGAATGTGTGAAATTATGTAGAAAATAATTTAATACTGATATTGATATTTTCCCTTTTCATCGATTCCATAAAAATCAGAAAAGGATAATGCAAAAATTTTATCTTTCATGGAGGAAACATCAATTTTGTTTTTAATCACATACTGGTAAACACCACTGTAATCAATTTCTCCCTGAATGAGAATGCTGTCCAGCTTTCCGTCTCTTAATATGGCACGGCGATAGCCTTTAGAATCCTGATGGATAATCACCTCATCTCCCTTCTCTGCGACTCCACGGCCCAGTGAGAGAGTAGTAATGCCGTAAAAATTCATGGTGTTTTTCATAGCATACAGGTCGGTATAGTCTTTTTCGATGCCGCACATATTATAAGCAGCAGTTTCGCCCTGTTTCATAGCGTTTGGCCAGATGCCGGAAAGACCGGCAACATCTCCTGCTGCGTAAACATGAGGACAGCTTGTTTCCATATGGGAATTTACTTCAATAAAACGCTCCGATTTGATGCTGCTTCCCTGTACGCATTCAATAGCCGGGCGAACACCTGCTGCCACGATTACAAGGTCACAGTCGATTCTTGTACCGTCATCCAGGATAACAGCTTCGATTGCACCGTCTGTGTTCATAACTGTTTCAGAAGCTTTTTTTCCAAGAAGGAAGCGGCATCCGTGGCCTTCAAATTTCTCTCTATACGCATCTCCGGCAGCTTCATCAAGCTGGAGAGGAAGAATGCGCTCTGCCATTTCTACTACAGTGACAGCTTTTCCCTGCTCAAGGAAGGCATACGCTGCATCCATGCCTACAAGACCGGAGCCGACTACAAGAATATTCTCTGCTTTATCTGCAAGAGGGCGGATTGCCTGTGCATCACTTAAATCGCGAAGACCAAATACGTTGTTCGCTTCCCGGAACTGTCCGACAGGAGGAATAAAGCTGTGTGCACCTGTTGCGATGAGAAGACGGTCATAAGACTCCTGGCTGCCATCCTGGAGAATAACAACAGAAGCTTCTGTATCAATGGAGGTAACGGTTTTATCCTTTATCCAGGAAATATGATTTGTTTCAAAGAAATCTTCCGGTATAAAGGAGAGTGTCTTTTCATCTCTTTCATGGCTTAAATATTTATGCAGCATACAACGGGAGTGTACATGAGTATCTGTAGAAATCACAAGAATTTCTGCATCTTTCATAAGAGAGCGAATGGTTTTTGCTGCCTGAATACCGGCTGCTCCGGCACCAATAATTACATGCTTCATTCTCCCACCTCCTCAATGTAGATTGCTTTTTTTGGACAGGCACGCACGCATGCCGGACCTTCCGGATCTTCTGCGCAAAAATCACATTTAATTACTTTTGTATGTGTGGCAGTATCTGGTTTCAAAACGCCATAAGGACAGTTCATCACACACATAAAGCAGGAACCGCATTTGTTTTCATCGTAAAGAACATGACCTGTTTCCGGATCTTTTGTAAGCGCACCGCTCATACAGGACATAACACATTCCGGCTGATCGCAGTGGCGGCAGAAGATCGGCTTGTAACTGCCGTCGGAGGAACAGACAATATGGTTTCTTGATTCATTAAGAATGTCTGTTAAATTAAGAGAGTATACATTTCCTTTATCTGCACGGTGTGCCTGCATACAGGCAACCGTACAGTTTTTGCAGCCGTCACATTTGGCAGCATCAATGAAAATACGTTTCATGGAAACACCTCCTAGATATGTAATGCGCTGCGTTTTTCTTCGATAATATTCTCCAGAATATCAGCGGAAGCTTTTGCGTCAGAATTAATGATTACCTGACCTCCTGTAAGCTCTTTCATGTCTTCTGTTAAAACTTTGACTGCAACAGGGCTTCCTGTCATAAATGGCGGAAGACCAAGGTGGAGAGGAAGACCAAGGGAAAGACCAAAGCAGCCGTCTGCAATCGCCTGTTCCTCAAGCCACTGTGCTGCTGAGAGAACAAGAGGAAGCTGCGGAAGGTCAACGCCGAGTTCTGCTGCAATCTCTGTTGCCACAATTTCAAGACGTCCGATAGCAAGACACGGACCGAAGTTTAATACTGGCGGAATACCAAGTTTTTCGCATACTGCACGAAGCTTTGGACCTGCAAGTTTTGCTGCTTCAGGAGTCATAAGACCGCAGTTTTCGATACCGCCTGAAGAACAGCCTGCTGTGAGAACAATGATGTCGCGTGCAATCAGCTCTTTTGTAAGCTCTACAGTTAAAACGTCGTGGCCTCCGGCTGTTAAGTTGGAACATCCGACAACGCCTGCAATACCTTTAATATCACCAGATACAATCAGGTCAATAAGTGGTTTCCAGCTTCCGCCAAGGAAGGATTTTAAAGAGCCTTCGCTTACACCGGTAAGGGTATTGGAGTTGCCGTGCTCTGGAAGAAGGTTCATTGGAACATTTCCACGGCGTTCTTTGTAAGCTTCAATAATCTTATCAATAATAACTTCTGTCTGTGCTTCTCTTTCCTCAAATTTATACGGAAGAAGTTCTGCGTTTGCTTTCTTGGCAACGTCATCAAGGCAGATCTGTTTAATTTTCAGTTCATCACAGATTGGTTCAATGCCAGGAAGTGTACAGTTAAATTCAGAAAGAACTGCATCAATTCCGCCTGTTGCAAGAATTGCCTCACTTGTGTAGTTGTTTCCTGCATGACCGTCAAATACTTCCTGATAGTGAGAACCACGAAGCTGTAAATCCTGTCCGACACAGGTACAGCCAACAAGTTTAAAGCCTTTTGCACCTGCTGCCTGCGCTTTTTTGACTGCTTCAGGCGCTACCAGTTTTTCCTGCAAGTCTACAAAAATAGTGTGCTGATGGCCGGTGATCATAATGTTAATGTAATCCGGGTCAATTACACGAAGCCCAACTGGTGCAGGGCGAAGCTCAGGCTGTCCTAAAAGAACATCATTTAAAAGGTTTGTAAGTGTAAGACCGTAAATACCGGTGGAAATACCAAGTTTTAAGCAGTCTGTCAGCATATCTACAGGATCGGAATTTAAGTTTGTAGAACATTTTACAACGCCCTTAAATACTTCGGATTTTGCTCCGCCAGGCATAATGCCAAGTTCTTTCCAGCGTTTCACACGTGGAGCGTAAGCAATTTTTTCTACAAGTTCAGCCTGTACATATTCCGGCTTGTAAAGATCTGCGAGAACCGCATCTGCAATTTTCTCAGCTTTTACATAGTTGTCTTCTTCTTCAATGCCAAACAGCTCCGCAAGGTGATTTAAGGATTCCATTCCTTTTAATTCTCCCTTTGTCTGTGCTGTTTTTTTCAGATTTAAAGCGGTGTTTTCTACAATGTGGATATAACAGCCGCTTCCTGCTGCAACGGATCTTAAGAAATTACGTGTTACGATTGTGTCTGCATTGGCGCCGCAGATTCCTCTTGGGGAGCTTGGGGTAATACGGCAGGGACCGTTGGAACAGAGACGACAACAGACGCCCTGAAGACCAAAACCACATTTTGTTTTCTGAGTATCTACTCTGTGATGAGAAGTTTCCATTGGAAGGGAACGGATAAAATCCTCCAGGGGTTTGTCTGCGCTTTTGCAGGTGTTGCAGCCATAGCACTGATTCATAAGTATTTCCTCCTTGAAATTATAAAAATTAAAAATTATTTTTGTATTCAGCAACACGCATTATAATATACTTGACAAAAAAAGTCAATATTAAAAACCATATATTTCCAGGAAAAACAGTAGAATCTGTCGAAAAGGAATGTTATACTAGACATACCGTGTGAAAGCGGGAGCAAAATCAAAGCGAGGACAGAAAATGAACATTTTAAATATAGAACACGTAAGTAAAATATTTGGAGAAAAAGTAATCTTTGACGATGTTTCCTATGGAATCCATCAGGGAGATAAAATCGGAATCATCGGAATCAACGGTACCGGAAAAACCACTATATTAAAAATTATAGCAGGTCTGGAAGAACCGGACGAAGGGCAGGTCATTACTCAAAACGGGCTTCGCATCACTTACCTTCCCCAGAATCCGGAGTTTCCTCCAAATACCACGATTCTTGATTATGTGGCAGACGGAAAGTGGCAGAAGGACTGGGCGACTGCAAGCGAGGCAGCCAATATTTTAAATAAACTTGGCATTGCAGATCACGAAGAAAAAATAGAGCACCTTTCCGGGGGACAGAAAAAACGGGTGGCTCTTGCAAGAATTCTTGTAAATCCAGCAGACGTTCTGATTCTTGATGAGCCCACAAACCACATTGATAATGAGATGGCTGCCTGGCTTGAGGATTATCTTCAGAAATTTAAGGGAGCTTTGATCATGGTAACACACGACCGATATTTCCTTGACCGGGTAACAAATAAGATTCTGGAGATCAGTCACGGAAAACTGTATTCCTATGAAGCAAATTATTCAAAGTTTCTGGAGCTGAAAGCCCAGAGAGAAGAAATGGAACTGGCAGGAGAACGGAAACGTCAGAGTGTGCTTAGAATGGAGCTTGAGTGGGCGAAACGCGGCTGCCGTGCAAGAAGCACAAAGCAGAGAGCACGTCTGGAACGGCTTGAGGCATTAAAAAACGGAGCAGCGCCTGTAAAAGACCAGAGAGTGGAACTGGATTCTGTAGAAACCCGTATGGGAAAAAAGACGATCGAGCTTCATCATGTAAGCAAATCCTTTGGAGAAAAGAAAGTAATAGATGATTTTACTTATATTATTCTCCGAAATCAGCGCCTTGGTATTATTGGCCCAAACGGCTGCGGAAAATCCACCCTTATGAAAATGATTGCCGGTATTTTAAAACCGGACGCAGGAGAAATTGAGTGGGGAGATACCATTAAAATCGGATATTTTGCTCAGGAAGTGCCGGATATGGACAGAAATCTCCGTGTCATTGATTACATACGAGAGGTTGCGGAATATATTCCCACAAAAGACGGAAAAATCAGCGCCTCCATGATGCTGGAACGATTTCTCTTTGATTCTGCCATGCAGTACACTCCTGTGGAAAAGCTTTCCGGAGGGGAAAAACGCCGCCTTTATCTTCTGAAGGTGCTTATGGAAGCGCCCAACGTCCTCCTCCTTGACGAGCCAAGCAATGATATTGATATTCCCACATTGACCATTCTTGAGGATTATCTGGATTCTTTTTCAGGAATCGTAGTTGCAGTTTCCCATGACCGGTATTTTCTTGACAATATGTCAGACCGGATTTTTGCTTTTGAGGGAGAGGGACATCTTGTGCAGTATGAGGGAGGCTATACAGATTATCTGGAAGCGAGAGAAAGAAGGCAGGCGGATGTGTCTGTGGAAGAAAGCGTTCCTGTAAAAGAAAATAAATCTTCCAGAAACGGCTGGAAACAGAACAGGAAGGAAAAGCTTAAATTCTCTTATAAGGAAGAACGAGAATTTGAGACAATCGATGAGGACATAGAAAAGCTGGAAGAAAAAATTGCCTCTCTTGAGGCGGATATGATGAAAAACGCTACCAATTCCGGAAAGCTTCGTGAGATTGTAGAAGAAAAAGAAAAGGCGGAAAAAGCTCTGGAAGAAAAGATGGACAGATGGGTTTACTTAAACGACCTGGCAGAGCGTATAGAAGCCCAGAAAAACGAAAAGGAGGCGGGATTATGAGAAGCCCCATGACAACTCTTTGTTACATAGAAAAAGAAGATTCTTATCTTATGCTTCATCGGGTATCAAAGAAAAATGATGTAAATAAGGATAAATGGATTGGAGTAGGCGGACATTTTGAAGAGGGAGAAAGTCCGGAGGAATGCCTTTTAAGAGAAGTAAAAGAAGAGACAGGTCTTACTCTTACTTCCTGGAAATTCCGCGGGCTTGTTACCTTTACGCAGAAAGGATATGGAACAGAATATATGTGCCTTTACACAGCGGAAGGCTTTACAGGAGAATTAAGTGACTGTGACGAGGGAAACCTTAAATGGGTGAAAAAATCTGAAATAGAAAATCTGAACCTTTGGACAGGAGATAAGATTTTTCTTCGCCTTATGGCGGAAAATGCTCCGTTTTTCTCTTTGACGCTCCGTTATGAGGGGGACAGTCTTATGGAGGCAGTTCTTGACGGAAAGGCGCTTTCCTATTGACTTTTTCTATAAAAATCGAGTATCATATATGGCAGTTGCAATAGAAAACAGGAGGAAAAAAACATGTCAGAGACAGTAAAAGTAGTAGTGGACGCTATGGGCGGCGACAATGCGCCGGCAGAACCGGTAAAAGCAGCGGCAGCAGCTGTAGAAGAGCGCAGTGATATAGAAGTCATTCTTACAGGAAACAAAGATGTAATTGAAAAAGAACTGGAAAAATATACTTCCGCTCCAAAAGAACGGATTCACATTGTTCCCACAACAGAAGTGATTGAGACAGCAGAACCTCCTGTTATGGCAATCCGTAAGAAAAAGGATTCTTCTATTGTAGTTGGTCTGAATATGGTAAAAAAACAGGAGGCTGACGCCTTTGTTTCTTCTGGAAGCTCCGGTGCAGTTCTTGTAGGAGGACAGGTGATTGTGGGAAGGAGCAAAGGCGTGGAGCGTCCGCCGCTGGCTCCGCTGATCCCAACAGCAGAAGGTGTGTCTCTTCTTGTAGACTGCGGGGCAAACGTAGATGCCCGTCCTTCTCATCTTGTACAGTTTGCAAAAATGGGTTCTATTTACATGGAACATATTGTGGGAATCAAAAATCCGAGAGTTGCCATTGTAAATAACGGAGCAGAAGAAGAAAAGGGAAATGCTCTTGTAAAAGAAACGTTTCCACTTTTAAAGGCATGTAAGGGAATTAATTTTATCGGAAGTATTGAGGCAAGAGATATTCCTTCAGGATACGCAGATGTTATCGTATGCGAAGCCTTTGTGGGAAATGTGATTTTAAAGCTTTACGAGGGACTTGCAGCGACTCTTAT
Organism: Eubacteriales bacterium; assembly: GCA_030527365.1. Taxonomy (GTDB): domain Bacteria; phylum Bacillota; class Clostridia; order Lachnospirales; family Lachnospiraceae; genus Blautia_A. The sequence goes on along the minus strand of JAUNAX010000010.1, from coordinate 4,668 downwards.
GAGTAAAATCAAGGGCGGCATGATGAAAAACACAAGGAGTAAAATGGGAGCGCTTCTTATTAAGCCTGCATTAAAAGAGACATTAAAAGAGTTCGATACCACAAAGCACGGCGGCGCGCCGCTTCTGGGGCTTAAGGGACTTGTTGTGAAAACGCATGGAAGTGCGTCTTCTGTAGAAATAAAAAATGCTATTTTTCAGTGTGTGGATTTCAAACAGCAGCAGATTAATGAAAAGATTGCAGAACATATTAATGAGGGAGATTGAAATTGGAATTTGAAAAGCTGAAAGAAATCATAGAAGAAATTCTTCATATAGACAGGGAGGAAATCACGGAATCTTCAGGATTTGTAGATGACCTTGGAGCAGATTCTCTGGATCTGTTCCAGATTCTTCTCTGTCTGGAAGAAACGTATGATATTGAAATTGAAGAAAAAGACGCCGAGGAGATTCAGACAGTGGGCGATGCTGTTTCGCTCCTTCGCCGTCTGATCAAAGGGTGAAAGGAACAGAAAAATTATGGAGAGAGATCTTAAAAAACTGGAAGAAATTATAGGATATACATTTGAAAATAAACGGCTCCTTTCTCAGGCAATGACACACAGTTCCTATGCCAATGAAAAAAAACTGGGAAAAGCAGGCTGTAATGAGCGTCTGGAGTTTCTGGGAGATGCAGTCCTTGAACTTATCAGCAGCGACTTTCTTTTTGCTGCATACCCGAAGGTTCCGGAGGGAGAGCTTACCAAAAAACGTGCCAGTCTTGTATGTGAGCCGAGTCTTGCCTACTGTGCCAGAGAGTTTGGGCTTCCGGAGTACCTTCTTCTTGGGAAGGGAGAGGATATGACAGGGGGAAGGAATCGAGATTCCATTGTTTCAGATGCAACAGAGGCGCTTCTTGGAGCGATTTATCTGGACGGTGGTTTTGCTAGCGCAAAGGAGTTCGTACTGAAATTTATTCTAAATGACATAGAGCATAAACAGCTCTTTTATGATAGCAAGACCATCCTGCAGGAAATCGTTCAGGAAAACGGAGGACAGCCTGTGGAATATCAGCTTATCAAAGAGGAAGGTCCAGATCACAATAAAAGCTTTACAGTCAGTGCCGTTGTAAATGGAACGGTAATGGGAAGAGGAAAAGGGCACACAAAAAAAGCGGCGGAGCAGGCGGCTGCCTATGAAGCAATACGCAGGATAAAACAATAACAGGTGAACTATGTATTTAAAAAACATTGAAGTGCAGGGCTTTAAGTCCTTTGCACAGAAAATAAACTTTGAATTTCATAATGGGATTACAGGAATTGTAGGACCCAATGGAAGCGGAAAAAGCAATGTGGGAGACGCTGTACGGTGGGTGCTGGGAGAGCAGAGTGCAAAACAGCTCCGTGGCGGAAATATGCAGGACGTTATTTTTTCCGGGACAGAGACAAGAAAACCATTAAGCTTTGCTTCTGTGGCGATTACTCTCGATAACTCCGATCATAAGCTTCCAGTGGATTTTCAGGAAGTAACTGTCACAAGGCGGCTCTATCGTTCCGGGGAGAGCGAATATCTCATTAATGGAAGTGCCTGCAGGCTGAAGGATATTCATGAAATGTTTTACGATACCGGTATTGGCAAGGAAGGATATTCGATTATCGGGCAGGGTCAGATTGATAAAATCCTGAGCGGAAAGCCGGAAGAGAGAAGAGAGCTTTTTGACGAAGCGGCAGGAATTGTAAAATTTAAGAGAAGAAAAAATACAACCATCAAAAAGCTGGAAGAGGAACAGCAGAATCTTGTCCGCGTAACCGATATATTAAGCGAGCTTACAAGGCAGCTTACCCCTCTTGAAAAACAGGCGGAAACAGCGAAGATTTATCTTGGAAAAAGAGAGGCGCTAAAGGAACTGGACGTGAATCTTTTTCTTGCGGAAAACGAACATACAGTGGGCCTTTTAAAAGAGCTGGAAGAGAAAACTAAAACAGCAGAGCACCAGCTTCAGGAGACAGGCAGTGCTTATGAAAAGACAAAAGAAGAATACGACCGCCTGGAAAAAGAGCTGGAAAGTCTGGAAGAGAAAATGGAGACTCTTCGGGAAGAAATCCAGGGGAAAGCCCTTCAGAAACAGCAGATGGAAGGACAGATCAATGTCTTAAATGAACAGCTCTTTGCAGGAGAACAGAACCAGGAGCATTACGAAAGCCGTCTTTTTGCCATTGCAGAAGAACTTTCTAAAAAAGAGGAAGCGAAAAAGGAACAGCAGGAAGAAGGAACGCTTTTAAAAGAAAAAACATCTGAAATGAAACAGCAGATGAAGAAAAAAGAAGAGAATCTTTCGAATATTCAGGAAAACATACGGGAATGCAGCGCGGCTGTGGAAGATGGAAAAAACGAAATTATTGAAATTTTGAATACCCGTGCCACAACAAAAGGAAAAGCACAGCGCTTCGATACCATGATGGAACAGATTGGTATTCGTAAAGCAGAACTGAGCCAAAAAATCCTCAAGCTGAAAAGCGAGGAGGAGGAGCAGTCCAGCGCCATGAAAAGAGCTTCTTCAAAATATGAAGCGATCACTGCTCTGATTGAAGAAATGAACGAAGAATGCAAGAGACTTGAAGAGGAAGTTTTTTCTATTCAGGGGCAGTTGAAAAAACAGAATGCACAGATGGAGGCAGGACAGGCTGCATATCACAGGGAAGCGTCCAGGCTGGATTCTCTCAAAAATATGGCGGAGCGCTACGATGGTTACGGGAACAGTATCCGAAAGGTAATGGAACAGAAAGAGAAAGTTCCGGGTATCGAAGGAGTAGTGGCAGATCTGATTCAGGTAAATAAGGATTATGAAATTGCCATTGAGACAGCGCTTGGAGGCAGCATTCAGAATATTGTTACAGACAATGAGCAGACTGCCAAACAGATGATTGAATTTTTAAAGAAAAATCGTTTCGGACGCGCCACCTTCCTTCCTTTAAGCAGTGTAAATGCAAGGGGAGAATTTCCTCAGAAAGAGGCGTTAAAGGAGAAAGGGGTAATCGGTCTTGCAAGTGAGCTTGTCAATACAGCGCCCAGATACCAGGGCGTGATCCGGTATCTTCTGGGAAGGGTTCTCGTAGTGGATCATATTGACCATGCTATTGCCATTGGAAGAAAATACAGACATACCCTTCGAATGGTAACAACAGAGGGAGAGTCTTTAAGTCCCGGCGGTTCCATGACGGGCGGCGCTTTTCGAAACAACAGCAACCTTCTTGGAAGAAAAAGAGAAATTGAAGAACTGGAAAAGAAAGTGTCTTCCCTGAAAACGGAGCTGGAAGAAATGCAGCATTCCATTGATGAAAACAGAAGCAGAAGAAACGTGATTCGTGATACCATTGCAGACTTTAAAGAAAAACTTCGTCTTCAGTATATCGAACAGAATACTGCGAAAATGAGCATGAATCAGCTTGAGGAAAAAAACGATCAGATTCAGAGAGGCTATTTGCAGGTGCAGAGAGACCAGATGGATATGCAGAGGCAGGTACGCGAGGTTCAGGAAGATCACAGTCGTATAAAAAAAGAACTGGAAGAATCCCAGAAAGATGAAAAAGAGCTGGAAACCTTTATTGAAACAAGGCAGCAGGAGCTGGACGAATGGAAAAATGAGGAGAGCGAGGCTTTAAAAGAGCTGGAAAATATCCGTCTGGAAGTATCCTCTATGGGACAGAAGACGCAGTTTACAATGGAAAATCTCTCCCGCCTTTCTTCTGAAATTGCTTCCTGTAAAGAGGAGCGCGGGAAGCTTCAGGAAAATTTGAAGCTTGGAAAAGAGGAAATGGAGAAAAAACAGCAGGATATTATCAGTCTTAAAAATACCATTGCTCATTTTGAAGAGGAAGAGAAGGCTTCGAAAGACAGTTTGCAGGCGCTTACAGAGGAAAAGGAAGAGAGAAACAAAAGCCACAAAGCCTTTTTCGAAAAGCGTGACGCACTTTCCGGTCAGATGGGCTTACTTGATAAAGAATGTTTCCGATTGAAAAGTCAGAGGGAAAAAATAGAGGAGAGCAGAGAAGCGCAGATTTCTTATATGTGGGAGGAGTATGAAATTACTCCGAACAATGCCCTTCAATATAAAAAAGAAGAGCTGACAGACCGTCAGGAAATGCAAAAAGAAATCGGAAAGATCAAAGAAGAAATCCGACGTCTCGGTACCGTCAATGTAAATGCTATTGAGGATTATAAGGAACTTTTAGAACGCCATACCTTCCTTTCCAATCAGTATGAAGATCTGTTACAGGCAGAAAAGACTCTGGAGCAGATCATAGAAGAACTGGACGAGGGAATGCGTAAACAATTCTCAGAAAAATTCCGTGAGATACAGAGAGAGTTTGATAAGGCTTTCAAAGAACTTTTTGGCGGAGGAAAGGGAACGCTGGAACTTTCTGAAGATGAAGACATTCTCGAGGCGGGAATTCGTATTATTTCCCAGCCGCCGGGGAAAAAACTTCAGAATATGATGCAGCTTTCCGGTGGGGAGAAGGCGCTTACAGCGATTGCCCTTCTTTTTGCAATCCAGAACTTAAAGCCGTCCCCGTTCTGTCTTCTTGACGAAATTGAGGCAGCCCTTGACGATTCCAATGTAGGGCGGTTTGCAGGATATCTTCAGAAGTTGACGAAAAACACACAATTTATTATAATAACACATAGACGCG
>JAUNAX010000009.1 GCA_030527365.1 Eubacteriales bacterium | reverse complement strand
CAGAACAGAGAAAATTGGTTACATTTAATTTGTACTTTTTCTTGACATAGGACCACTCTTTGGAAACGGACAGCTTGTCACCATTGCGAAAAGCCAGCTTGGAAATGAAGGTGGTCATAAGTTCTGGTCATGGTGGGGATTTACAGAGAGACAAGAGTGGTGTGCCTGCTTTGTCAGCTGGTGTGCGGATCAGGCAGGACTCATTCAAAAGGAAGCAGTACCGAAGTTTTCTGTTTGTACGGATGGTGTAGCTTGGTTTCAGGCAAAGGGGAAATGGCAGAGTGGAGGAAGTGTTCCGACACCAGGGACTATCATCTTTTTTGATTGGGATCATGACGGAGCCAGTGACCATGTAGGAATCGTGGAAAGCTGCGATGGAACTACGGTACATACGATTGAGGGAAACAGCGGAGATGCGGTAAAGCAGAACAGCTATGCGGTGAATTCTCAGTCCATTTTGGGATATGGACTGGTTGCTTACTAAAAAATGAGAAAAAATCAAAGAACAGATTGCATTGTAGGAGCAGAGGAACAATGCTATAATTGGGAAGGTGGGCAGGGCGCACGTCCTGCCTGCTGATAAATATGAAAAGTACAATCATAAGATTGATAAAATAGAGTCATTGGGGAGTGGAATATTTGAAACGGGAAGAGATTTTTGAATATGTAAAAAAGCAATATGGAACAATTCCGGAATATCTTTGGAAGAGTTCTCCGGAGAGTGCAATCCTCCGGCATGAGAATGGAAAGTGGTATGCAGCTATTCTGCGAGTTGAAAAATCGAAACTGGGTTTGAAAGAGGAAGGAAGCGTAGATATCATCAATGTGAAATGTGAACCGGATATGGTTGGACTTCTGACACAGACCTACGGTTTTCTGCCAGGGTATCACATGAATAAGAAGTATTGGATCACCATGTTATTAGATGGAAGTGTAAGTGAGGCAAAAATCTTAGATTTTCTGGATATGAGTTATGATTTGATAGATGGGAAAAAAGATTGAGTTTAGAGGTTCTGTAACGAATTTGGCATAGGAGGGATTCTATTATGGACAAGAGAGAACAGATGATCCGGTTATGGTTTTCTATGTGGCTGGAAAAGAAAGATTTGGGAATGGACGATATTTTTGCAGAGAACGTGAGTTATATAGAAAGCTGGGGACCATGTTATAGCAATCGTGAAACCGTAAAGCATTGGTTTCAGGAATGGAATATGAGGGGGAGTGTAATCGCCTGGGATATCAAACAGTTTTTTCATAAAGAAAATCAGACCATTGTTGAATGGTATTTTAAAAATGTGATGGATAATGGGGATATTGAAGAATTTGATGGAATTTCATTGATTGAATGGTCAGCAGAGAATAGAATCCAATCCTTGAAGGAATTCGGCTGTAATCTTCATAACTACGATCCGTATCAAAAGAGTGATACGCCCCAATTCAGAGAAGAAAAAATTCATTGGTTTTAAAGTCAGGCAAGAGGTATAAAGTGATTTTAGCAAGTGACGAGAAGGTGTGTGGTGACATGCATCTTCTTTTTGCGTTCCAAAAGATTTTTAAGATTACCAAAAGAAAATCATAAATTTTTCAATCTGTAACATTTCTAGGACATTTCTGTTGTAAAATAAGAATTAGAATGATAGTAAAATTGTCGTAAAGGATGAAAAAGAATGAAACAGATTTTAATCGTAGAAGATGATGAACTTTTAAATAAAATGTTAGTTTACAACCTACAGTCAGAATCCTATGGGATTGTTTCGGTGGAAACGGTAAAAGAAGCCATGGAAGTATTAAAAAGCCAACTGTTTGATCTGGTATTATTGGATATCAATCTTCCGGATGGAGATGGATATGCGATTGCAAAAACAATCCGGGAAAAATATAGTGATACCATTGTAATCTTTTTGACTGCAAATGACAGGGAAAGTGATGAAATCCGGGGATATGAACTTGGAGCAGTAGATTATATCACAAAGCCTTTTTCCATTCATTCCCTGCAGCGAAAAGTAGAAAATGTACTGCGTATGATGGGGCATCATGTGTCCATGCAGGATGTCTTTGATGATGGCAGGCTGTTTTTAAATTTTGCAGAGCAGACAGCTATGCTGGGTGGAAAGCCATTAACCCTATCGACCTTGGAGTTTCGGATGCTGAACCTGTTCTGTCAGAATCGCAATCGTGTATTAACAAGAAAGCAGTTGTTGGAAAAAATATGGGACTGCACAGAGAATTATGTGGACGAGCATACGTTAACGACAACGTTAAGCCGCATCCGGGGAAAGATTGAGACAGATGGAAGAGTATATATCAAAACCGTATATGGCATGGGATATAAATGGACCGGAGGTGAAACCGCATGATAGGAAAGAAAACCTCTGTAAAAAAGATGTTTTTTTGGCTGACTGGTGGCATGGTACTCTCAATGACAGCAATCATATTGGTCTCTTTCTTTCTGACCAAAAATATCGCAGTGTTATGGGTTGGGCTGGTATTAACAGTCTGCGCAGCACTGTGGATGCTTTTTATGGTACAACTGTTGGGAATGAGACTGTCAAATTTTACTTCTGAATTGTGCCAGATCCTGGATGACATGATGAACCGCAGTCAGGAACCTGAAAATGTATCCGACAGAGAGACGATTTTTGCCCGTATCCATCATCGCCTGGTGCGTCTGTATAATATTCTGCAGGAAAGCAACCGGAAGGTAGAAGCAGAGAGACAGGAATTACAGTCCCTGGTGTCAGATATTTCCCATCAGGTCAGGACTCCGGTGAGCAACATGAAAATGATTGTAGATACACTTTTGACAAAATCCCTGGAAGAACAGGAGCAAAATGAGTTCCTGAAAAGTGTAAGAGGACAGATCAATAAGCTGGATTTTTTAATACAGGCATTGGTGAAAACCTCCCGTTTGGAAACCGGGGTGATTCAATTAGAAAAAGAAGATCACTTTATATATGATACGTTAGCCCAGGCTATGAGCGGAATCGTATATTCCGCAGAGCAAAAAAAGATCCATGTATCTGTGGAATGTCCGGAGGATGTGCGTGTGTCCCATGACAGTAAGTGGACAGAAGAAGCGATTTTTAATCTGTTGGACAATGCGGTAAAATATACCCCGACAGGAGGAAGAATCCATGTGTCTGTAGCGCAATGGGAAATGTATGTGGAGATAAAAGTATCTGATACCGGAAAAGGGATTTCAGAGAGCAATCAGGCATCTATTTTCAAGAGGTTTTACCGGGAAGAAGAGATTCATAATCAGCCGGGTGTTGGAATCGGTCTTTATCTGACCAGGGAAATTGTGACACAGCAGGGCGGTTATGTTACGGTGGAATCACAGGTTGGAAAGGGGTCAGCATTTTCTATTTTTCTGCCGAGATAAAGAAATATATGGAGGATACTATGGCAGCTGTAAAATTAGTTTCACTTACAAAAGAATATCAAAATGGAGAAAATTATATAAGAGCCGTTGATGATGTATCCTTTTCCATAAAAGAGGGAGAGTTTATTGCAGTCATTGGTGCTTCCGGAAGCGGAAAGTCAACCCTGATAAATTTGATCAGCGGATTGGAAAAGCCCACCCATGGGTGTGTTTATGTGCATGATGTAAATTTGACGCAACTATCTTTAGAAGAACAGATTTCTTTTCGCAGATGGCACATTGGAGTTGTTTTTCAAAAATATAATCTGATTCCTGCCATGAATGTTTTTGAGAATATTGTGCTTCCGGCAAAATTACTGGAGAGGACAGTAGATGAAAAAGAGGTTTTTTGTTTGGCAAAAACTCTGGGAATCGAAGAGAAACTCTTTCAAATGCCGGATGAGTTATCGGGAGGACAACAACAGAGAGCTGCCATTGCCAGAGCTGTCTACACCCATCCTACCATTCTGTTAGGGGATGAGTTGACGGGAAATCTGGATTCCAGAACCAGCGCCTCTGTTATGGAACTGTTAAAAAAGATCAGCAGGCAATATCAGCAGACCATGCTTGTGGTTACCCATGATAAAAAAGTCGCTGCTATGGCAGATCGGATCATCCGCATGAAAGACGGAAGGGTGGTGGAAGATGAAAGACTATGATTATCACCGTCCGGCAGAAAAAGTGCTTTTGGATTCTTACAGAAAACAGAACCGGAACAAAAACCGTCTTTTGTTTCTGGCAGTTGCACTTACCGTTGGAGCGATTTTCTGTATGATAAGTTTTGCCTATGGGAAGATCCAGGTGGACATCCAGAAACATATCCGGACAGATGGAATGACAGTGTCAACGTATCTTGAAAATGGTACAGAAGAAATGGCAGGACAGCTGCATACGCTTTCCTACATAACAGAGACGGGAAAGGAAAAATTTGCCGGAAAACTATGCAATCAAACGATAAAATATTGCGACTGTGTTGTGGCAGATGAAACAGCATTTGAAACCATGCTCTGTCCGGCCTATACACAGATCATAGGAACATATCCCAAACAGGAAAACGAAATCATGCTTTCCACCAAAACCTTAACGTATCTGGGAATTTCGGAACCAAAGGTGGGAATGGAATTAAAGCTGGATTTTTATTGGAATGACCTTTTTCAAACAAAAGGAACCGGACAGCAGACGTTTCAGCTTTCCGGATATTTTACAGAATATCAGAATCAGGGGGCAAGTTCTTCCATTGCATTTTTGTCTGAGAAGAAACTGAAAGAAAGCGGAGCTGGATGGGACCCCTGCAGGATACTGGTGAAACCGGAAAAGGATTCTGTCAGTGGCATACAGATGGAACAGCAGTTGCAGAAAGATATCCGGTTGGAGGAAGGGCAGCGGATTGTCAGCATGGATTCGGCTGCATACCGGGCAGTGGAAGGAATGCTGGGAAGCTATGGATTTGCAGCCTTGTTCTCTTTTCTGATTCTGCTGTGTATGTTTTTGTTTATCTATAATATTTTGAATTTATCATTAGGAAAAGACTTACAGCAATATGGTCTGATGGAAGTGATCGGGGTACAGCAGCATCAGATTATACAAGTGATGTTCCGGCAGATGATGGAAGTTGTCTTGAAGGGAAGTTTTGCAGGCGTTGCCATAGGCAGTCTGGTGGTACTTGGAATCCTGCCCTCTGTCATTGGCAAATTGTATCTTGGACAGGCAGAAGAACTGGAGGGGATTTCATTCTATCAGCCAGGATTCTTTCTGATAGCCATTCTGCCAGTGGCAGTGACATTGGGGGTTGTGATACTTCTGGTAAAGCAAAAAATCAAAGTTCTGAGTCCTCTGGAGTGTATGAACTATGGAACTGGGACTGTTGCAGAGAAGAAACAAACAAAGAAAAGGAAAGCAGTTTTCCGGAGTTTTGGAAACAAGCCGGAAGTTTATCTGGCCAGGAGATATCTGTTTTACAATAAAAAGGCTTTTTTCATCACCATGATTTCTCTGACCATAGGATGCGGATTAGCCCTTGGATCTTCGGTGATTGTAAAGGGAGTAGATCTGCAAAACCAGTTTATGAAAGAACCTGATTTTCAAATCCGCATCACACAGGAAGCCTGCAGCACACTGATGGAAACTTCCCCGGATACAGAAAATATGGTCTTTTTCCCGAAAGAATTCTTGGAGAACATCAAGCAGACTGCCGGAAACAGCCTGCAGGATGAAACAAAGATCCAGGGATTTTACCCTATTATCGGGAAACAAGGTCGGGATAGCATCAAGTTACTCAATGACGGGGAAACCGTTCCGACTGTGATCCAAAAAATTTCTTCTTCTGAAAAAGAAAAACTGCAGGAATTTTTGAAAGAGCAGGAGATAACAACAGACTGGAAAACATTTGCACATGAAAACGGAACGATTCTCCTCCATGATCACAGAGTGTCAGAATATTCAGAAGAGCGGGCATTGGAGCAGCTTGGAAATACCATAGAAGTGTATGACCTGGTTCCGGTGGGAACGGATATGTCCGATCGGCTTTCAGAGACACTGATAAATTGCGGATATCTGGATATTACAAAAGAAGGATTTCCGGAATTAGAGTTGTGCTGGGATGGCAGAAATACCAATCTTCTTCTTGTAACAGAGGAAACCTTTGAAACCCTGTCAGAGAATCTGACCCCACAGACATTTGAAATGAGCTTTTCTGTAGAAAAGGAACAGGAATCAGGCTGCAAAAACAGGTTAAAAGGAATGATCCAAACAGAAAATATGGAATTTCAGTCTGAAAACGGATATGCGGAGCAATTAAATTTATTCCAGATGGAGAGTCGGTCAGACCTTTTATTAAAAGAACAGGAGTATATTCAGACCAGCAGGCTGTTGCTTCTGGTAATCAGTGGATGCCTGATCTTTATCGGGATTATGAATTTTTTAAATGTAAGGGTAACGGATATGTTACTTCGAAAAAAAGAATGTGCCATTATGAATCGTGTGGGAATGACCAGAAAGCAGTTGCAGCGTATGTTCCTTGCGGAAGGAATGTTTACCTGGCTGTTGCTGAGTGTTCTTCTGGTAACAACGGGAACGTTGTTGATAGGCGGGATTGGATGGTACATGAAAACAAAGATTTCTTATTTTGTATTCTATTATCCGCTGAAAGAAATGGCAGGAATATTACTGTTGTTATTAGCAGTCAGTCTGGTAACTCCCGGAATCCTATATCGAAGAGTTCTTATGAAAAATAAATAGCAAAAAATGAAATGTCCGAGATTTGTAACAATTCAGGCTGAAATTCCTTGAATTTTGTTCTTTTCTCGGACATTTCTGTGACATTTGTATTTTATAATAGAGTCATCACAAAGAAAGGCAGAAAGGAGCTTATAGAATATGAGTATTTTACAGACAATTGATTTAAAAAAATATTATGGTACGGAACCGAATATTACAAAGGCACTGGATGGTGTGAATTTTTCAGTGGAAGAAGGTGAATTTGTAGCGGTAGTAGGCACTTCAGGTTCCGGAAAATCCACGATGCTTCATATGATGGGAGGATTGGATACTCCTACCAGCGGAAGAGTCATTGTACGGGGAGAAGAACTGGCAAAGAAAAACGATGAAGAACTGACGATTTTCAGGAGAAGAAATATTGGTTTCATTTTCCAAAATTATAATCTGGTTCCGATTTTAAATGTTTATGAGAATATTGTCCTTCCGGTAGAACTGGATGGGGATACGGTAGATCAGGGATTTATGGACGAGGTGGTTCATATGCTGGCGCTGGAAGATAAACTAAAGAATATGCCGAATAACCTCTCAGGAGGACAGCAGCAGAGAGTTGCGATTGCAAGGGCTTTAGTTGCAAAACCTGCGATTGTGCTTGCCGATGAACCTACAGGGAACCTCGACTCGAAAACCAGTGCAGATGTTATGGGATTGATCAAACGGACCAGTTATGAGTTTCACCAGACGGTGGTAATGATTACACATAACAATGAGATCGCCCGGCTTGCAGACCGGATTGTCCGGATTGAGGATGGAAAAATTGTAAGTTAGGAGGCGATCATATGACATGGCCTTTTGAAAACAATACCAACGCGATTACAAGAAAACTGGCAAAGCGAAGTCTACAGGCTGATAAGAGAAGAAATATTTTTCTGATTGTGACGATTACATTAACAACTGCTCTTTTGTCTGGTATATTTTTTACTGTTTTTGCAGAACAACGTAAGATGTTATCAGATCTTCGAGGACAGTATCAAACAGTAGTAATGGAAACAACACAAAAAGAAATCGAACATCTTTCTACGCAGCCTGAAATTGAACAGTGGGGGCTGTCAAAAGATTTTGGATCTGCCCGGTATCAAGACAGTACTCTTGCAGTGGAATATGCGGATAAGGGTTGGATGAAGCTAGGAAAAAGACCTTCTTATGTTGGGAATTTCCCGGAGAAAGAACAAGAGATCATCGTAGAACAGGCCTTTTTAGATTATTTTGGATTGCCACAGGAAATAGGACAGACAATTCGTTTGAATTTAGGCAACGGAGATCAGGATTATATCATTTCTGGTATTTTGCAAAAGGAAAATAATTCCAGAATGTTTTCTGTTATAGTGTCAAAAGCTTTTTTAGAAGCACAGGCAAAAGGAGAACCGCTTTATGAGTTCCGTTTTCGATTCGTAGGTGCAGATCGTACAGATATGGATGCGCTGAAATCAGATATTGCAGCTTTTTTAGCAGATCATAATATTCCTGAGAACCGAATTTTTTACAGTTCCAATTATTTTGATATTCGCAGTTTTCAATCCGATGGTGTATATGCTTGTATTCCCATTGCACTCATCTTTTTAGCTGCTTGCGGATTAGTTATTTATAGCATTTTCTTTATTTCCATCCGGGGAAAACTTCGGGAATATGGACGATTAAAAGTTCTGGGTACTACGCCTAAACAGATCCGAAAAATCATTCATAGAGAAAGCTTCCGATTATCAATTTGCAGTATTCCAATAGGAATTGCAATCGGTGGAGCGGCAGGCTTTGCAGCGTCTCCGGGTTACTGGGATTGGACTGAAAACATTATAATTGCTTTGGGCGTGATGTTCTTTATAGAATTTATTGTGAGAATTTCTTCTTATGCGCCTATCCGGCTTGCAGCGAAAGTATCGCCAATCGAGGCAGTCCGAGCCAGTGGTTATCAGGCAGAGGGTTCGAAGAAAACTTCTCGAAAATCTGGAAAACATCTGTCACCAAATTATCTGGCTGTTATGAATTTTCGCCGGAATCCTAAAAAAGCAGTACTAACGCTGCTTTCCCTTGGAATGGCAGGTGTCTTTTTGTTCAGTACAGCAACTGTAGTGCATTCCGTCAATGCAAAAAATATGGCTGCTGTTCAAATGTATGAAAAATGTAATTATACGATCCAATGGGAGGCAGACTTGGAAGAGTTTCCGGAAATTAGTCGGAATAATCCTCTGACTCCAGAACTTAAAGAAAAAATTTTAGCGGTAGATGGAGTGAAATCTATAAATTCACGTGCTTCTTCCTCGGCTTTTGTGTCATTGCCCAATGGCGCTGCCGCAGATTTTTATCTGCACACCTTTACAAGAGAGGAAGAGCAGGAATTACTTTCTCCAGAGATGGTGTTGGAGGGAACTGCTGATTATGATGAATTAGTCAAAAACCATGGAATCGTTATAACCGATGATCTTGAGAAGCCTTTGTCTGCGATGTATTCAGGATATCAGCCTAAGATAGGTGATACACTGACTTTTCAACCTTATGGTGGAGAACCTATGGAATTTACGGTCATGGGCATAGCGAATGGCGAAAATATTACAAAGACTACAGGGATAGGACTGTTCAGCGTACCAGAGGATCTGGCGAAACAGCTTTATCCAGATATTAAAAACATGGAACAGGTTTGGAATGTTTTTACAGATGAAGATACGGATACTTTGCGTAAAGAACTTTATGCATTGTTAGATGATCCGTTACTGAATATTATTTCCCGGTCAGATTATGCCGAACAGCTAGAAGCCCAATTCAAAAATATTATGATGTTTATCTACGGACTTCTCGCTTTTCTGTTTTTCTTCTCTCTGGTTAATCTGATCAATACGTTAATGACCAATTTGATTGCAAGACAGCAGGAATTTGGAATTTTACAATCAGTAGGGTTATCCGATAAACAGCTTTCTAAAATGTTGACCATGGAATGCTTCTGCTATGTAGCCGTAACCTTGTTAATCACATTGATCGTAGGCGGTTTGGCTGGCTTTTTGTTAGTGATAATTTTAGGGAAAACAGAAATCTTCGGACAATTAGTATATCAGTTTCCAATCTGGGAATTGCTTGTTTTTGCTGTACTACTCATGTTTGTGCAGGCACTTTACTCGATATACGCCATCCGTTCTATACGGAAACAATCATTAGTAGAGCGAATTAAAATAACAGAATAAGGAGGTGGCAGGCTATGACTTGGCCTTTTGAAAATAATACAAACGGAATTGTCAAGAATCTGGCGAAGAGAAATTTAAAAAGCGAAAAACGAAGAAATGTCATGGTGATAATCGCCGTTGCGCTGGCGGCGTTTCTGATCTGCTTTACGGGAATTGTATCTACTTCCCTGACACAGATGCAGCGCAATCAGGTTGTCGATACTTATGAGGCGGTCTGGCTGGGCGTAGAGGAAAACGACATTGAAACCCTGAAAGGACTGCCGGAGTTTGAGCGCGTAGGTGGCTACTATACGCTCGGCGAGGAACTTTCGGAACAGGGTTATCATGCGTCCTATGTGTATTGTGACGCGCAAATGATGGAGATTACCAAGGCGCAGATGGAGTTGTTGGAGGGCCGGGTTCCTGAAAAGGCAAATGAAATTGTCGTAAGCAAATACTTTCTTTCCACCTATGGAAACAATGCCAAGATCGGGGATACTGTGACCTTAGATACAGAGAGTTTTCATGGCGATTATGTTGTTACCGGCATTATGGACAGCGTAAATGAAAAAGAAGCGAATACCTGTGCCATCATTCTTTCCAAAGCTGCCCTGACAGAATGGAATAGGTTTGATCCGGCTGGGTATCGTGCCTATGTCCATTTCAAAAACAGCGACCAGTTGGGAGAAGAACTGATGACCTCTTATTGCAGGGGGATTGCAGAGGAATATCAGCTTCCTATGCCCAAAATGAACAACAAATATTTTGCTTATACTTCTAAATCCTTTGCTTTTGCACCGATAGCTGGTGTGATAGCCATTGTTCTGATCGGCGGTTATATTGTAATCCAGAGTATTTTCCGTATCTCCATCAATGACAAAATCCAGAGCTACGGGCAGCTTCGGACGATTGGTGCAACACCAAAACAAATCAAGCGGATTGTAAAGCAGGAGGGACGCAAACTCGGTAGTATCGGGATTGTGATAGGTACAGTGTTGGGCGTATGCGGCGGTTTTCTCCTGTTTTCTAAGGGGTTTAACGCTGTTTCCTATGTGGCAACGGTTGTTTTGACGCTCATAAGCAGTTGGATTATGGTATCTGTTTCCATCCGTAAGCCGGTGAAAATTGCGGCAGGGATTTCCCCTATTGAAGCCGTCCGTTTTACCCCGGCGCAAAAGAATATCCGCAGCAGGAAAAAGAACATCAAGCTCAATCCTGTTTCAATGGGAGTTGCGAATTTTAAGCGTGACCGAAAAAAGACCGTTGCTATTGTAGCCTCATTGAGTTTGGGCGGAATTATTCTGCTTGTGGTATCCTCCATTGTTTTGCTGCGCTCACCAGAGGCACTTGCAAGACAAAGTTTCCCGGATGGTGACTATAAAATATATTTGGATTCAAAGTTGCCAGAACAAGAAGTTATGGCAGCAGGAAATCCACTGAATGAGGAATTAAAGCAGGAAATTTTGGTTATTGAGGGTGTAACCGATGTGATTGCAAAAAGGCAAAGTCTTTTTGTAAATTATAGCATCAACGGAATTGAGGATGGTGGTATGTGTGACATACTGACTGAACAAAATTATTCTGCGGTTGAAGCTGCATTGATAGAGGGAACCATGCCGCCGGATGCACACAGCATCATAATTGATTCCCATACAAGTGACCGTGATAATATAGGAGTAGGAGAAACGGTTGAACTTACCTCCGGGAAATCAACCATTCCAGTTACTATATCCGGGGTGTTTAACAATGCTCTAGATAATGGACATGGAACACATCACTTTGACGGTGCATTGGAATTTGCACCGGAAGCATTATTCCACGAACTGCACCCGGAAATCACCTCCTTTGATTATTCATGGAGCATTGTAAGTAATCCAAAAAAAGCGGATCATGTGAGGGATGAATTAAAAAATATTATATCCGCTCATGCGGATATTGCATTAGATGATATTAACACTGTAATTGAATATGAAAAAATGATAAATTCTATTGTTTTTGGAAGTATGGAAGCGTTTTCATGGGTGGTATTCCTCTTTGGTGTTATAAACCTTATCAATACGACCCTCTCTAACCAGATGTCCAGAAAACAGGAAAACAGTGTTTTGCGTTCCATTGGCCTGACCCAAAAGCAGCTATGTAAAATGAACATTTGCGAGGGGCTGTGCTATGCGTTCTTTGCAACATTGGCAACTCTGATCGTTGGGCTTCCTGTTTCCATTTTTGCTTGTAGCAAATTTAGTGTAGGGGCTTTTGCCGGAAATGTAGTGCCTTACAAATTCCCAGTTTTGGAAATGGGTCTGTTCATTCTGGTATTGTTTGGAATGGAACTGATCTTGTCTGTATGGACAATCCGCAGGCAGAAAAAACAATCTCTGATTGAACAAATGCGGGCAATGGAATAAGAGAAAAATGCTTTTGCTTAAAAGTGTGGAACATTTCGGCAAAAGCATTTTTTATGGAAAACATTTTTTCCTGAAAGAAAATAGGATATAATCAATCTATGCTTTGGAATGACGAACATCAGAAAAACGATATTTAGGACATTTCTGTAACATTTGAGGTTTAAAATAGGGACAAGTTTAGAAGATGGGAAAGGAAGAATCTGGATTGAGGAAAATTTTAATTGTAGAAGATGACAAAGTATTAAATAAAACGCTGGCTTATAATCTTACTGCAGATGGTTATGAAGTAACCTCTGCATACAGTTTTCAGGATGCAGTAGAACGATTGAAAAAGAGTGAATTTGATATTGCTCTGTTGGATATTAATCTGCCGGATGGGAACGGTCTGCATTTATGTGATGAGATCAGAGGAAGAGGGCAGCATACCTATATTATGTTTATCACAGCAAATGATAAAGAAGGTGATATGCTGAAAGGCTATGAAGCCGGATGCACAGATTATATTACAAAACCATTTTCAGTGATGGTTCTCTGCAAAAAGGTAGCCGCTGTTTTTGCAAATATGGAATTGCGGACACCAAAGCATGACGTATTTGAGGATGAAATTTTGAAAATTGACTTCTCCGAGCAGAGTGCAGTTTTGGAGGGAAAGGTGATAGAGTTTACACCAAAAGAATACCGTACCTTATTTTTATTTGTAAAAAATCCGCACATTATATTAACGAAGCGGCAACTGATTGAGAAATTGTGGGATATTGATGGGGATTTTATAGATGAGCATACGCTTACTACTATCATCAGCCGCATTCGCAAAAAGATTGAAACAGATGAGCGAAAATATATTAAAACTGCTTACGGAATGGGGTATCAATGGATAGGCGGTGAAGCACGATGAAATTACAGAATTTATCAACCAGAACTTTTCTGCGGCTGATCGTGGGAAGTGCTTCTCTGACCTCGATTCTTTTGTTGTTCATCCTTTATGCCTTTACAAAAGATATAAAGGTGATACTTGGCGGTTTCAGTGTGATGATTCTTCTATTTTTCTGGGGTGTAATCTTTTTGCATTATTTTCAAAAGAAACTATCGGTATTTACAGATGGGCTATGTCGGACATTAGATGAAATGATGGATAGTACCGTTCGGCCGCAAATAAATTATGAAGCGGAAACGCTGTTAGCGCGCATCAGCCATCGCCTGGAAAGGCTCTATCATGTGATGCAGGAAACCAGGCATAAAGTAGAAGAAGAAAAAGCAGAATTACAGTCTTTGGTGTCGGATATTTCGCATCAGACCAAAACACCGATAGCAAATCTAAAAATGCTCAACGACACGATGCTGACCAGAAAGATTACTGAGGAGACACGTGAGGAATTTTTACATGCTACTGCCAGCCAGTTAGATAAACTTGATTTTTTGATTCAGGGAATGGTGAAAACGTCACGATTAGAAACGGGTGTGATCACCCTGGAAAAGAAAGAAGCTGCTATTGCAGATACACTGGTTGATGCGATCAATGGGGTTCTTGCTCCTATGGAAAGAAAACATCTTCATTTATCTGTAGACTGTCCTGAAAATTTAACAGTTTCACATGACAGCCGCTGGACTTCGGAGGCTTTGTTTAATCTTTTAGATAATGCAGTAAAATATACACCGGAAGGCGGTAATATTCACGTAACGGTACAGGACTGGGAGATGTATCTGGAAATTGCCGTAACGGATACGGGAAGGGGTATTCCGGAAAGTGTCCAGGCAACTATTTTCAAACGATTTTATCGGGAAGAAGCTGTACATGATGTGGATGGGATTGGAATAGGATTATACTTGGCACGTGAGATTATCACTATGCAGGGTGGCTACATCACAGTTGAATCAGAAGTGGGAAAAGGCTCAACGTTCTCTATATTTCTTCCCCAACGATAACAATATGGCGGTCTGTTTATTCAGGCTGCCTTTTTTTAAAATATTTTAGAAAAAAGAATTTTAGGACATTTCTGCAACATTTGGGAGTTAGGATAATGGCGAAAGGAGTGAATGGATATGACTTTACCATTTGAAAATGATAATATGAAAATCACTAAAAAATTAGCCCAAAATAGCTTGAAATCAAATAAGAATCGAAATATAGCAGCTATTTTTGCTATTATTCTTACAACGATGTTGCTTGCTTCTCTATTTACGATTGGCACAAACATTGCTAATGCATTGAGAATGCAGAATGTACGCACTATGGGATCCGATGGTCATGTGGCAATAAAATATATTGACGATAATATTTATAATGAGTTGAAATGTGACCCATCCATTAAAAAAATAAGTTATGGGATGGTTATTGCAGATAAAATTGGAAACCCAGAATTAGAAGAACGACAGATTGAAGCATGGTATATGGATAAGATTGGCTTAGAATTTGCGAACTGTGTGCCAACAGTGGGAAAAATTCCAGTTGCCGAAAATGAAATTTTAATAGATACGAAAACATTAGATGCTTTAGGTTTACCACATGAGATTGGAACAGAAGTTTCTTTGAAGGTTCAACGAAAGGGCAATGAATGTCAAGAAAATTTTATTCTTTCCGGGTATTATGAATCTGATCCTTTATTAAATATCGGGAGAATTTTTGTGTCTGAAAAATATAAGCAAGCTCATTCTTCAGAACTTATCAATACTTATACTACTGATGGTTCTTTAGCAGGAACAGTGAGTAACTATGTTATGTTCAAAAATGCATTTGATTTGTCTGGAAAATTGGATAGTCTTATAACAGAACATGGATATCAATGGTCGGAAAACATACAGAACCCAAAGGCAACGAATATTATTGAAGCTAGCATAAGTCCTGCATATCAAAGCAATGGAATTGTGGATGATCCGATTATGTTGTTGTCTTTCAGTGTTGCCATTGCATTTCTTGTGTTTACGGGGTATCTGCTAATTTATAATATTTTTCAAATTTCAGTAATTCAGGAAATTCATTTTTATGGACAGCTAAAGGCTCTAGGTACAACCAGACGACAGTTAAGGCACTATATATCCATACAGGCGACTTCCCTTTCTTTAGTGGGGATTCCGATGGGGATTTTGCTGGGGTATTTATTTGGAGGTGTACTAACTCCGATGGTGCTAAAAGGCATAGAGGTTAATTCCGATATAAAGGTATCGAATCATGCAAATCCAATTATTTTTATTGGTGCAATTGTTTTCTCTGCAATAACGGTATGGATTAGTACCTATAAACCGGGAAAGGCCGCGGCTAATGTATCACCTATGGAGGCATTGCGGTTTAATGATGTATCTGGAAGCGCAAAAAAAGAGAAAAACTCTACAAATGGTGGAAAAATATATCGTATGGCATGGTCTAATTTGTGGAGAAATCGTAAACGGACAATTCTTTCCGTTGTTTCTATGGTGTTGGGGCTTGTGTTATTTAATACAGTATTTACATTTTCACAGAGTTTGGATGTAAATAAATATATTTCTGGAAAGTTGAACAGTGATTTTTTGGTTGCTAACAGCAATTATTTTAGTATGCAGTATTATTGGAAAAATGCTGGAATACAAAATGAATTGTTAACTGGAATTGAAATGCAGAATGGATTTGAAAACGGTGGACGAATTTATTATGCAAGACCCTATGATGGAGATATGAATCGATTAGAGGGATTCAGTGTTCAGAGCTCTAATCCGTCTAACTATTCCATACACACAGATGGTTACCCACGTGCAGATGTATATGGTATAGAGTCTTTTATCAGTTCGAATTTGAATGTTTTGGATGGTGAGCTTGATCTTGAAACATTTGAAACTGGTGATTATCTCATCCAAGGAATTTTGGATGATGAATTGACAACAGAGTTTCAAATTGGAGATAAAATCAATCTCAACTACTATAATGAGAAAACAGGCACATATGAAACCAAGGAATATACCCTGATGGCAAAAGTAAGAGCAGATTATTCTAACACAAGCAGGACAACTACAGGACTCACGTTCTATTTGCCAAAAGATGAGTATTTATCAACGGTACAGGATCATTCTATCATGACCTATGCTTTTAACAGCACAGATGAAAGCGAACAGCAATTCGAAAATATATTGACCAGTTTTGGAGAACAAACCGGCGAATTGGAATTTGAATCTAAAAAACAGCTTGCAGAAGAATTTGCTGGAATGACGCAAAGTTTAACAATTGTAGGAATGGCACTAAGCCTGTTGGTCGGTTTTGTCGGTGTAGTCAATTATGCTAATTCTCTGATAACAAGTATTATCGTCCGCAAACGGGAACTGTCTATGTTGCAAAGTATAGGAATGAGTGGGCAACAACTTAAATTGTTATTGATTTTAGAGGGATTATACTATGTGATAGGAACCGTAATTGGAACGCTGGTCTTAAGTATCATTATTTCCTTTGGAATCATGCGACCGATTATAAATTCTTTAACATGGTTCCAGTTTGATTTTACAATCGTACCATTACTGGCAGCATATCCGATTTTGCTAATGCTTGCAATCATTATACCACTTGCAACATACCGTACTATGGCAAAAGAAAGCATAGTGAAAAGATTACGCACAGAATAAATAGTATAGAAAATAACTTTTACATATAAGAAGAGTTTTAGGACATTTCTACAACATTTGACCGTTACTATATACTCATCAAATAAAGAAAGGAAGTAGTGATTATGACAATTTTACAGACAAAGGATTTAAAAAAATATTATGGTACAGAACCTAATATAACTCGTGCTTTAGATGGTATAAATTTTTCTGTTGAGCAAGGAGAATTTGTAGCAGTGGTAGGAACTTCGGGTTCTGGAAAATCTACGATGCTTCATATGATGGGAGGATTGGATACACCAACATCAGGAAGTGTGGTCGTAGCAGGGAAGGAACTGGCTAAGATGAATGATGAGCAACTCACTATTTTTCGCAGGAGGAATATCGGTTTTATCTTCCAAAATTACAATCTGGTTCCGATTTTAAATGTTTATGAAAACATTGTCCTTCCGGTAGAGTTAGATGGAGATACCGTAGATCAGAAATTTATGGATGAAGTTGTTACTATGCTGGGATTGGAAGATAAGCTGAAAAGTATGCCGAATAATCTCTCGGGAGGACAACAGCAGAGAGTTGCGATTGCAAGGGCTTTGGTTGCAAAACCTGCAATTGTGCTTGCCGATGAACCTACAGGTAATCTCGACTCTAAGACTAGTGCGGATGTTTTAGGATTGCTTCAGAGAACCAGCAGGGAGTTTGATCAGACGTTGGTAATGATTACGCATAACAACGCTATTGCGCAGCTTGCTGACCGCATTGTGAGGATCGAAGATGGAAAAATAGTTGGATAGGAGTTGATATTTCTATGACACTACCTTTTGAAAATGATACAAGAATCATAATAAAGCGTATTTCAAGCAGGAATATATCGGCAAATCGAAAGAGAAATATTTTTATTGTTTTGACCATTGCCCTTGCCAGTGCATTACTATCTGCCATTGTCCTTTATGGCTTTGGCGTGCCGCAGGAAACGCAAAAACTGAATCAAAAGACAGCGCAGATTGTATATCACGCGATTTCTGAACAACAGGGACAGGAATTATATAATCAAGAAGAGATTGCATGGGTGGGAGAATTTTTTCATGCATTTTCTGAAGAAATAAACCATTCAACCGTTCATTTTACTTATGCAAATGCAGCTATGTTAAAATCCCAAAGTATGCCTTGTTCAGGAGATTTGCCAACTGCGGAAGATGAAATTGTAGTGCAGGAATCCTTTTTGGATAGCTTGGGCTATTCCAATGAATTAGGACAGACAATCAACATTCCGTTTTCGGATGGCACTACCCACGATTTCAAATTAACAGGAATCTTAGATGTGAAAACGGGAGATATTGGACGCTATACCGCCATTATATCAAAAGAACTGGCAGAGCAGCAGTATGGAAATAATATAGTAATGGATTACTATATCGGTTTGAAGAACGCTAAAAATATGAGTGAAGAAGAAGCCACCAGCTATGCAAATACTCTGGCACAGCAATTAGAAATTTCCGATGACAATGTGATTGTCCGTTCCACATATTTCAACTTAAAGGACGAAAATCGAGGAAGTGATATGCTGTTCTATTTCTTGATTGGCTTTATAACTTTCGTTGGTTCCGGTATTGTTATTTATTCGATTTTTTATATTTCAGTGGCAAGCAGTATTCGGAACTACGGACAGCTTCGCACAATCGGAACTACAAAACGACAGATTAAAAAGATGGTTTACCGAGAAGGGAAATTACTTGCCGCGATTGCTATTCCTATTGGTTTGATTATCGGAAATGTAATCGGATACTTGTTAGTTCCTGTTGGCTGGTACTGGCTGACTGCTTTATGTGTGACGGTTGGAGTTGGAATTTTTGCTTTTATCATTGTGATGATTTCCATTCGTACACCCGTAAAAAAAGCTGCGGCTGTCTCACCAATGGAAGCATTGCGATATTCCGATTATAAAGAGACGATGAAAGAAAGTTCTGTGCTGCACCGTAAAATAACCCCTGCTTCACTTGCTAAAAGGAATCTGTCCAGACAAAAGACAAAATCCATTTTAACAATACTTTCTCTTTCGCTTGGCGGAGTGTTAGTTGTATTGATTTCAACCATGTTGGTTTCTTATGATGGTGTTGCAGAGGCACGAGGAAGGGAGTTCCCCACTGGTGAATTTAACATTCAGCTCAATGCAAATCAATCTTGGGATACTGCCGATGTTTCTTTGGCTGGATTACAGCAAAAGAATTTACTAAATTCTGATTTTGTAAATGCAGTAGAGTCTATTGATGGCGTTACAGGAACGAAACGCTGGTATTACACAGACGCAGAATATCGTGTAAATGATTATGATGCTAACTGGATTTACGGATTTGCCAAAGAAGATGTTTCCGTATTGGAGGAAAACTTGATTGCCGGAACCGTTGATTACGATGAATTGGTATCAAAAAATGGCATAATTCTTATAAATGATACAGCGGAAAATCTATCGCTATCTGCACAGCTCGGTGATGATGTCGAAGTTGATTTTCTAACGAAATCAGGACAAACGATAACCCAGAGCTATACGATTATGGGAATTGTCAGCAATTTCAGTCACCCGGCGTTTAATATGTGTTTTGCTATGCCCATGGAGCTTATGAATGAAGCGTGCGAAATGGATTGTTCTGGAACGGTATCGGTAATAACGGAACCAGATAAAGCTGATACGGTTGAAGCTCCCTTAAATCAGCTGATAGATGGAAATAGTGATTTGGTCATGGATACCATAGAAGAAAGTATCACTTATTACAACAGGAATCAGCAGCTTCCCTTTGGAGCATTGCTGATTGTAGCCATCATTGTTGTGTGTTTTTCTTTCATCAACCTCGTGAATACGACAATTACTAACTTTTTATCGCGAAGGCAGGAAATAGGAATGTTACAGGCGATTGGTTTAAGTAAAAAGCAACTGATAAAAATGCTGTGTTATGAGGGAATGCTTTATTCCGCTTTTGCTACACTTGTGACCTTGCTTTTGGGAGCCGGACTTGGTTTTCTATGCGTACAGGCAGTGAAAACAATGAATCCATATTTCAATTATTCATTCCCTTGGCTGGTTATCTTGCTATATTTGGCAATCCTGCTGATTGTGCAGTTTATCTTGATTTCTTATACAACGGGAAATCTGAGAAAACAATCTCTTGTTGAGCAAATCAGAGTGACGGAATAAAACGAATTGGGGCAGGGAAACTTGCTCCAATTTTAGCTATAGTATGTTATAATGCGGTCTGGGAGGATTGTTATGAATACAGAAATTTTAATTATTGAGGATGATCCGGTGATTCGGAAAGAACTGCAAACCATACTGGAGGGAAATAAATATCACACATCTGTTATTGAGGATTTTTCTGATGTAACAGAACAGGTACGAAAAATAAACCCGCATCTGATTTTATTGGATATTAAATTGCCGCAAGAAAATGGGTTTACCATTTGTTCCGGCATCCGGAGTTTTTCACAGGCTCCGATTATCTTTGTTACCAGCTGTAGTACGGATATGGATGAATTGAACAGTATTATGCTGGGTGGGGATGCTTTTATCACAAAGCCCTATCATACAGCTATTTTACTTGCGAAAATTGCTTCCTTGCTGAAACGCGCTTATCCGGATTCCCGGAGCAGGCATTTGACTTATCAAGGAGTTTCTTTATCTTTAGAGACCGGAACAATCGAAGCGGAAGGAAAGCAAACGGAACTTACTAAAAATGAACTGAAGATTATGTACTATCTATTTGAACATGCCGGAACCATTTGCACAAGGGCAGATCTGATTGAATATTTATGGGACAATCAGCTCTATGTAGATGATAATGCATTGAGTGTAAATATTGGACGTATCAGGGAAAAACTGTCAACGATTGGCGTTAAGGATTTTATTAAAACGAAACATCGTCAGGGGTACACGTTATGAATGGAAAACAGTATTGGAAAGACAAAATCCCCATTTTGATCATCAATATCGTCTGCATGGTATTGCTATCGGTTTTTCTGTTTTTTGTAGGAAATAATGTAGACAGTATTGCAGTGATTCTTATCATCTGGACGATTGTACTGGCTGGTGTACTGGCGTTTACTTATCATCAGCGAAAAAGGAGATTAAATAAATTAGTAAGGATGGCAGAAGGACTGGAAGAAAAATACTTGTTGTCAGAGATGCTGCCGGAGCAGGAAGATGCCGAAGAACAGGTTTATTTTCAACTTTTCAAAATGGCTTCCAAATCTATGCTGGAACAGATTGGAACAGTAGCAAGGGAGAGACAGGAGTACCGAGAATATATTGAACAGTGGGTTCATGAAATCAAAACACCGATTACTGCAATGAAACTGTTGTGTGAAAATCATAAAGAACCTTTTACAAGGGAACTGATGAGGGAATTGGAAAAAACCAACCGTTTTACAGAGCAGGCACTTTATTATGCCCGTAGTGAATATACGGAAAAGGATTATTCTGTTCAGGAAATCCGGTTATTTGATGTGGTGCATCAGGCAATTGCAGATAATAAATATCTTTTGTTGCAGAATCAGGTTGCATTAGAGATGGAAGAGAGTGAACTGACGGTTTATTCGGATGATAAATGGCTCCGGTTTATTCTGGATCAGTTGATCGTTAATGCTGTAAAGTATAGCCGGGAGCATCCAGTATTGCACTTTTATACTCAGGTGCAGGGGGATCAGATTTTTCTCTTTGTAGAAGATCATGGAATAGGAATCTCTGAAAATGATCTGCCCCGTATTTTTGAAAAAGGGTTTACCGGCCAAAATGGTCGTATCCGGCAAAATGCAACCGGCATAGGACTTTATCTTTGTAAAAGACTTTGTGATAAACTGGGAATTGGAATTGCTGCCCAGTCAGGAGAGACAGGAACGACGATGAGCCTGTCCTTTCAAATCAATCATTTTATTCATCAGGTGCAGGGCTAAGAAAAGCCCTGCATTTCTTACATTTTTGTTAGAATTTTGTTAGAAAACTTGATACAAACACAAGCAGAAATCCGTTACAATCATAATATCAAAAGACGAGGTGAGTGCTATGAAAGAAATTTTAAAGTTAGACCATATTCAAAAATTTTATGGAAATGAAGGCAATATAACAAAAGCGATTCAGGATATTGATTTTTCAGTGCAAGAAGGTGAGTTTTTAGGTATTATGGGTGCGTCAGGATCAGGAAAAACAACGATGCTGAACTGCATTTCTACCATAGACACGGTAAGCGCAGGTCATATTTATTTGGATGGTACAGATGTAACCGAAATTAAAGAAAAGGCGATTGCAAAGTTTCGGAGAGAGAATCTGGGATTTATTTTTCAAGATTTTAACTTGCTGGATACTTTAACCATAAGCGAGAATATTGCGCTGGCTCTGACGATTAATCATATTCCGGTCAGGGAAATAGAACCGAGAGTGGAAGAGATTGCGAAAAGTCTGAATATTGTTGATATTTTGGACAAATATCCATATCAGGTTTCCGGTGGACAGAAGCAGAGATGTGCTTGTGCCAGAGCAATTATCAATCACCCAAAACTGATCTTGGCTGATGAACCAACAGGAGCCTTGGACAGCCACTCATCTCAGATGCTTTTATCTACCATGCAGAGTATGAATGAAAACCTGGGAGCAACCATTTTGATGGTAACACATGATGCGTTTTCGGCAAGCTATGCCAATCGGATTTTATTTCTACGTGACGGTGTAATCTTTACGGAAATCTTAAAAGGAAGGGACACCCGGAAGGTATTTTTTGATAAAATCCTGAATGTTCTTACCATGATGGGAGGCGGGGTAAGTGATGTATATTAAGCTTGCAATACAAAATATGAAAAAAAGCATACGAAATTATGTGATCTATTTTGTTACGATTACTCTGACTGCTGCCATGATGTATTCCTTTCTTGCACTTGGATTTTCAAAAGAGGTTCTCTCGATGTCCGAAAATATGTCCATGCTGACATCAGGTATATTGGGAATGTCCGTTATTGTAGCATTGATTGCATCTTTTGTAATCAGCTATGCAATACGCTTTATGCTGGAAGAACGGAAAAAGGAATTCGCTACCTATGAATTACTGGGTATGGAAACCTCAAGTATTCAAAAATTATTTTTTATTGAAAATGGTGTGATTGGAATGGCTGCATTTTTTATAGGAACTTTTTGGGGAGTTGGAGTTTCAGGAATGTTAGTACAGATCATCAACCATATTTTTGAGATTCCACATACCTATCGCATTTCTTTTTCCATAAAGGCTTTTGCAACAGCGTTTATACTTTTTATGTTCATGTACGGTATCGGAATATTACGTGCAGCAAAGGTTATCCGCAAACGTAAAATTGTAGATATGCTCTATGATCATCAGAAAAACGAAAACGGAAAGAGACATTCTGTAAGATTTCATATTATGCTGATTATTTTGTCAATATTATGTATCTTTACTGGAGGATGTTTTTTGGCAAAAGGCTTATCTGTTCAAACAAACGTATTCTACGTTTGGATGATTGGCGCTGTCATTTTAACAGCAATAGGAATATACGAAATATATCGTAATTTACCAGTTTTACTGTTAAGACTTTTGAATAAAAGTAAGCGTAGAAGATATAAGGACATCAACTTATTCTATTTGGGGCAGATTGGAAGAAAAGTAGATTCTGCCGGAAAACTTATGGCAGTTATCGCAATCCTTTTAACGGTATCCCTGAGTACAATGTTTGCAGGTCTTTCTACGGGAGCAGGATATAAGGCGAATATGGAGGCTTATTATCCATACGATGCGGGTGTTGCCCTGGATGCCCCACTGACGAAAGAATGCATGCAGCCGATGATAGAATTTACGAAGCTGCAATGTGGCGTAGAAGATGAACTGATTTATTATCTTTATGCAACAGATACTTATCCGGTAGAAGCGTTAGCATTGTCTGATTATAATCATTTACGTTGTATGCTTGGATTAAAACCTGTAAGCCTGTCTGCAAATGAATTTATGGTTCATTGTGATACATGGAATTATGTAGAGAAAATTCAAAAAGCGTTAGAGCAGAAAAGCGAAATTTTATTAGCAGGAAGTGTTCTTGAAATTGCAGAAACAGCAATTTATACAGAGCCGATGGAGCAATATCAAATGGCAGGTACAAGAGGATACATTCTGGTAGTGCCTGACCAAGTGACAACCCAGCTTTCCGGTGAAAAAATTCGTTTAGTTATGAAATTGGAAAATGGAGGATATCCGGAATTAAAACATGAGTTGAAGAAGTTTTTGCATGACCAGAATGCATGGTCGTCGGAGCTTCAAGATGGAAAAAGTTTACCAGAACGGGTAACAATGGGCGTAACCGTAAAGGCATGGGGCGTTGAAAATTCTTTAACTGGATTTGCGGCAATTTCTTTTTGCGGCTTATATTTAAGCATTATTTTTATTATTTTATCTTCTACGATATTAGCTTTTGAACAACTTTCAAAAATAGACTACAATCGACGCAATTATCAGATCTTGGATAAAATGGGAGTGGCACAAAAAACAAGAAGATGCCTTATAAAAAAAGAAGTAGGGATTCTGTTTTTCATTCCAGCGATTCTTCCAATGATTATGATGATATTTTTGATTGCAGGAGCAAATCAAGTATTTGGAGAAGCAATCTTGCAGGAAAATTTGTTCTTGACATATGGAATCGTTACATTGGCAGTATTTGGCGGAATTTATTTGCTGTATTATTGGGCTACAACCTCCGTTTTTCAATATGCTGTCTTAAAAAAGGAATTTTATAAATGACAGAATTGTAAGATCAGGGAGGTGACATAGAAGTATGTATTTAAAACTGGCATTGAAAAATATGAAACAATCTACAAAAGATTATCTCATTTATATGATAACTTTGGTTTTGTCGGTAGCAATGTTTTATGGATTTTTTTCTATTGCGAGTCCTTACTACAGTAATATGCTTCCAATCAGTATTCACATGGAAATTTTAAATAAAGCTATGAGGATTGCTGTTCCGGCGGTAGGAATATTGATACTTTTTTTAGTTTCCTATGTAAACCGTTATATGCTAAAGCGAAAGCAGAAAGAGTTTGCACTTCAGACAATTATTGGTATGGAACAAAGAACAGTAGCATGGATTTTCTTTTTGGAGAACGTAATGATTGGGGCAATCGCTCTTATACTAGGAATTTTATCAGGTACCATGCTATCTCAACTCATTAATGCAGCTGTACTTAAGGCGTTTAAACAAGAATTTAAACTATATTTTATGCTATTTCCAGATACTGTATTAGGAACGGTATGTTTTTTTGGAATTATTTTTTTCATAACTGGTTTAAAAAATGTTCGCATCATACGAAAAATGAAAATTATTGACATGCTTCAGAATAGCCAGAAAGGTACACAAATTTTAAATCTTCATCAACAGTTTGGAAAGTTTAGTTGGTGTGTGGTAGCTTTATCAGTCGTGATTTTAGCAATGCTTTTTCCGATTGTATCTATAAAGAACATAAATATTATTCCATGGATGAAAATTGGTGGGACAATCATAACTGCTTTGGGAAATTGCATGATTGTTTGTTGGTTTTTCATAGACAGAAGAAAGAAGAAAACAGGGAGTCTTCCATTACTTTGTCTTACAATTTCTTGCATGTTGAATGGAATATTCTTACTTTTGCTGAATTCTTTTTTTGAAACATTGGTGCAGAAAGGAATTGCATTACAGGCTTATGTTACTATGCCTCCATTGATAGCATTGTTTTTCATTCTCTTTGCTGTTATAAGTTTTTTTGGTAATTTAACATGGATTATAATAAAAGCAACAGAGAAAAATCGTTGTCTTCATTATAATAATTTGTTTTTTGTCGGTCAATTGAAAAGCCGATTAGGGAATTGCGCAAAAACAATGGGAATTATTACGGTAATAATGCTAGCCGCCATTGTGTTGTTTGTATGGTTCCCGATAATGGCTGTGCGTATTCATTCTTATCAGCAGGTAATGTCCGCTTTTGATGTGCAGCTGGGAACGATGTATACAGCAGATTTAAAAAATTTTCCTACAGGAACCTTGGATTATGAGTATATAAAAAAATATCTGGAGAAAAAAGGATATCCTATTACTTTAGAAGCACAAGTTGAGCTGTTTTCTTTAGGAGAAGAAAAATTACAATCGAAAAATGAATTTCCTGTTTTAGCTGTTTCTGTATCGGATTATAACGCAATCCGAAAATTATCTAATCTCCCGGAAATTCAATTAAAGGAAGATGAATATGGAGTTGCGTGGGAGCACAAAACACAGGAAAAAACGATTCGGAATTTTGATAAAACAGAGCAAAAGATAAAAGTAGAAAATCAAATTCTTAGTAAGGCAAAAAAATCAGATTATAAAGAAAAAAAGGGAATCGGGCTTTTTACAAGCAAGACAGAAGGAGTATATATTATTCCAGACAAGTATTGTCGGAAACTACCTTTAGCAGTAACATTTTTTGCTGCAAATACAGAGAAGACCCTTCCGTATGAAACGGCAAAATTGTTTGAACAGGATATGGAAATGTATCAGAAAAATTTGAATAGATTTTCAGAAGAACAATTGTATATCCGTCTACAGACGATACAAGAAAATGAAGGCATTTCCAATATGCTGTTATTGTCACTAATAGGTTCATATAGTGCTATGGTTCTAATTGTAATGGGATTGACAATGCTGTCTATCCAACAGATGACAGATGCAGTTGAGCAAAAACAGAGATTTCAAATAATTGAAAAAATGGGGGTAGATCGAAGAACTCGGAACCGATACATTCGTCAACAGATGATGTTTTGGTTTGGCTTACCTGTTGCTGTCGCTGTAGTCGGAAGTGTGGGGACTTTGGTTTTTCTCATTTATAATTCTTATAAAGAAATTATTGCTTACCTTACAATGTCAGAGATTTTACAGATTTGTGGTGGGGTATATGTCTCATTTGCAATCATTTTATTGGGCTATTTTTCTGCAACCTACTATTTATTCAAAAGGAATCTGACATATAGAGTTTTATAATCCTCAATTTTTTCTTCTATGGTTGTAGCAGAAAGAGTGTAATAAAATACAATATTTTTTTGAAATTAGGACATTTCTGTGACATTTGTATTTTACAATATGACTATAGAAAGTAGGTGTCCTTTATGAAAAAGAATCACGAGGTTGTTGGATTGGTTATTGATGCAATTCAACAAAACGATACGCTGAGGTTTTTATCAGCAATAACAGGGTGTACAATTAAAGATTTTGATAAGATAACTTACAATGGAAGCAGAACAGTAAGAGATTATCTATCTATTCTTCCCATATTTCAAAATGATGTATTTTCGATGCAGGCAATGTTGGAACTGGCAGGTTTGGAAACAAAAGAGAATTATCGAATTGAAGAATTGACAATTGGTGAGAAGAAATTACTACTATTGATAACTCTTATTGTTGATACATCAAAACAATATCTACTTCAAAATTTATTTCAGAATATGCGGGTGTCAGAAGTGAAATGTGCTACTGAATTGCTTATAGAAATGTCAACATATATGGATATCATTTTGATTAGCCCATCAACGTATGGATATGAAATTTGTGACAAAACGATTTACTGGCCTGATAATAACACAATAGATAATCGCGAATTTCATATCTCACGAAATAAGATCAAAGAAATGTGTATCATGCCTACCTTTATTATGAAGGAAATTATAAAGGTGATAAAAGAAAATGAAACTACAGATATTGCAATACCACTTTGGAATGTAGTTCCTGGAGAATATGAAGAATACGCATATCAGGTATTAAATTCAAATGCAGATAAGGAAAAATTTAATTATCCATATATATCGCACAGACCTTTCCGATACGGTGATGTTTATTGGATTATGGAGCATCAATTGCAGGAATTGGAAATAAATGGTAGCAGGTGCTTTGAAGAAGCTCATTTTATACCAGATGAAGCAGTAATTCATGTAAAGTGTAGCGAATATTTCTTCAGGTGTTGTAAAGAAGCAAAAAGGATTTTTTATGACTATGCAAAAAATCATGTGGAGGAACTGATATGCTAAATACATTGATTGGGGTGTGAAGAGAAACAGAATTATAGTAATTGCAGATGAAAGCAAATTGACAGGGGAAAGTCTGGCCTTATTGGAGCAACAGACAGAAATCTATCAGGCAAAAGGAATCCAGGATGCCCTTTCCCACCTGACAGTTTTCTCTTATCATTTGATTTTAATTGCAGTAAAACGAGAACCGGAAATAGTATGCCAACTTGTAGAAGCAATCCGAAAGCTGGTGATAACACCTATGATTGTTTTATTACCGGATCATTCTGAAATGCGAAATAAAATCATTCAGGCCGGAGCGGATGTAGTACTGACACAACTATGTACAGAAGAAATCAGCCTGCAGGCATATGCATTGATTCGTCGTTATACAGAATGGAAAGCTGAAAGAAAAGAAGAAATCCCTATCATGGTTGGAAAACTGGAAATTCTTCCACTTCAAAGAACAGTGGAATGGGATCATAAAAGAATCCCAGTTGTAAAAAGGGAATTTGATTTTCTACATCTGTTAGCGTCTACACCGGGAAGAGTGTATACATATGGTCAGATTTATCAGCTGGTATGGCAGGAGTACCCACATGGGGATATTACAAATATTATTTACTGCATGGTACATCGATTGAAACAGAAATTGAAAAAAGCAGATGTAAATGCAGAGCATATCATCAGTAGTGTGAAAGAGGTTGGATATTGTTTAAAAGTATATAAGGAATCATAGAAGGCGGGTTTCTGAAAATGGAGCCTGCTTTTTATATGGTGAGATTTGGTTGTAACTGTAATAGAAAAGAAATGACAGGACAGGACAACTAACAGTTATTTGACAGACAACTGACAGTCTGATGACAGCTTAGTTTTGTATACTACTTCTTTATGTAAAAAATGGGCTTCGTTCCATGACATAAAGGAGCAGTGTATGTGCCGGAAAGAACTACAAAAGAGGAAAACTTAACTTCATATGCAGCGTTTGGTGGTGTCGCAATTCAAAACAGGATTGCGGCATCTTTCTTTTTGTGGAGAAAACTCCGGTTCATACAGTCTTTTGCCAGTGAGAAGGCAAGGTCACCGCCACTCCGATTTGATTTCAAAAAAATTCAGATCGGAGGAAAAGAAAGGTGACATTTCATAAAGCAAAAGAAGAATATAAATGGAAACAGTGGAAGGAGCAGGAGGAACGGATTTTGCGAAAATCCGGTGTCAGTGAAGAGGTAATCCAAAGACTTCGTGAATTAGACTGGCAGGACTTTAATGCGGAGCGGAGATTCTGGGAACATTTTTCTTCTAATCAAGAAGAATTATACACCAGGGAATTGGAAGAGCCATCTTCAGTGGTGCTTAATATTCAACAGTTACTTGACAGTGTGGAGAATGAGCAGCTATTACAGGTTCTTTTGGAGTCGGATAAGAAAACACTGCAGATTTTACTTCTGAAGATGTGGGGATTTTCTGTTCGTGAGATTGCAGGCCAGATGGGACTGGCGGAAAAGACCATTTATACACGAATTGATCGCTTAAAGAAAAAAATAAAAAAAGTTTTGAAAAAGTGAAGAAAAACGGGGTATCTCATCGGCTCTATATATGAAAGGGGTAATTGCCCCTCGTTCCTTGACAACTACATACCAGCATTACAGGTACGTTCCCAAAGATAGAAGCGTGACAGCGTAAGCGCCAGGACGGATGGGGACAAGCACTGCAGGATTGTTATGGAAAGGCCTGTCCAAAGACTATGGCGGATCATTTCGTGAGAAAACTGTCGGTGCCTGTTCTCATTCTGAGCGACTCCTTATAGCTGTGAATGGACTTTCGCAGGTCTTTCGCCAGGATCATCGGAGGGGGATAATGATACGAAATTCTTCTCAAAAAAGAAGAGGATGGACTCTAAGTTGTAATCAGCAAGACTTTCAGGAAATCTGCGAGCGGTGCGAAGCGAAGCATCCGCCTGTGATGTTCCCTACCATAGATGTGGTGTGGCAGCCGGGGAGTCGAGGACAAATACGGTGCTAAAGAAAAGAAGAAACGATAAGAAATCAAAAAAGAGTGTGTCGTTGATATCAGATACATGCGGCTGTGGGAAAGTGCCACAGCCGTATTCTTGTGGTATTAACGCCATGCGGAAAGAAGTACTATGTTTTATAAAGTTGAATATCAAAAAAGAGCGCATCAGGAAGTGGAGAAGATCTTCCGGGTGCTGTTTCCCGAGCAAGGTTTGGCAGTCCGGGAAGAGCAGATCCGCCTATGCCACGAAATGCTGGATACTCTGCTGGGAGAACAGATTGCCTTGTGTGATGCAGGAGTGGGGATTGGGAAGACCTATGCTTATCTGGTAGCCTGCGTATTATTGCGGAAGTATTCCATGCTGACAGGGCGGGGAAATCCGTTGGAACAGCGTCCGGTGGTGGTATCCACCTCCAGCATCGCATTGCAGAAAGCCATATTAACAGAATATATTCCCTTTTTGTCCAGGGTGCTGCTGGAGCAAGGAATCATTCAGTCCCCGCTTCGGGCAGTGGTGCGAAAAGGGAAAGAACACTTTGTTTGTGATAATAGGCTGGAACAACGAATCGAAGCAATCCGCCATAAACAGAAGAATGCTGCCCAAAAAGAAGCACTACTGTCCTTGCGGAAACAGTATGATATGGATAGCGTAAAGAATCTGAGCGGGTTTGACAGAAGGCTGGTCTGTGTGCCAAAATTCTGTCCAAGAGAATGTCCGGGCAGGCAGATGTGCCGCTATCAGAGATATCTGGAAGAATCCAGGAAACAGGATGTGTTCATTCAAATCTGTAATCACAACTATTTACTGGCAGATGCGTATCACAGAGCAGAAGGATACAAGCCTTTATTGTCTGATTATCGGACGTTGATTGTAGATGAAGCTCATAAGTTACCGGAAGCGGCAAGGCAGATGTTTGGAAAAAACCTGTGTATGGATGATATTCGGGAAATAGCGTATTATCTGGAACGGGAGCATCAGAAAGAAGAGGCAAGAATCCTGCGGACAGTCATGTGTGACGCATTGCATGTGGTTGGTGCAGAACACCGAATTGGAAAGGGAATCCGGGAAACATTCCATAATACAACAAATAGTGTGGTTTCTCTGTGGGAAGGCGTAGAGATGCTGGAATTTCTTTTAGAAAAGCTGGAGCGAAGTGTTCCAAAGTGGATATGGAACCGGCTGGAAGAAGCAAAGGATGTGCTGGAGTGCTTTTGTAGCAGCGATGAGAAATATGTTCGTTATCTGCATTTGGATACAGAGCAGCTTCCCGTTTTGTGTGCAGCTAGCCGGGAAATCCCAGGACTGCTCCGGAAGATGTTATGGAACCGGGAAGAAGGAATGTCCGCCATCTTGACCAGTGGGACACTAAAGGCAGGAACAGGCTTTTTACGCACCAGGCAGATCACCGGGCTGGAGGGAAGGGCAGGAGTGCAGGAATATGTGGCAGAGTCCCCTTTTTCCTACGAAAAGAATTGTCTGCTATACCTGCCAAAGACGTTGGATCATTGCAGGAGAGGAAGCCGGGAAGAGGCGGTGATGGTGGCAAACCATATCCATTCTCTGATCTGTTCCACTTACGGGCATACGCTGGTACTGTTTACTTCTTATACACTGATGGGAAGTGTGTATCAGATTTTAAGAGACAGCCTGCCATTTCCTATGGTGGAAGTATGGAGGCACTCTCAAGAGGAGATCTTGCGGTTTAAGACCATGGAGAATGGGGTGCTGTTTGCAGCCGGTTCCTGCTGGGAAGGAGTAGACTTTCCAGGAGATATGGTATCCTCTCTGATTATTGTGAAGCTGCCCTTTGCAGTACCAGATCCTATCAGCGAAGCAGAGAAGGAGACGTATGACTCTTTGGAATCCTATATCCAGTCTATCATTGTGCCGGATATGCAGAAGAAACTGCGACAAGGATTTGGGAGAGCCATTCGTACAGAAACTGATACTTGTGTGGTGTCTATTTTAGATATTCGGGCGGTAAAAGGCGGCAAGTATCACGAAGATGTGATGTGTGCGCTTCCGTCCTGCCGGATAGCAGAAGAGTTGAAAGAGGTACAGGATTTCATCCGCAGCCGGAAAGGTGTAGAGTATTATTTGTAATAGGCAAAATTCTCTTTCCAGCCTTGTTGCTTGTGCTTATTTTTCAGACGCTTTTAGGGGAAAAGTTTAGTACAGTTTTTGGGGCGGTTTTGGAGGGATTGTTGGTATTGATGAATAGCTATTTGAACATGAAGTGGGTATAATGTGTATAGCGTTAGAGGAAAGGACGGTGAGCAAAATGGCACGATATGCAGTGGA
>JAUNAX010000008.1 GCA_030527365.1 Eubacteriales bacterium | reverse complement strand
TCACATCTTTTCGAGCTTGTCAAGAACTTTTTTCAAGTTTTTTCGACTTTATTTTATCGAATCAACTTTGACGGAGAAGGAGGGATTTGAACCCTCGCGCCGCTGTTAACGACCTACTCCCTTTCCAGGGGAGCCCCTTCGGCCAGCTTGGGTACTTCTCCAAATTGCCCTATTTGTTTCGTCTCTTTTTATCCGAGACAACAATCGGTATTATATCTTATCTTTTTTCTTTTGTCAAGTGTTTTTTCGATTTATTTTTAAATCTTTTTCACTCAACAAGCGGAGAGGGTGGGATTCGAACCCACGCGCCCTTGCGGACAAACGGTTTTCAAGACCGCCTCGTTATGACCACTTCGATACCTCTCCAAAGCACGGCTTTCGCCATTTTTCTCGCTTTCTGTATCAGCGCAAGTGATAGTCTATCATCAATTCCTCTCTCTGTCAAGACAAAATTTACATTTTTTTCAATTTTTCTTTTAACTTTTTTCTTTTACCTGTTTTTCACGGTTCTGTGGAGCAAAAAAGCCTCCGCAATCATCATATCTTCCGGCGTTGTGATCTTAATATTTTCATAACTGCCGCACACAAGGGCAACCTTTACACCGCTCTCCTTTTCCACGATCATAGCATCGTCTGTAATTCCATTCATATCCTTATTAAGAATACTTTCGTAGGATTCTTTTATAAGAGAATACCGAAATGCCTGGGGAGTCTGTATCAGCCATACTTTCTCTCTCTCTGGCGTAGATTCCACCATTCCATTTCTATCACTGATCTTAATAGTATCTTTTACCGGCATACCAACTACACAGGCGTCTGTTTCTTTTACAGAAAAACATACCCGTTCCAGCATCTCTTCTGTAACAAAAGGGCGGGCTCCGTCATGAATCAGGACGTAATCTGTATTCTCACAGGCGCAAAGTCCCGCATATACAGAATCATAACGCTCTTTTCCCCCTTCCGTTACCTTTTTCACTTTTGAAAAACCGAACTTCTTCACAATTTCTTCTTTACAGTAAGAAAGAGATTCTTTCCCTGTCACAAGTATGATGTCGCGGATAAGAGAGCTTTCCTGAAAACATTTAAGAGAATAATAAAGAACAGGCTTCCCCTGGATTTCCAGAAACTGTTTCTGTATTTTGCTGTTCATTCTTGTACCTTTGCCTGCTGCCAGTACAATCGCTGTATATGCTGCTGTGCTTTTCTCCATTTTCTTTTACCGCTCCCCCAGTTTTAAATTGGAAACTGCATTTAAGTCCCAGCCGTGACGCACACCTTTTTTGTACTCATAATAAGCTGCCACTCCGATCATCGCAGCATTATCCGTGCAGAAAATAGGAGACGGTCTGTAAAACTTATATCCGTTTGCCCCGCACGCCTTTTCCATTGCCGCACGAAGGGTTCCGTTTGAGGCAACACCTCCTGCTATGGCGATTTTATCCATATGATAATCCTTCGCTGCCTGCATGGTATGTTCTACAAGAACTTCTACTACTGCATTCTGGAAAGAAGCTGCAATATCTGCCCTGTTAACTTCCTCTCCCTTCATGCGCGCATTATTCAGATAATTTAAAACCGCAGATTTTACACCGCTGAAGCTGAAATCATAAGGGCTTCCCTCTATTTTTGCCCTCGGAAACTCAATGGCATGAGGATTTCCCTCTTTGGAAAGCTTATCAATCTTGGGTCCGCCAGGATAACCAAGACCTATGGCTCTCGCTACCTTATCAAACGCCTCGCCTGCCGCATCGTCTCGTGTTCTGCCCAGAATTTCAAACTCTCCATATTCTTTCACAATTACAAGGTGGGTGTGACCTCCTGATACAATGAGACAGAGAAACGGCGGTTCCAAATCCGGGTGCTCAATATAATTTGCAGAAACGTGACCTTCTATATGGTGTACGCCTACAAGCGGAAGTTTTTTTGCATAAGCGATTGCTTTCGCCTCTGCCACTCCCACAAGAAGAGCACCCACAAGTCCGGGACCGTAGGTAACTCCAATGGCGTCCAGATCATCTAAAGTTACGCCCGCTTCTTTCAGCGCCTCTTCTATGACCTGATTAATTTTTTCAATATGCTTCCGTGACGCAATCTCCGGAACAACTCCTCCATATAATTTATGAAGCTCTATCTGAGAAGAAATCACATTTGATAAAATGGTTCTGCCGTTTTTTACAACAGAAGCCGCTGTTTCGTCACAGGAGCTTTCAATGGCAAGAATTAATGTATCTTTCATATTCTTATTCCTCTTCAAAATTCAGTTCTACGCTTTTTCCATCTTTACCCGGATACGCATTTGGGAAAATGGCGCGTACCCTGTCCATATATTCCTCGGGTCTCACAAGGGAAGGGCTGTAATGGGTAAGCCACATTTCTCCAACCTCCGCCTCTCTTGCAAGAACGGCAGCCTCCTTAAAAGTCATGTGCTTGTAACCTTTTGCCTTCTCGATTTTATCCTCTTCCCCATACATACCTTCACAAATAAAAAGATCGGATCCCTTTGCATTTCTCAAAATAGATTCTGTAGGGCGTGTATCAGTTGTATATGTAAGCTTGATTCCTTTTCTGTCCGGCCCCAGAACCATTTCCGGCGTATAAGTAATTCCATCTTCCTCTATTATCTGACCCTTCTGGAGAGGATTCCAGTATTTTAGAGGGATTCCCTGTTCTTTTGCCCGCTCCGGTGAAAATTTCCCCTGACGCAGAATCTCAAGTGTATATCCATAACATAAAACATTATGATTGACGCGAAAAGCCGTAATCCGGTATCCATTCAATTCCAGAACCTGTTCCGGTCCGTTGATTTCAATAAATTTTATTTCAAAAGGCAGTTCCGGCGCAATGATGCGCAAAGCATTTACTACTCTCTCCAGCCCTTTTGGTCCTACAAGTGTGAGCGGCTCTGTGCGGTCTGCATTTCCCATTGTAAGAAGAAGC
Source organism: Eubacteriales bacterium (assembly GCA_030527365.1). Lineage (GTDB taxonomy): Bacteria > Bacillota > Clostridia > Lachnospirales > Lachnospiraceae > Blautia_A. Next base: position 29,443 of record JAUNAX010000008.1, on the reverse strand, counting down.
CCCGGAAGACCGCTGATATGATCACCGTGATAATGAGTAAAACAAATCACATCGATCGGCTTAAAGCTCCATCCTTTTTCTTTTATCGCAACCTGTGTGCCCTCGCCGCAGTCGATCAAAAGACTGCTTCCATTATACCGGGTCATAAGCGCTGTCAGCCATCTTCTGGGCAGCGGCATCATTCCTCCGGTTCCAACAAGACAAACATCTAACATATTCTTCCTCCTCGTCCTGTGGCAAAGTTTATCACACTTATTCCCCTAAAACAAGAGAACAACAGAAAAAACACCGTCTTCTTCTTTCCAATTCAGGCTCCACTTGTGAATGTCTGCAATGCGCCGGGCGCTTTTTAAACCGACGCCGCTCCCTGCTGCCTCCTGTACTTCCAGACTTCTATTTTTTATAACGACTCCTGTTTTTCCGTGACTTTCCATCACTTCTATAGATACTGGCGCTGTTTTGTCCCCATAACGTCTTATATTGGAAAAAAGATTATCCGACAGGCGTTTTAAAAGAAAGGGATTTCCCTGAAACATTCTTTCTTCCGGCTTCCATCCTGTTTTTTCCCGTATTTCCACAATAAAACCTGCCTCTTTCAGCTCTTTAATACCATTTTCAAATTCTTTCCACAAAGCAGAAAAAGAAAGCTCCTGCTTTTCCACCTCTTCCGCACCTTCAAACACAAGGGTATACTCAAACATTCTGTCAGACATATTTCTAATCTCTTCTGTCTTGTCGAGACACCGTTTCAGATACTTTCCATACTGCTCCGGCTTTCCCATTCCCCTGTTTAAAATTTCAAGATAACCGTAAAGCGTAGTAAGTGGTGTCCGAAGGTCATGTGACACGGCGCGTATCAACTCCCTGTTTGCCTGATAACTTTTTCTCTCTTCTTCCATCTGCTCTTTTAAGGTACAGCGAAGGTAATCCAACTCCTGTGCAAGAGAGGAAATCTCATCATTTCCCAGCACTGTAATGGGAAATTCCAGATTCCCCACAGCCATTTCCAACGCCTGCTGCCGTATCTTTTTCAGATACTTCATTCTTCTGTATATATAAATAATGACAGGAAGAAGAAAAAGAAGAATACTGAATAAAACAGCTCCTCCCATGTACCAGGAAAAGATTCGAAGAACACGGTAGCTCTCCACTATAAGCGTGGCAGTTCCGTCCTGAAAAAGAAGCCGCGTCTCAACCCGCTCCACCTGATCTTCCAAAAAACTGCTGCCAAGCAGCCAGGACTTATCTGCCAGTACATCCGCTATGTATCCGGTCACATATTTCCCCGTCTCGTCATTATAGATCCAGAAACTGGCATACGGGTCATGATGTTCAAATAAAAACGGAAGATATTCCTTATCTATCATTTCTCTGTCTGCCTCATCTATTTCTTTTCCTGTGGGATACATTTTATACTTTCTCGACTGTTTATTCATCCATTTTATAAACTCATCTCTTTCGTCACTCAAAATATCCGTATGATACATCAGAAACTCCTGTACACGAAAACGATTCAGATAAAAAAAGCAAAAACAGCCAATGGATACAGCAGCCGAAAGTATGAGAATCTCCAGCATTCTCACAACCACAGAACCTGTTATCCTTTTTTCTTTACTCTTCTCAGTCACATCGATACCCCCTGCCCCATACGGTACGGATAATTTGCGGATTGTGCGCGTCCTCCTCGATTTTCCCCCTGAGATTTCGTATATGCACCATCACGATATTGGAAGCTCCATAATAGTATGGCTCCTGCCACACCGCCTCGTAAAGACGTTCTGCTGAAAAAATCTGCCGCCTGTTCTTTAAAAAAAGGCTCAGAATCGCAAATTCCGTATCTGTAAGGGAAATCTCCTCTCCCCCGCATGTTACCATTCCTGTCTTTTCATTCAGCTCCACTCTTCCTGCCCGAAATATCTCCTCAGACGGTTTTTCTCCTTTTCCCTGATACACCTGGTATCTGCGAAGAAGCGCCTTTACCCGTCCAAGCAGTTCCTGATAAGAAAAAGGCTTTGGAAGATAATCGTCCCCTCCGCTTAAAAATCCCATCGTCTTATCCTCCACCTGGCTTCTGGCGCTTAAAAATAAAATCGGCGCATTCGTTGTTTTCCTGATTTCCACACACGTCTGGTATCCGTTCAGCCCGGGCATCATCACATCCAGAAGAATCAGGTCAACCCCGCCTTCTTTTACTTTTTTTAATGCTTCCTCCCCGGAAGCAGCCTCCTCCGTCTCAAACCCTTCTCCTTCCAGAAGAATGGTAATGACTTCCCGTATTTCTCCGTTGTCATCTACAATTAAAATCCTGCTCATTTCTGTAATCTCCTTTTCTCTGCTGTCTCATTTTACCACATTTTCCGGTGGTCTTTCCTTATTCTTCAGAATTCTTAAGATTTAACCGGGATTATTTTAAGATTTTTCGGCTATCCTTTTTGTAAGACAAGAAAAAGGAGACATACATAATGAATACGGAAAAAAAATTTACAAAACTCAACCTTTTGCAGCTTATTCTTATTTTATCTGCTGCCCTGCTCCTCACATGGCTCATTGTACCAAAGGGTCATCTTTTCGGCTCCAAAACAGACTGGTACTGCCAGCACGTCAATATTGCCGACGCCATGAGAAAACAGTTTTTTGCCTCCGGCAAATGGTTTCCCGACTTTACGGAGCTTGGCGGCGGCACAAATTTTTATGCCCTGGCTTACTACGGATTTTTCCGTCCTGACGTATTTCTTGGATATTTTCTGCCTGACATTTCCACAGAAACCATTATCCAGAGCTATGCTATATTTGAAATCCTTCTTGGGGCAGGACTTTTTTATTTCTGGCTCATAAAAAAGAATCTTTCTGATCTTGCAGCTTTTACAGCAGGAATTCTCTATATCAGTGCAAACTGTCTGTTTCAGGCGCACAGACAAATTATGTTTGTAAATTATCTGCCTTTTTTAATCCTTGCTTTTCTCTGCCTGGACAACCTGGGGACAGAAGGAGACCGCCCTCTTTTTCTGCCTCATTTCGGCGTTTTTCTGTCTTTTTTCCTGATGGTTCTCCACAGCTTTTATTTTTTCCCCGCCTGCTTTGCAGCCTGTACCCTGTACTATATGTTTTTTGTGGAAAAACAGGGAAACAAACGCTCTCTGTGGTTTCGTTATTTTCTTTCCGCGGCTCTTCCTGTTTTATGCGCCATGTTTTTTCTTCTGCCTACAGGACTTGCCATTCTGGAAAACAAAAAAGACGTAAGAGGAAGCTCCCTGCCGGAAATCCTGGCAGTCAATCCCACTCTTGACAGTCTTTTATACAGTCCTTACGGCTGCGGGCTTACCTTGGTCTGTCTTTACGCCCTCTTTCTTTCCATGCGAAAAAAAGAAACGCGAAAACCTGCCACTGCTCTTTTCTGCTTCCTGTTTTTCAATATTTTTTACTGGATTTTAAACGGAACTCTTTATGTCCGCCCCAAAAGCCTGATTCCTTTTTTCCCTATTCTTTTATTTCTCACTGGGAAAGTTTTGATGGAATTATGGGAAAACCAACTTACCCACAGTATACCTCTCTGTTTTCTCTGCATGATCCCGGTTTTTGTTCAGGCTGTTTTCTGTCCTTCTAAAAACACGAGGCTCACCTTCCTTGACGCCTTTCTTCTTCTGGTATTCGTTGCTTCTGGAAGTTTTTTTCATAAGAAAGGAATTTCCTGCAGACGAATATATCTGCGAAGCTGCCTGATCCTTGCTGCCCCTGTTTTTCTTTTTCTTGGAGGCTCCAGAAAGGAAAGTTTCGCAGAAAAATCTTTTCCAGCCTTTACAGAAGATGAAATCACGGCTCTCTGCCCACGCACAGACAGTCGTTTTGATATTCTGGAATCGCCTCTTTCCAACACAAATTTTATATATTCCGGAAATCAGAAGAAAAGCACTTTGTATTCTTCTGTGTCAAACAGCAATTTTAACGCTTTTTTTTATGACACCTTAAACACCCCTATCAGCGCAAGAAACCGGGTTTCCATAAATGGAAATCCCAATCCTTTCCAGGAATATCTGATGGGCGTGCGCTACATTCAGACAACAAAGGACAGGCTTCCTGCCGGATATACGGTGTTAAAGGAAAAAAATGGCTCTGTTCTTGCGGAAAATGAACACGTTCTTCCTCTTGCCTATGGAAGTACCTCTCTGATTTCCCAAAAAACCTTTGAAAGCCTTTCTTTCCCCCACACGCTTTCCGCCCTTGCCTCAGGAACTGTTATCTCAGACCGCGAAACAAAAAGTAAAAAAGAAGAAGACTCTTTTTCTTCCGATGCCGTTCCCTATGCTCTTCCTGATGATTTTTTTGCCCGTCCTTCAAAAAAAGCATTCAAGACAAAAAAAGAACTCCCTGTTCCTCTGAAAAACGAAGTTCTGATTCTCTCTTTTGACGTAAAATACAGCGGGCGAAAAGACATAGACGTGACTGTAAACGGCGTAAGAAACCGTCTCTCAGGAAGCACCGCGCCATACCCGAACCGCAACACGCAGTTTACTTATATGATTTCACAAAACACGCCCCTTACCAGGCTTACCCTTTCTTTTTCCGCGGGAAATTATAAGATTTCAAATGTAAAAGCCTGGAGCTTTCCTGTTTCTGCTTTTGAGAAACAGCACATTACGCCTTTTAACTCTTTGCCCACCAAAGGAAAGGAACTGCTCCACGGAACCATCACAATGGAAGAAGACGGTTACTTTACTACCTCTCTTCCCATGTCCCATGGATACCAGGTGTCTGCGGACGGCAAAAAACTAGAGCCGGAAACAGTTAATCAGGCATTTGTCGGATTTCCCCTGAAAAAAGGGGCGCATGAAATCACCATCTCCTTCCATGCGCCCGGTAAAGTTTCCGGCTGTATCTTAAGTTGTCTCGCCTTTCTCTATCTTTCAGGCTCAGGCGTTGTTTTCCTGTTTCTCATGCCTGGTCATAAGAATGGCGTCCTCCACGGGCCTTTCGTAGTAACCTTTACGGATTCCGTCCCTGGTAAATCCCATGCGCTCGTAAAGACGGACAGCCGTTTCATTTCCAGCCCGGACTTCCAGGTGAATGGCGGTTATGCCCTGCTCCCCGGCAAGACGGATCAGGCTGTCCATGAGGAAATGACCGATTCCCTCCCTCTGCCTGTCTCTTCTGACTGCCACATTTGTAATGTCGCCCTCGTCCAGAACCATAAGAAGACCGCAGTACCCGAGAATCCTGCCACGTTCCTCCACAACAAGAAACATGGCGTTTTCCTTCGTAAGAAATGTAAAAAAGCCTTCCTTCGTCCACGGAACATGAAATAAATCCTGCTCAATTTCCATTACCTGGTCAAGGTCCTCCACAAGCATCTCCCTTAAAATCATAAGGCGTTCTCCTTTTTGAGACGCTCTTCTCTCTCCCTCTCTGCCTGGGAAACGCGAAGATAATCCGGAGTGTGTTCCATTGCGCTCTGCGCTTTTCCCTCTTTATAATAAACTTCTCCAAGAGCAGCCACTGCGGCTGCTCTCTGTCTGTTTACGTGTGCAGGCGCAAAAGAGTACGGCACTTTTAAATTCTCTTTGATTCTCTCGCAAAATACAGGAACGCCGTCTCCCAGGAAAGTCACTTCCTCGCCAAGGCTGTTTAATTCCTCCAGAAGTTCAAGGATCCCTGCTGCAAACTGTTCTTTTACAACAGAAAGCTTATGATCTTCAAAACGGTAAATTCCTGTGTATACCTGATTTCTTCTCGCGTCCATAATCGGGCATATCAGTCCCTTTACATCATAAAGATTATAAGCGAGAGCATCGGCTGTGGGAACCGGGATCAGCGGTTTTTTAAGGGCAAGACCAAGTCCCTTTGCCGTTGCAGAACCGATTCGAAGCCCTGTAAAAGAACCGGGTCCTGCTGCCACTGCAATAGCATCGATGGTATCCAGGTCAAGCTCCGTCATTTTTGCCACCTCGTCCAGCATTGGAAGAAGGGTCTGTGAATGCGTCTTTTTATAATTTACGGTATACTCTGCAAGGAGAGTCTCTCCCTCTGTCACTGCAACAGAAGCTACAATCCCTGAACTGTCAATTCCTAAAATCTTCATCTTTACCTCCTGTTATAGTAATTCTTCTGTAATCAAAGCCTTTTTCCAAATCCTTTTCGATCACAATTTCCCTGCGGTTTTCCGGAAGGATCTCTTCTATAAGATTTGCCCATTCAATGAGACAGATCCCCTGTCCGAAAAAATAATCGTCATATCCGATTTCGTCCATTTCCTCTATATCGCCAATCCGATACACATCAAAATGATAAAACGGAAGACGTCCGCTGTCGTACTCCTGGATAATCGTAAATGTAGGACTGCTGACAGGCTCCGTAATCCCAAGTCCTGCGGCAACTCCCTGTGTAAATACTGTTTTTCCCACGCCCAGGTCTCCTGTAAGCGTATAAATATCTCCCGGGCGCGCCATTTCTCCTATTCTTTTCCCCAGAGCGAAGGTTTCCTCCGGGCTTCTTGTCTCTATAACCATGTTTTCACCTTTTTCTTGCAGAATTGTTCTCTGCATATTATAATAGAGCGAACAGGGAAATACAATACTTTTTAAAAAGGAGAATGAATACTATGGCAAATCCAATTCTTACTATCACTATGGAAAACGGCGATGTCATGAAAGCAGAATTATATCCTGAAATCGCCCCGAATACAGTAAATAACTTTATCAGCCTTGTAAATAAGGGCTTTTATGACGGTCTTATTTTCCACCGTGTCATCCAGGGATTTATGATTCAGGGCGGCTGCCCCAACGGAACTGGAATGGGCGGTCCCGGATATACCATCAAAGGCGAATTTTCACAGAACGGCTTTGCAAATGATTTAAAACACACAGAGGGCGTTCTTTCTATGGCAAGAGCCATGCACCCGGACTCTGCAGGAAGCCAGTTCTTCATTATGCACAAAACATCTCCGCATCTTGACGGCGCTTACGCTGCCTTCGGTAAGATCACAGAGGGCATGGATGTTGTAAACCGCATCGCAGAGGAGGACACTGATTACAGCGACCGTCCTCTTGACGAGCAGAAAATCAAATCCATGACTGTAGATACATTTGGCGTTGCTTACCCAGAACCGGAAAAAATGTAATTTCAGCTTTCAAAGAGCTTTACTTCTCCTTCTATTGAGGCGAAGTAAAGTTCTTTTTCTTTCTGTATTTTCACCCTGCCGTTCAGCCCTTCTGTAATTTCCTTTTCCACAGCTTCTCTCTCCTCGGAGGGAACCATAAGATGAAGCACTACCTTGTCTGTGTATTCAGAATCCAGAACAGGAAGTCCTCTTTCCCCTGCAATATACTGAAGTTTCCCGATTCCTGTGTAATCCGTTGTAACAGAAAGGGAATATCCGTATTTCTTTTCTATGACCATGCTGTTTCTAAGCCCCTCCTGCACTGCCTTTGAATAGGCGCGCACAAGCCCTCCTGTTCCCAGAAGCACTCCTCCGAAATATCTTGTTACCACAACTGCCACATCGTATATATCTTCTCCCAGAATTACATCAAGCATGGGGCGGCCTGCTGTTCCCGATGGTTCTCCATCATCGCTGCATCTTGTATACTCTCTGTTTTTGCCAACAGAATACACATAGCAGTTATGTCTTGCGTCCCAGTATTTTTTCTTCATTTCTTCCAGAAACGCAAGCGCTTCCTCCTCTGTCTTTACAGGGCGCACCGTTGCGATAAATCTTGATTTTTTTTCTGTAATTTCACCTTCTCCGCCCTGATAAACGGTCTTATACTGTAAAAGCATTCTCTTCCTCCCAATTTTCCCTGATTTCTTTTTAAGTCTATCACGAATTTTCCAAAACTGCCACCCTTCCCTGTATTTCTTACATTTTCTTTCGTTTTTTGTTTATGATAAGATTTATAAACTTTTTATACGAACTTTTTATTTAAGGGTTTATTTACGTATGCGAATTTGGTATAATAAAACGGATTATAAAGGAGGAATATCATGAATTACGGAAAAAAAGCCACCTCGAAGAAGCGGAATTCTCTGATCTCCCGTACCTCAATGATGGGAAAAAGAGCGCACGTTTCTTTTATCCGGGTGCTGTTCATCTCTCTCATTGCCGTATGTATAATGGGGGCGTGTCTTGGCATCGGCTCTTTTAAAGGAGTCATCGACAATGCGCCAGATGTAGATGACATAGACATCATGCCGCTGGGCTACGCATCCTTTCTTTACGATGACCACGGCAATCAGATTCGAAAACTGGCAGCTCCTGACTCGAACCGTCTTCCGGTATCCATCGACCAGATTCCTGAAGATCTGCAGCATGCAGTTGTCGCAATAGAGGACGAACGATTTTATGAGCATAACGGAATTGACGTCAGAGGTATTCTTCGTGCCGGTGTAAAAGCACTTACATCAGGAAATATTTCCGAGGGAGCCAGTACCATCACACAGCAGCTTCTGAAAAATAATGTTTTTACAAACTGGACAAACGAATCCACCTGGATTGAAAAATTTACCCGAAAATTCCAGGAACAGTATCTTGCCATTCAGGTAGAAGAAAAAATAGGCGACAAAAATGTAATCCTTGAGAATTACTTAAATACCATCAACCTGGGCGCAGGCGCTTACGGCGTACAGGCAGCAGCCCGTCAGTATTTTAATAAGGACGTATGGGATCTGAACCTTTCCGAGTGTGCAACCCTTGCAGGAATCACACAGAACCCAAGTAAATTTAATCCTATTGAGAATCCCAAGGATAATGCAAAACGAAAAAAAGAAGTTCTTCAGCATATGCTGGAGCAGGGATATATTGACCAGGCTGAATATGAAGAGGCATTAAACGATGATGTTTACTCCCGTATTCAGGCAGCTCAGGCAGAAACCTCCGACAGCCGAAACAAAGTATATACTTACTTTGAAGATGAGCTTACGGACCAGATCATCAATGACCTTATGAACATTAAGGGATACACAAAAACACAGGCGCGTAACCTTCTGTACAGCGGCGGCCTTAAAATTATGACAACACAGGATCCGAATATTCAGAAGATTCTTGACGAAGAATATGCAAATCCGGAAAACTATCCGGCAAACACACAGTTTGCCCTTGATTACGCGCTGACTGTAACTGATCCGGAAGGAAATGAAGTCAATTACAGTAAGGAAATGCTGAAACTGTTTTTCCAGAATGAGGATCCGGAATTTGACCTTTTATTTAGCTCCAAAGAAGAGGGACAGACTTATGTGGACCGTTATAAAGAAAGTATTCTTGCTGACGGAAGCAAAGTTGTTGCAGAGCGTGTAAGCTTTGCGCCGCAGCCACAGTCTTCCATGAGTGTCATTGACCAGCACACCGGATACGTGAAAGCGATTATCGGAGGCCGTGGTGAGAAAACAGCAAGCCTTACCCTGAACCGTGCAACAGACACAACACGTCAGCCCGGTTCTACCTTCAAGATCGTTTCCACATATGCTCCGGCATTAAATGAAATGGGAATGTCCCTTGCAACAACGTATGAAGATAAAGAAATCTTTTATCCTGACGGCTCTCCTGTAAATAACTACTCAAGAACATACAGCGACAGCTGGATGACTATCCGTCAGGCAATCAGAAGCTCTATCAACACAGTGGCAGTTCAGTGTCTGGAAGACGTTACTCCGGAGCTCGGACTGAAATATCTTGATAACTTCGGATTTACAACACTTGCCCACGGAGAGACAGACGAAAACGGAAATGTCTATACAGACGCCAATCTTTCTACTGCTCTGGGCGGTATTACAAGCGGTGTCACAAACGTAGAACTTTGTGCAGCTTACGCTTCCATTGCAAACAAAGGAAATTATATTAAACCAATTTACTACACACAGATTCTTGACCACAATGGAAACGTACTCATTGACAACACTTCCGCAGAGCGTTCTGTTATTAAAGAAAGCACTGCATGGCTGCTCACAAACGCTATGGAAGACGTTGTTCAGAACGGTACTGGTACAGCCTGCCAGCTTGACAATATGCCGGTTGCAGGTAAGACAGGTACAACTGACGATTACAATGACCTCTGGTTTGTAGGATACACACCATATTACACCTGTGCCGTATGGTCCGGCTTTGACAACAACGAAAAGCTTCCGGAAGACGCAAGGAATTTCCACAAAAACTTATGGCGCAAGGTTATGAGCCGTATCCACGAAGGACTGGAATACAAAGAATTTGAACAGCCCGCAAGTGTGGAAAACACAAGCGTCTGCGAAGAAACAGGACTTCTTCCAAGAGCAGGCTGTCCTGTTATTACAGAATACTTTGACGTAGGAACTCTTCCCACAGAATACTGTGACCAGCACTTCTATGAAATGCCGGAAGAAGATGAATTCATCGAATATGAAGTAACCCCAACACCGGAAGGCGAACTGCCTGCCCCGGAAAATCCGGACGGCAATGGCGAAAACTCCGGTAACGAAAATGGAGAGAATCAAGGCGGAGGCGATGATGGCTCCGGCGAAAATCAGGGCGGCGACGACGGTTCCGGCGAGAATCAGGGCGGTGACGATAGTTCTGGTGAGAATCAGGGCGGCGATGATGGAGACTCTGGCGAAAATCAGGGCGACGATGATGATGACATCATTTATTACGATTAATTTTATGTATAAAAAATACAGCCACAATTTTGCGGCTGTATTTTTTTATGCTGTTAAAGTACCATTTTAGCTGCGCCGTAAATTCCTGCATCATTGCCAAGATTTGCAATGACGATTGGAGTTTCTCTGCAGGCAGAAAACGCGTATTTTTTGTAATGAGAAGCAATGCAGTCCACAAGAGGCTGTCCTGCCTTGGAAACGCCACCTCCGATAACAATGGTCTCCGGGTCTACCACTGCAGTGAAAATAGCGAGCGCGCCTCCCAGAATATCTCCCACCTTATCCATCACGCGAACAGAAAGAGCGTCTCCATCTTTATATCCGTCCAGAACCGCTTTTGCGGATAACTCTGTCTCTCTTAATACGCTCGGCTCTTCAGAAGAAGCAAGCTCCTGTTTTGCAAGACGAACAATTCCTGTTGCAGATGTATACTGCTCCAGGCAGCCTTTATTTCCACAGTTACATGTTTCTGTCTCATCGTGCATTACGCTTGCATGACCGATTTCTCCGCCTGCTCCATGATGACCGGCAACAATTTTTCCATCTACAATGATTCCGCCGCCCACACCTGTTCCAAGTGTGACAAGAATCACGTTTTTGGCTCCTGCTGCCGCTCCTTTCCATGCTTCTCCGAGAGCAGCTACATTGGCATCATTTCCCACTTTTACAGTAAGACCTGTCAGTTCATTCAGCTCTTTGGAAAGTTTTTTGTATCCCCAGAAAAGATTGACAGCGGCAATTACGTCTCCCTCTGCATTTACCGGACCTGGAACGCCGATTCCAATTCCGTCTACCTCTTCTTTGGAAATATTTTTTTCTGCCAGCTTTGCCTCTATTGTCTTTGCAACATCCGGAACAATTTCAGAACCATTGTTTTCTGTTCTTGTAGGAATTTCCCATTTTTCCACCAATGTTCCGTCTGTTTTAAAAAGTCCGCATTTTACAGTTGTTCCCCCTACGTCAATACCAAAGCAATATAAACCCATGATTTTTTCCCTTTCTTTTGTCGTTTTATTATCGAAATTAATTTCCGCGTTTTTTCGCAATATTTGCCTGCACACGCTTATACAGTTCCTCCGCTGCATTATAACCCATCTTCTTCTGTCTGTGGTTGACAGCGGCAGATTCTACAATAACGGCAAGATTACGTCCCGGACGGATAGGCAGGGAATGGCAGACAATCTTGTTTCCAAGATACTCTGTATACTCCTCCTGAAGTCCAAGACGGTCATATTCCTTGTCCTTATCCCACTCTTCCAGCTTAATCACAAGATCTACAGACTGGGTATCCTTTACACTTTCCACACCGAACAAGGTTTTTACATCAATGATACCAATACCGCGCAGCTCAATAAAATGTCTTGTAATGTCAGGCGCAGAACCTACAAGCGTCACATCGCTTACTTTTCGAAGCTCTACCACATCGTCACTTACAAGACGGTGTCCTCTTTTGATCAGTTCCAGAGCCGCCTCGCTTTTTCCGATTCCGCTCTCTCCTGTGATCAGAACACCTTCTCCATATACGTCTACAAGAACGCCATGAATGGAAATACAAGGCGCAAGCTGTACGCCAAGCCAGCGGATAATCTCAGCCATAAAGCTTGAGGTTGTCCTGTCTGTAACAAAAATCGGAACCTTATATTTTATAGAAAGATCAATCATATCCTGTGAAGGTCTTGTCATGGTACTGAAGATTACACAGGGAATTTTGCTGGAAATAAACCGCTCATATTTAAAAAGACGTTCTGCATCGCTTAACTGCATCAGATACGTAAATTCCACATATCCGATGATCTGTACTCTCTCATTTGCAAAATGCTCCAGATACCCGGTAAGCTGCAGAGCCGGACGGTTAATTTCCGCTGTTTTAATAAAAATTTCAGACAGGTCAAGTTCCGGTGTTAAATTTGTAAGCTCCATCTCCTGAACCATCTTTGTCAACTGCACACCCTTCATATGTCGTCTCCTCGTTTCTCTTCTGATATGTCAATATTGTACCATGAATCCCTTTGCACTTCAACGCTTTCCCTTTTCCATTTCCTCATTTCCATGAAAAAATTGCCAGACCTTTTCCGCACTTGCCGCATTCATACTCTCTGTGTGGAGAAGCTCCTCAAAAGAAGCGTCGCGGATATTTTCCAGAGCTTTGAATTTCCGCATCAGCGCCTTTCTCCTTGTCTCTCCGATTCCCGGAATATCGTCAAGAACAGAATGTACCTGGCCCTTACTTCGAAGAGAACGATGATATTCAATGGCAAAGCGATGCGCTTCGTCCTGGATTCTGGTAATAAGCCGGAACCCCTCGCTTGAAGTGTCAATGGGAATTTCTACATTATTATAATACAATCCTCTTGTTCTGTGATGGTCATCCTTTACCATTCCACACACCGGAAGAGAAATTCCAAGCTTATCCAGGACTTTCAGCGCAATATTTACCTGACCTCTTCCACCGTCTATTAAAATCAGATCCGGCAGTCTGGAAAAACTGTCAAATTCCCCTGTGCTTTCGTGAGTAAACCGTCTTGTAAGCACTTCCTCCATGCTTGCATAATCGTTTGCCCCCTGCACCCACTTAATCTTAAATTTCCTGTAATCGCTTTTTTTCGGTTTTCCCTTTTCGTACACCACCATCGAACCAACTGACTCAAAGCCACTGATATTGGAAATATCAAAGGCTTCCATACGGGAAAGGCCGGAAAGTCCGAGCCAGTCTTCGATTTCTTTTACTGCTCCAATCGTCCTTCCTTCTTCCCGTTTGATGCGCTCCCTGTCTTTTTCCAGAACCATTCTCGCATTTTCCTCTGCCAATTCCACCAGCTTTTCTTTTGTACCTTTTTTCGGAACATGGATATGTACCTTCTGCCCTCTTCTGGCAGTCAGCCACTCTTCTATCAGCTCTCTGTCCTCTATTTCTCTCTGAAGCACGATCTCACCGGGTATAAAAGGCGTTCCTGCATAAAACTGTTTCATAAAGCTTGAAAGAACCTGAGCTCTTGTATCTCCTCTTGCAACCCGCAGAAAGAAATGCTCCCTTCCAATAAGCTTTCCTCCCCGGATAAAAAACACCTGCACTACGGCGTCCTGCTCTCTGAAATCCTCGCTGTCGTCCATAGAAGCTGCTATAACGTCTTTATTTTCTTCTCCATAAGAAGTAATCTTCTGACGCTCTCCGATTTTCTGTATGCTCCGTATCAGATCCCGGTATCCCATTGCGTCCTCAAATCGCATTTCCTCTGAGGCTTTCTGCATTTTCTCTGTTAAATCTGCAATCGTATCCTGAAAATTCCCGTTTAAAAACCGGAGAACCTGCTCTATATTTTTCCGGTATTCCTCCTTTGTCACATTTCCCTGACAGGGTGCGGTACACTGGTTCATGTGATAGTAAAGACAAGGTCTGTCCTTTTTACAATCTCTGGGAAGCACACGATTACAGGAACGCACCATATAAAGCTTTCTCACAAGCTCGATCACATCTTTTACTGCTCCTGCGCTTGTGTACGGTCCAAAATATTTACACTTATCCTTCTTCATTCTTCTGGCAAACAGCACTCTTGGAAATTCCTCATTTACTGTTACTTTTATAAAAGGATAGCTCTTGTCGTCTTTCAGCATGGTATTGTATTTTGGTCTGTGCTCTTTTATCAGATTGCACTCCAGAACAAGCGCTTCCAGCTCGGAATCTGTGATAATATACTCAAATCGGGCAATATGCGTTACCATCTGCTCAATTTTTGCCCCTTTGTTGCGGCTGCTCTGAAAATACTGGCGCACTCTGTTCTTCAGACTGACTGCTTTTCCAATATAAATGATGTCGTCTTTTTCATCGTGCATAATATAGACTCCCGGCTTTGCCGGAAGCTTTTTCAGTTCTTCCTCTATCTGAAACATATGAAAATCGCCTCCGTTCTGTTATCGTGTGATATAAAGAAAACCGGGAAATTTCCCGGTTCTCTGTGATTCTCATTTTATTCCTCCGGCTGTTCTTCCACAGGGAGTATTTCTTCCGGCTCTTTTGTCTCTGGAACCGGTTCTTCTTTTTTCTCAGGTTCTGAAATATCCAGATCATCAAGATTTTCTGGAATTTCCAGCCCTTTTTCCACTGCACGGAAAATCTTCATAAATTCTTTTCCTGTAATGGTTTCCTTACGGATCAGATAATCTGCAATCTTATCAAGCGCCTCTCTGTGTCCTCCGATCAGGCGTTTCGCCTCCTCGTAAGAGTGATGAAGAAGCGCCATTACCTCATGGTCTACCTCGGTTGCTGTATCGTCTCCGCAGTTTAATACTGCACGACCACTTAAATACTGATCTTCCTGAGTGGCAAGTCCCATAAGTCCAAAACGCTCAGACATTCCGTACTGGGTAATCATGGCGCGCGCCACTTTTGTTGCCTGCTCAATATCGTTTGAAGCGCCTGTTGTCACAGTATCAAACACAAGCTCCTCCGCTGCTCTTCCTCCCAGGTAGCCCACAAGCATTGCTTCCAGTTCTTTCTGGGTATTAAGATATTTCTCTTCTTCAGGAACCTGCATAACGTAGCCTAACGCGCCCATTGTACGGGGCACAATGGTAATTTTCTGCACAGGCTCTGCATCTTTCTGTAAAGCGCTTACAAGCGCATGTCCAACCTCGTGGTAAGAGACAATCTTTCTCTCCTGTGTACTTAAAATGCGGTCCTTCTTTTCTTTTCCCACAAGCACCACTTCCACAGATTCCAGAAGGTCTTTCTGAGAAACAGCTTTTCTTCCGTTCTTTACTGCAAGAATTGCAGCCTCGTTAATCATATTTGCCAGATCAGAACCAACAGCTCCTGATGTTGCAAGAGCAACTGCTTCAAAATCCACCGTATCGTCAAGAAGCACATCTTTTGCGTGTACCTTTAAAATATCAATACGTCCCTTTAAGTCAGGGCGGTCCACAATTACACGTCTGTCAAAACGCCCCGGACGGAGAAGCGCAGGGTCAAGCACTTCCGGACGATTTGTTGCCGCAAGGATCAGAAGACCTTTTGAAGTGTCAAATCCGTCCATCTCTGCAAGAAGCTGGTTTAAGGTCTGCTCCCTCTCATCATTGCCTCCGCCATATCTGGAATCACGGCTCTTTCCAATCGCGTCAATCTCATCAATAAAAACGATACACGGTGCGTTCTTCTTCGCTTCCTCAAAAAGATCTCGGACACGCGATGCACCTACACCTACAAACATCTCCACAAATTCAGAACCGGAAAGAGAGAAAAACGGCACTTGCGCCTCTCCTGCCACAGCCTTGGCAAGAAGGGTTTTTCCTGTTCCCGGAGGTCCTACAAGAAGCGCTCCTTTTGGAAGTTTTGCGCCAATGGTTGTGTATTTTCCAGGATTATGAAGGAAATCCACAACTTCCTGAAGAGACTCTTTTGCCTCGTCCTGTCCTGCAACATCTTTAAAAGTAATGCCTGTCTCTTTCTGAATATAAGCCTTGGCACGACTCTTTCCGACGCCGCCCATCATTCCGCCGCCTTTATTCATCCGGCGCATAAAGAAGGTAAGCATTCCGAAAAGAAGGATTGTTGGAAGAAGCACACTCAGCATTGTTGCAAGGAATCCTCCCAGAGCATCCGGTGGCTCAGATTTAAAAATAATATCCGTTCCTTCCAGACGTTTTGTAAGCGCTGTCTCATCTTCCATCTGATTGGTATAATACGTCCGTTCCTGAAATGCGTTTTTCTGATTTTTCGGAACAATCGTGACGATTTCAGAGCCAACCTCCAGCGTAACTTCTTTTACCTGGTCTTTTTCGACCATTTCAATAAATTTGTCGTATGTGATCTCGCTTGAGCCGTCCTTCAGCATATTTGTAAACAGACTGAAGCACACAAGAGTCACTATCAGACATATTAAAAACGCCAGTATAGACTGGTGATTTTTATTTGGTCCCTGCTTTCCGGGTCCCTGTTCCGGGCGGTTTGGATCCCGGTTATTATCTCTGTTATTGTCCATTTCATTCCTCCTCTTGTTGTCCTTTCTTATTATAAGGAGAAATCCTATATAAATCAACAAGGAAATCACAGTTTCCCCCTGTTTCCGAATATTTTCAAAAAAAATTCACACAAATTTCAGGTTTTGTAGTATACTAGAAAGAGTATTTTTGAACTGACATGTGTTACTGTATATTTTATATAAGAAAAGAAAGGAAAAACAAATGAAGATTGGATTTGACAACGCAAAATACCTGAAAATGCAGTCCGAACATATCCGGGAACGTATCAGCCAGTTTGGCAACAAACTTTACCTGGAATTCGGCGGAAAGCTTTTTGACGATTACCATGCCTCCAGAGTTCTTCCTGGCTTTGAACCGGACAGCAAACTCCGTATGCTGATGCAGCTTTCCGATCAGGCGGAAATTGTGATTGTGATCAGCGCAGACGACATTGACAAAAATAAAGTTCGCGGAGACCTTGGCATTACCTACGATGTTGACGTTCTCCGCCTCATTGATGAATTTACAGCCCGGGGACTTTATGTTGGAAGCGTATGTATTACCCAGTATTCCGGTCAGGAGGGCGCCGACACCTTCCGAAAGCATCTGGAAAAGCTTGGAATCCGTGTTTACACACATTATACGATTCCTGGCTACCCAAGCAACACTTCCTTTATTGTAAGTGATGATGGTTACGGAAAAAATGAATATATAGAAACAAGCCGTCCTCTGGTTGTTATTACAGCTCCGGGACCGGGAAGCGGAAAAATGGCTACCTGCCTTTCTCAGCTTTACCACGATTATAAGAGAGGAATCTCTGCAGGATACGCAAAATTTGAAACCTTCCCTATCTGGAATATTCCTTTAAAACATCCTGTAAACCTTGCCTATGAAGCAGCTACAGCTGACTTAAACGACGTGAATATGATCGACCCCTTCCATCTGGAAGCATACGGAGAAACAACTGTAAATTATAACCGTGATGTGGAAATCTTCCCTGTTCTTCAGGCAATGTTTGAAAAAATCATTGGAGAATGCCCGTACAAATCTCCTACAGATATGGGCGTAAATATGGCAGGCAACTGTATTATTGATGACGAAGCCTGCAAGGAAGCTTCCAGACAGGAAATCATCCGCCGTTATTATAAGAGTATGAACGCTCTTGCTTCCGGAAACGGAAAAGAAGAAGAAGTGTTTAAAATCGAACTTCTCTTAAAACAGGCACATGCTTCTCTGGAAGACAGAAAAGTAGTTCCTGCCGCTCTTGAAATGGAAGAAAAAACAGGCGCTCCTGCAGCTGCCCTTGAGCTTCCTGACGGAAAAATCGTGCACGGAAAAACCTCAGAGCTTCTCGGTGCGTCATCTGCTCTTCTTTTAAATGCCCTGAAAGAACTGGCAGGCATCGACCACAAACATCATGTAATTTCTCCAGATGCCCTTCGCCCGATTCAGGAGCTGAAAACACAATATCTGGGAAGTAAAAATCCACGTCTCCACTCTGATGAAACATTGATTGCCCTTTCCATCAGTGCAGCAAACAATCCAGAAGCCCGTCTTGCCCTGGAGCAGATCACCAACTTAAAAGGCTGTCAAGCACACACTTCTGTCATGGTTTCTGACGTAGATATTCAGTCCTTCCGAAAGCTGGGAATTGAACTGACCTGCGAACCGAAATTTGAAAAAGAGAAAAAATATATGTGATTTTATTCTGTAAATTCACATAGCAAAAAACCGGAAAATGACGAATCCCATTTTCCGGTTTTATTATTTACTCTTTAATTTTTAGTCATCATATCCATTTGGATTGTTGGACTGCCATCTCCAGGAATCTTCGCACATTTCACGAATATCATTTTCTGCCTTCCAGCCAAGCTCACGCTCTGCTTTGGAAGCGTCAGAATAGCAGGTAGCAATGTCGCCAGGACGGCGCTCTTTAATCACATATGGAACTTTTACTCCTGTAGCTGCCTCAAAATTCTTTACAATATCAAGAACGCTGTATCCTTTTCCTGTTCCCAGGTTGTAAATGCTTAATCCGGAGTTGTCCTCAATTTTCTTCAGAGCTTTTACATGGCCTTTTGCAAGGTCTACTACATGAATATAATCTCTTACGCCTGTTCCGTCCGGTGTGTCATAATCGTTTCCGAATACGCCAAGCTCTTTCAGTTTTCCTACTGCCACCTGTGTTACATATGGCATCAGGTTATTCGGAATACCATTTGGATTTTCACCGATTGTACCACTCTTATGCGCGCCAATAGGATTAAAGTAACGAAGGAGAACTACATTCCACTCCGGATCTGCCTTCTGAATATCTGTAAGAATCTGCTCCAGCATGGATTTTGTCCAGCCATATGGATTTGTACACTGCCCCTTCGGACACTCTTCTGTAATCGGAATGATCGCAGGATCACCGTATACAGTTGCAGAAGAAGAGAAAATAATATTTTTTACATTATGTTTTCTCATAACATCTACAAGAGTTAAAGTACCTGCAATATTGTTTTCATAATATTCCCACGGTTTTGCCACAGATTCTCCAACTGCTTTTAAGCCAGCGAAATGAATACAGGAATCAATGTCTTCCTTATCGAAAATTTCATTTAAAGCATCACGGTCAAGAATGTCGGCTTTGTAGAATTTTACCGGTTTTCCTGTAAGCTTTTCTACTCTCTCCAGAGATTTTTCACTGGAGTTGCTTAAATTGTCAAGAACCACTACATCATAACCTGCGTTCTGCAATTCTACCACTGTATGAGAGCCAATGTAGCCTGCACCGCCTGTCACTAAAATTGCCATAACTTTCTCCTCCTAGTTTATGTTTTATTTCCTACGTTTTTATCTTACCACTATTTATATTTTTCCACAATAGCTTTCATCTGGGAAAGCTTCTCTTCCATATCTTTCACAAGCTTGAACTGCGTTCTGCATCGATCAAGATTATGACCTTCTCTGTGAATCTTAAAATAGTGATCTCCCTCCAGATAATCAGTAAGAAAACGCATTCCACATTCAAATGTCATAAGAATCGCGCCCATCGGAAGCATATCCAGCTCAAGGTCTGTAAGAGCGCCTCCACAACCCTCGATAAAGCCTTTTACATATACTTCGTAGAGATGAAGATCACAGGAGATTTTTGATAAATCCTGCTCGTCCTCTGCACCTGTACTCGCACCGAAACGAATGGAATCACCAAAATCGTTCACAGAAAGCCCAGGCATAACTGTATCCAGGTCGATTACACAGATTGCCTTTCCCGTCTCATCGTCTATCATAATGTTATTAAGCTTCGTATCATTGTGGGTAACACGGAGAGGAAGTTTTCCCTCTGCCTGAAGGTCACATAAAGTATGGGCAAGATTTTCTCTTTCCATTACAAAACGGATTTCTTCCTGTACGCTCTCTGCTCTGCCACAGGCGTCTTCTTCCACAGCTTTTTTGAATTTTGCAAATCTGTCTACTGTGTTATGGAAATCTTTAATTGTTTCATGAAGAGTTTCTGCCGGATAATCTGCAAGAAGCCCCTGGAAATGTCCGAAAGCTACTGCACTCTGATAAAAATCTTCCTCTGTTTCCACCTGATCGTAAGATGTTGCGTTTTCAATAAAAAGATATACCCTCCAGTATTCTCCCATTGAATCCTTATAATACGGAGAACCTTCTGTATCATTGACAAGATTTAATGTTTCTCTCTCCACATCTCCGCCGTTTTCCAGGATTTTTTTCTTAAGCCATGAGGTTACATTGCTTACGTTTTCCATCAATTCTTCCGGCTTTGTAAAAATACTTTTATTCATTCTCTGAAGAATATATCTTTTGTCCACACCATCTACATCAAAAGTAAGACGGAATGTATCATTAATATGTCCGCTGCCATAAGGAATACATTCTTTTAAAATTCCAGGAAAGTCAAATTTATTAATGACTTCCATGATTTCTCTGTTTTCCACTTATGCTTCCTCCCAAAGTTTCTGAGGATACAGACCCTCGTCTTTCAGTTTCTGGATTGCCGCAACTACAACCGGCTTGTCTTCTTTATAAGTAACGCCGTACCACTTATCCATAGACTTCAGTACTTTTACTGTTGCTTTTTTCTCAGTTAAAAGCTCATCTACAACAAATGGCAGGAAATATTCACATTTCAGCGGATTGCCTTCAAGATTCTCATCCAGGAATTTTGCAAATCTGTCTTTTAATTCTTTCAGAATGCTTGCAGAAAATCCCCACATATTCATGGACACTGTACTTCCTTCCGGAATTTCCACCCATGTTTTTCCATCATCTTCTGTATAGGCTGCTCCGCCTTCTCTCTTCTCAATATGAGTACGCTCATTAATTTTAATGAGATGACCTTCTTCATCTGTCACACAGACACCTCTTGCCACATGACCGTTATCTGTAAGTGTATTCTCCAGCTTATAACCAACCATCATGTAACTGTATGTATCTCCGTCTTCATTTTGAGAAAGGAAATCATATGCCATCTGGAAAGCATGGCTTCCATAATAATCATCTGCATTAATAACAGCAAATGGTCCGTCCACCTCGTCCAGACAGCTTAAAATCGCATGACCGGTTCCCCAGGGTTTTACACGTCCTTCCGGAACGCTGTATCCTTCCGGAAGATTATTCAAATCCTGGAAAACATAGGCAACTTCAACGATTTTGCTCATTCTGTCGCCAATGGCAGCTTTAAAACTTGCCTCATTTTCTTTTTTGATAATAAATACTACTTTTTTGAAGCCTGCTCTCACTGCATCATAAATGGAAAAATCCATAATGATGTGTCCTTCTTTGTCAACAGGGTCAATCTGTTTTAATCCGCCATAGCGGCTTCCCATACCTGCTGCCATAACTACTAATACTGGTTTCTTCATAATAATATTACTCCCTTCTGTTTGAATCTCTGTACACAGTTGAAACCGTTACTTACCCTTTGATACCACCTGTAACTCCACCAATAATCTTCTCAGACAGGAAGATATAAAGAATAAAGGTCGGCAGGAATACGATAATAACCGCTGCAAACATTCCAGCCCAGTCACCTGTATATTTCATGGAGTTAATCATTCCGTAAAGTCCCGGTGCAACTGGTTTCAGCTTGTCGGAATTTGCAAAAATCAGAGACAGAAAATATTCATTCCAGATATTGATGAAGTTGAAGATTGTTACTGTTACAATACCTGACTGTGCCATCGGAAACATGATTTTCCAGAATGTTCTCATTGGAGGACATCCGTCAATAGCAGCCGCTTCTTCATACGTCTTTGAAATATTACTGAAAAATGTAAGCAGGAAAATCGTTGTATATGGCACATTGATACCTACATACAAAATAATCAGCGTTGTTCTTGCTGCCGGAAGAATATTTAAAATCCCCATTCCGGAGATAAAGCTGAACAAAGGAAGTACAACCATAATTGCAGGAACACCCATCGCAGATACAAAACTTGTCTGGATAAATTTATTTGCAATAAAATCAAATCTTGAAAGTACATACGCTGCCGGCGCACATACAAGAATTAAAATAACACAGGATACTATGGAATATAAAAGAGAGTTTGCAAAAAATCCTGCAACACCAGCTCCATTCCATGCCTTTGCATAATTCTCAAAATGAAGTCCTGACTCAAATTTCAGAGCCTTTCCCTGAAAAATCTCTGCTGTGGTGGAAAAACTTGCACCAAATACCCAGCCAAGAAGTGCAATGGTAAAGATTACCCATAGAATCAAAATAATATAACCTGGAAGAAGTTTTATCTCTTTTTTCAGATTAAACGGTTTGCGTGGTTCTTTTTCTTTTGCCATGACTTTCACCTCCTAGAATTCCAGATCGTCGTCTTTGAGTACCTTGTTGCATACAGTAAATACTAGC
This sequence comes from Eubacteriales bacterium, assembly GCA_030527365.1. Classification (GTDB taxonomy): domain Bacteria; phylum Bacillota; class Clostridia; order Lachnospirales; family Lachnospiraceae; genus Blautia_A. The sequence goes on along the minus strand of JAUNAX010000008.1, from coordinate 6,999 downwards.
ACAACACAGACGCTTAATACAACACCAATCGCTGCTCCCAGACCGGAATTTCGTTCTGTAACTGTATTTCCGCCACCGAAGATCTGCATATACATATATACATACGGAGTAATCGTCTGCGTATCTGCCGTAACCGTTGAAAACAGCTGCGACCATACAAAGAATCCAACGGAGCTTACTGTCCACATAGTGAGGTTTGTTTTAAACACACCTTTTAAGAGAGGCAGCGTCATATAGCGGAACTGCTGTACTTTATTTGCTCCATCTATGGTTGCGGCCTCATAAAATTCAGGACTGATTCTCTCAATACCGCTTGTCCAGATCAGCATATGATAGCCAACCATACCAAAACAGTATGCGATCAGAAGCGCCATAAATTTATGGTCATTATCAAGCCACTGTATTTTTGCCAGCTCGTCCAGATGAAGGGCTTCAAAGAAGTTTTTCAGAAGTCCGAATCTTGGGCTGTATACATACTGAAGCCACATGGTAGCAAGAGCTACTGCACTGACAATATTCGGCATATAAATAACTGCACGGAAGAATTTTTTGAATCGAATTCCGCTGGTAAGGATTGCTGCAAATAAAAGCGACAGTGTCATTACAATCAGTCCACCGATCAGCCAGATACGGAAAAGATTATAAAAAGATGTCCGGAAAAGACTGGTGTTAAAAAGCTTCACGTAATTATCAATTCCTGAGAAAGTCCATTTGCTCATGGGATCCGTAACGCCTTCAATGGTAAAGAAACTCATGATAACGGTACGGATAATGGGATATAAAAAGATACCAAGGAATAAAATAACTGCCGGAGTCAGAAATGCAATTATCATCGTTTTATTTTTTTTCAAGGTAATCCCCTCCTTTTCATATTTATCCTGTACGAAAAAGATGGCGGCAGCGTATAAACGATGCCACCATCTGCACTTTATGCTTATATTTTATTTTGCTGCTTCCTGCATTGCTGCAACAAACTCATCAGCTGTTAAAGAACCAGCCATCAGTTTGATGAAGTTTTCTTTGATTACAGGAGTCATATCAACGTTTGTCTCAACTCCAGCTGCCCATGTGAAACGAGCTGTACTCTGCTCAATAACAGGTTTTGCACAAGCAACCATTTCCGGCCACTCAGAATTTGTTGTATCTGATGGAATGCCTACAGATTCATCGGCAAGTTTCTTGTCATATTCGCCTTTTGTGATGTAAGTAATCAGATCAAAGGCTTCTTTTGCCATTTTGGAATCTTTGTTGATACCAAATACCTGTGCACCGAAGTTGTTTGTCTCAATTCCGTTTGCACCGTTTTCAAGTTCCGGATATGCGAAGCAACCCCATTTGAAGTCCGGGCCAGCCATATCTTTTACTTCGTTTGGAAGCCAGGAACCATTTAAGTACATAGCTGCTGTTCCAAGAGCAAGCTCTGTATTCTGTCCTGCCGGCCATACGTTGGAACCAACCATCTCAGAATAGTAGCCTTTGGAAGCAAGCTCTTCAATATCCTGTGCCATCTGAAGAACTGCCGGGTCATCCCACTCGCCTTTTTTAACAATTTCAACTACTCTCTCTTCGCCAACAAGTCTTGCAAGATGGTATCCGATCACACTTGTTGCATAAGCATCGTCCATTGTCATTGGTGTAATGCCTGCATCTTTTAATTTCTGACATACATCAAGGAATTCTGCCCATGTTGTAGGCTCTTTTTCGATTCCAGCCTGCTCGAACAGGTCTTTATTGTAGAAGAATGCAAATACATTCGGCTGATACGGAATTGTTTTTAATGTACCGCCGCCAGCATCTCTGCAGGCTGCCATAAGTCCGGCATTTGCTGTCTCTTCATATCCCGTCTCTTTTGCAAGATCTTCCAGATCAAGAAGATAATCTGCATACATAGTATTTACACGGTCAATATCTTCATCAAATATATCGATCTGTGTACCTCCATCAAGAGCAGGCTGAAGTGCTTCACGGTTTCCTGTACGGCCTTTAAACTGAAGATCAACTTTAACACCTGTCTCTTTTGTGAAAGCGTCAACAGCTTCCTGGATCACTTTTCCCTGTGGCTCTGTAGCCTCCCACATAGACCAGTAAACAAGTGTGTCATCTGCTGCCTGAACAGTGAAAGCAGGAGCCATCATAGTTCCTACCATTGCTGCACATAAAGCTGCGCTGAGAAGTTTTTTCTTCATTCCCATATTTGTAATACCTCCTTAATATAATAACCCCTGCGTATTGTAAGTTTTAAACAATTACGCCTTCTTTATATTTTTAATTTTAGCACTTTCGCGCAATTAGTCTTTGCACAATCGTACATTACTTTTGCATATATGGTATTTATTCACTAACCATCCCTGCGTTTTTCAGCATTTTATATACTATTTTTCTCAAATTCCAATGTTTTCCTTTCTCTCCAGATTTCCCCTTTATCCAGATATTTTTTCATAATTTCATTGGAATCTTCTACATATATCGTCTGCGCTCTGTCTGACCGGATTTCCCAGGCAAGGATGCCGTCTTCTATCTTTGCGCTGCATATGAGTCCTTTTTCTCCACGGAAGTTTTCAAAAGAAACTCCTTCTTCTTTCCATTTTTCAGGAATGGCAGGAAACAGCCTGATTTTTCCATTCTGCATCTGGAACATCATTTCCTGCAGTGCATCAGCTCCGAACATATTTCCTTCCAGAGTAAACGGTCTGTATGTAAACTCAGAATAACCCCTTTTCTGAAAATCCCCATTTAAGTGAAAACCATTTGGACCGCAAAAAAATCTCCAGAAAATATTAAGATATTCCGCCGCTTTTTCTCCATTTCCCTGTATCGCATATAAATGTGCCATCCAGGTAAATGTATACCCCACCCACTGAGCCGTTCCAAGCCGTTCATAATCTTGAATCACCGCGTCTATTACCTCTTTATTCTCTCCTTCATAGGGCATCATTCCAAGAGGACAAATTGCCATTGCATTGGAAAAATGTCGATGAGATTCTTCGAGACTTTCATCCGGAGAAATCATAAGAACTTTCTTCTCATTTACTGCCAGCTTTGGAAGTTTTATTCTTATATTTTTCCATCTCTCTTCCATTGCATCTCCAAGTTGAGCCGCATATTTCTCCAGTGTCTCAAAAAGATTCCGGATCAGAGCAAGATCGTAATTACTCATTGGCGTAAGCCATGATTTTTCTGTATCATCATGGATTTCCGGAGAACTGGAAACAGGCAGGCACAGCGTTCCATCTTTTTGTTCTTCTAAAAGTCCCGCAATAAAAATCCCCGTTTCTCTCAAATACGGATAAGCTCTCTCTTTTAAAAATACCTCGTCCCCTGTATATCTGTAATATTCGCTGAAAGCATGACTAAGCCACACCTGATTTACAGGAGAGAGGGAATACATAGGCCACCCTCCAAGGGGTTTGCCGTCAATCGTCATCACGCCCGGAAGGCAGCTTCCATCTGCATGATAAAACTCTTTTGCAAACTTTTCTCCCTCTTCCCTTAGATTCCACAAGAAATCAAGAAAACATTTTCCCTCTTCCAGATGATTGGCTTTCAAATAATGACTGTAAGAAAGCTCCGTATTTAAGTCGTGATGATAATCCCCCTTCCACGGAGGAAGCGTTCCATCATCTGCTGTCCACACTCCCTGAAGAGGCATTGGCGCACAGCCTTCACGGGACGCAGAGGCAAATAAATAATTTGCCATATACCACTGTTTTTCCATAAAAGGATCCGGAACAGAGATCCGACTTTTTTCCCAGAAAATCTGCCACCATTTTCTGTGGCTTTCAAAAAATTCTTCTTCCGCTTTCTGCGCGGCACGAATAAGCTCTGCCTTCCCATCTGCAAGCCAGTCTTCTCCATCTTCTGACGAAACTACTTTCCAGAGGATTCTTGTTTTCTCCTGAAGCTTTTGCACAGACATAATGACACCGTAGGAAAAATTTTTATTTACAGGCTGAACAAACCACTGAAGCGTTCCCTCTTCTCCCCACTGCGCCGGAGAGTACTTAAGCTCTTTTAAGGTTCCCTGAGAAATTTCTCTTTCTGTTTCATCATAAACAAATTCTTTTTCTGTCCCTGTTTCTCCAAAATCCGGTTTTTTCAGTTCTGCAGAAAACTCAGTTTCCGGTGCATACACCTCGATTACTCCAATATGAAAAGCAGCATGGATCCAGGCATCTATCCGATATGTTTTCTGCTTATTTCCAAATTTCATACAGGCTTTTGCCTCTTCCAGAGACAGACTCGAACGAACCTCTCCCTCCCCTTCTGGAAAATGTATCAGTATTTTTCCAGGCACAAGTTTTGTCGGCGTAGGATAATAATAGGGAGCATCGAAAATTTCACGAATTTTTTTTACATCTCCTTTTTTCGCAAGATGCACAAGAGTTTCGTAAGTAAATTCTTTTCTCTGCTCCCATAAAACAGTTTTATCCCATATGTCCGTACGGTCCAGACTGAACCGCATTGTTTTGGAGCTGCCCCAACAGAGACAGCCGCATTTTCCACTTCCCAGCGGGACGGCTTCGTCCCACCGGGAAATGCTTTTTTCCCAATTATAAAAAATATTCATACCATAAAATCTCACTTAAATTTTCTGTTATAACGGTATAATAAAAACAAAAGTCCCGCAAGCCCCAGGAGCATAACCATAAGCCCCTGTACTCCTACGTTTTTCTGTCCTATAATTACAAGCGCCACACACACAATAAAAAACACAACAGACAGAAGAGTCATCACTATACTTTTTGTTCTTTCATTCATATCTATTTTACCTCCAGTCCGAAAATATCAGCCTTTCAGGCCTCCAAGTGTCATACCCTGTGTCAGCTTCTTCTGTACACAAATATACAGAAGCAGTGTAGGAACCATAACTATTACAAGTCCGGCATACATCTGTCCGTACTGAACGGCAGATTTCTGAGCTGCCATCAGATTCATAAGACCTACCGGCAGTGTTTTGATTTCCGGGCGAGTAAGAAGTGTCATGGAAATAATATACTCATTCCAGAATGCCAGGAAGTTAAAAAGAATTACTGTAACAATACTTGGCTTTGCCATAGGCATAATGATCTGAACCATTGTTCTCCAATAGCCTGCACCATCTACATAAGCAGCTTCTTCGTAATCCTTTGCCAGAGACTTGAAATATCCGGAAAGAAGATAAATAGTAAACGGCAGTGCTGTAGAAGCATATACCAGCGCCAGAACAAACAGATTGTTCAGGAAAAACGGCGCACCAAACCACTGGCGAAGTTTCGCATCTGCATCATTTAACATCAGGAAGATCGGAACAACAATGTAGTTTACATTGATGAAAAGTCCTGCCATAAAAAGCACATTCCACACTTTGTTACTTTTAAATTTGAATCTTGCCAGAACATAAGCTGCCGGCAGCGCGATCACGATTAAAAGCAGGATTCCAAGAACTGTTACAAAAACAGAGTTCAGCATGTAGGAACCCATATTTGCAGTTTCCCACGCATCTAAAAAGTTCTGAAAATGGAATCCCTGAGGAAGTGTCCACGGGCTTCCGTAAAACTCAGAGTTTTCTTTTACAGATGCTACAAATACCCAAGCGACAGGAACAATAATTGTAATTGCCAAAAGCGCAAGAACCAGATATATCAAAATTTTTGCCGCATTGAAACCAGCCTTGCTTTTTTTCTTCATATCAGCCATTTTTTCTCCTCCTTAGAATTCAATTTCTTCACGTTTTGTTACTGCGTTCAGCACTGCGGCAAGAGCAAAGGAGAACAGGAACACTGCGACACCGATTGCCATACCATATCCGTAAGAAGAGTTTGTATATGCCTCCTGATACATATAGCTCAGGAATACGTTAGAAGCTCCGTCAGGACCTCCGTTTGTCATGGCTTTTACCATCAGGAAGCTCATGTTGATTGTACTGATAACAAAGAAAGTTAAGGTTGTACGGATATTTGTCCAGATAAGGGGCAGCGTAATGGAAAAGAACTGTTTCAGTCTTCCTGCTCCTTCCAGACTTGCAGATTCATAAAGGCTTTCCGGAATGTTTGCCATACTTGCCATATACATAACCATATAATATCCGATTGCCTGCCATACCATTGCAATAATAATACTGTAAATTACAATTTTCTGGCTTCCCAGCCAGAGAATCGGATCATCTGCTCCCCGGAACAAATTTAAAAAAGAATTTAAAAGTCCCTGGTTCGGGTCATAGATTGCAGAGAAAATAGCACTGATAACTACAACAGAAAGAATATTCGGAATGTAGAAAACAACGCGGAAAAACGTCTGACCTTTCAGATTTTCTCTTGTAAGGATTGCCGCAAAAATAATCGCAAGAGAAAAGGTAACGATTGTGACTATAACAATCAGAAGAATCGTATTCTGGAACGCCTGATAGAATTTATCACTCTGCAGCAGCGTCTTGAAATTGTCCAGACCTACAAATGTTTTTTCTGCTGTATATCCGCCCCATTTATAGAGAGACATTCTGAAAACATCAATCGTCGGAATAATCATAAAGATAATAAAAAGAATGACAGCCGGAGCAAGGCAACAGAAAATAAACCGGCTTCTTCCCTTTTTTTTCGTCATGGTTCAATTCTCCCTTCTTCATCTTAAAAACGGACGGTACTATCACCGTCCGTTTTTGTTATACATGTTCAATTTAACAGAACAGGTCTTATTTCAAAGCACCGCGAAGTGTATCGCTGTCTTTCTTAATCTGCTCAACCCACTCATCTTTTGTTTTGTCACCGCTTACAAGAGAGTTGATCGGGTCAAAGAATGTGGAACGAACAGTTACGCCTTCTACTGGCTCTGTTGTAGCAAATGCGTCCATAACTGCTACTGCACCATCATCATAAATGGAGTAGTAAATCTTTGCATCGCCTTCAAGTTTGTCAGCCATTCCCTGGATCGGCTGAACTGCTCCACCGTCTTTTGCGAAGATTTCAGCTGCTTCATCAGAGTACAGATATGCGATAAACTGTTTTCCAAGGTCTTTATTTACAG
>JAUNAX010000131.1 GCA_030527365.1 Eubacteriales bacterium | reverse complement strand
ATACATTTCGTCAATAACTATCTCTTTTCATGTTAAACTATTTTTGATAAAATAAGAAATGACTATGAAACAGAAAGGAATTTAAGTTTATGTTATATATAGGAAATCATGCGTCTTCCTCCAAAGGATATGCAGCTATGGGACGCCAGATGGTGAAAAACGGAGGAAATACTCTGGCGTTTTTTACAAGGAATCCAAGAGGCGGTAAAGCAAAAGAACTGGATATGAAAGATGTGGAAAAATTTCTTGCCATTACAGAGGAAAACCATTTTGGTAAGCTTGTAGCTCATGCGCCGTACACGATGAATGCCTGCGCTGCAAAAGAAGATTTACGGGATTTTGCAAGAGAAATCATGACAGATGATATGAAGCGCATGGAGGCGACACCGGGAAACTATTATAATTTCCATCCAGGCAGCCATGTGGGACAGGGAATAGAAATTGGTATTCAGAAAATTGCGGAAATTTTAAATGATGTTCTTACAGAGGAACAGTCTACTACCGTTCTACTGGAGACTATGGCAGGAAAAGGCTCCGAGGTAGGCGGACGTTTTGAGGAAATCCGGGCGATTATGGAACTTGTAGAACAGAAAGAAAAGCTTGGAGTCTGTCTGGATACCTGTCATGTGTGGGACGCAGGATATGATATTGTCAATCATCTTGATGAGGTTTTGGAAGAGTTTGATCGTATAATTGGTCTTTCTAATTTAAAGGCAATTCACTTAAATGACAGCATGAACGGGCTGGGAAGCCATAAAGACCGTCATGCAAAAATCGGACAGGGAGAAATCGGGCTGGAAGCCCTTTCTGCTATTACCCGTCACCCGGCTTTAAAGGGAATCCCTTTTATTCTGGAAACGCCAAATGACGATGCAGGCTGGGCAGAGGAAATTGCACTTTTAAGAGAAAAATACGGGGAGTAAGAAATGAGCAAAACACTGATATTAAACGGTTCTCCAAGAAAAAAGGGAGATACGATGACGATGATCGCTGCGTTAAAAGAGGAATTGGAAGGGGAAGTAAGGGTTCTGAATGCTTACTATGATAACATTCGCCCCTGCATTGACTGCAGATGGTGCTTTGAAAATAAAGGCTGTGCCATAAAAGACGGAATGCAGGAGATTTTTGATTATATTCAGGAATGCGATCACATTATCCTTGCGTCTCCTGTATATTTCGAGGAAATTACGGGAATGCTGCTTGCTGTTTTAAGCCGCCTTCAGACGTATTTCAGCGCAAGATATATAAGAAAAGAAAATCCTGTGCCAAAGAAAAAGTCAGGAGGGATTCTTCTGGCAGCAGGAAGTATCGGACCGAGAGAAAAGGCGGAGAGCACTTCTAAAATGCTTCTTAATCAGCTAAACTGTGAAGTGCTGGATACAGTATATGTGGATAAAACAGATAAGGTTCCTGTAAAAGAAAGAGAAGATATTTTAGAAGCAGTAAGAAATCTTGGAAAGAAATTAAATAAAGAAAGTCGATAAAGGAGGTACACATGAAGAGATCACGGATTTTTGCAGCAGGTATTATGGCTATGCTGGCGTTTACAACAATCGGTTGCGGAAAAGAGTCAGAAGAAGAGATTTTTTCAGAGGATCTTGTTCCTCTTGATGATGAGGAACTCGAGGCTTTGGAGGAAGGAAATCCGGGAGACGACCAATTTGAGGTAATGGATGAGGATATGATCGTAGATGATCCGGAGGTAGAACTGGAAGGAAGCTCAGAGAAAACGAAAAAGGAAGCTTCAAAAGAAACAAAACTTGAGAGAAACGGGACTTATACAAATAAAGACGATGTCATTTGCTATATTCATGAATATGGACATCTTCCTTCCAACTATATAACGAAAAAAGATGCGCGAGATCTTGGATGGAGTGACGGAGCAGACAATCTTTCTGAGGTAGCTCCTGGCAAAAATATTGGAGGAGACGAATATAATAATGCAGATAAAATGCTTCCAGAGGAAGAGGGAAGAGTATTTTATGAGTGCGATGTGAATGTAAAGCCTGGAGAACGGGGAGAAGAAAAAGTTATTTTCACAAATGATGGGCAGATTTTCTATACAGGTGACAATATGGAAACATTTGAACAGGTTTACTAAAAAAGAATCCGGCAGAATTTTCTGTCGGATTCTCTTTTGCTATATTCAGGAAAGTACCTGATTTTTCAGCTCTTCTCCATTCATAAATGCCGCTGCGTTTTCCAGAGTTGTCTCTGCGATATTTGTAAGGGCCTCTTCTGTAAAAAATCCCTGATGGGAGGTCATAGTTACATTGGGGAAGGAGAGAAGACGCTGAATGGTAGAGCTTGGAAGAATACGTTCAGACATATCTTCATACACAAAATCTGTCTCTTCTTCATATACGTCAAGACCAACTGCAAAAAATTTGTGGTCGCGGATTCCTGCAATCAGGTCATCTGTCTTAATAAGCCCGCCTCTTGAAGTGTTTACAAGAATAACGCCGTCCTTCATTTTGGAGATGGACTCCTCATTGATGAGATGTTTTGTTTCTTCTGTCAGCGGACAGTGGAGACTGATCAGATCACTGGAGGAAAGAAGCTCGTCCAGTGAGACGTATTTTACAAAATCAAGGGCATTGTTTGGATAACGGTCATAAGCAATTACATTCATGCCGAAACCGTGGCAGATTCGCGCCATTGCCTGACCAATTTTACCGGTTCCCACAATACCGGCTGTTTTTTGATAGAGATTTATGCCCATAAGACCGTTTAAGGCAAAATTGTTTTCGCGACATTTAATATATGCTTTATGAGTATGGCGGTTTGCTGTGAGAACAAGAGCCATTGCGTGTTCTGCTACAGCTTCCGGGGAGTAGCCCGGCACGCGCATTACTGCAATCCCGTATTTCTTTGTTGTGTCAAGATCCACATTATTATATCCGGCGCATCGCATAAGAATCAGTCTTACGCCGCACTGGTGCAGCTCTTCAATGACATCTGTGCCAAGATCTGCATTTACAAATGCACAGATGGCGTCATAGCCTTTTGCAAGAGCAGCTGTTTCCACATGGATATTTGCCTCGATAAATTTAATTTCTATGCCTGGAAAAGAAGGCAGAAGCTTCTGGAAGAACTGTTCGTCATAATTTTTAGTACCATAAAATAAAATTTTCATAAAACTGCTCCTTTCTATTTGTAGTATGTAATTAGTTCAATAATATTATACGACATTTTACAGAAAATAAAAAGGATAATTTTAGTCCAATATAAAAATCTCTATTTTGACAGAGAGTATAGGTCGTTATAAAACTCCGGATAGGAAATATTTACACATTCTCCGCCGTTTATGGAAAGAACTCCGTCACAAATTGCGCCTGCCACAGCAAAAGACATGGCAATGCGATGGTCAAGATGGGAGTCAATGCGGGCTCCGTGAAGAGGTTTTCCTCCGTTTATAATCATACCGTCCTCAGTTGGCGTAACGTCTGCGCCCATGCGTTTCATATTTTCGCACATGACGGCAATTCGGTCAGATTCTTTTACTTTCAGCTCCTGGGCATCGCGGATAATAGTTTTTCCCTGTGCAAAAGCTGCCATTATAGCAATGACAGGAAGCTCGTCGATTAAAGTTGGAATCATATCCCCTTCTATAACAGTGCCGTGAAGGCTGCTTGTTCGGATTAGAAGGTCGGCAGTGGGCTCGCCCTGATACTTTTTGTTTAAAAGGGTAATATCTGCCCCCATTTGGCGGCATACTTTAAGAATACCGTCCCTTGTGGGATTGATTCCTACATTTTTCAGAAGGATTTCACTGTTTGGAGTGAGAAGTCCTGCTGCAATAAAGTAAGCGGCAGAGGAAATATCTCCGGGAACAGAGACTTCTCTTGCAGTAAGTTTTGGTTCAGGAGAAATACAGGCAGTTGTTCCAAAAGAGCGCATATCTGCTCCGAAATAATGAAGCATGATCTCCGTGTGATTTCTGGAAAGAACAGGTTCTGTTACTTTGGTTTCTCTGTCTGCATACATTCCTGCGAGAAGAATGCAGGATTTTACCTGCGCAGATGCGACAGGAGAATTGTAATGGATGCCGTGAAGCTGGGTTCCCTGTATGGAAAGAGGAGCGCAGCCATTATTTTTTAAACTTGTAATATCTGCGCCCATTTCTTTTAAGGGAGTCATGATCCGGTTCATGGGTCGGGACTGGATAGAAGCGTCTCCGGTAAGTGTGGAGGAGAAATTCTGACCTGCAAGGATTCCGGAAATCAATCTCGTTGTCGTTCCACTGTTTCCTGTGTCGAGAATATCGGAGGGAGCGGAAAGTCCGTGAAGCCCTTTTCCGAAAACGAGAACATCGGATCCCTTCTGTTCTATGGAAATGCCCATTTGCCGGAAGCATCGGATTGTGGAAAGACAGTCTGCTCCCTGGAGAAAACCGCTGATTTTTGTAGTACCCTGTGCGAGGGAGCCAAACATTACAGCCCGGTGGGAAATGGATTTATCTCCCGGAACTGAAAGGGTTCCTTTTAAGTTTTTCAGTTTTTTAATATCCATATTTTTATCCTATCGCTCATATATTGTATAGTTCCGTTTCGTAAGAAGGGCGGAGGCACGTTTCATGGCATCCTCCTCATAAAATTCGATTTTCAGAACACCTTCTTCAAATTCCCGGTTGTGGATGATGCCAATGTTTTTGATGCTGATTTTATCCATGGCAAGAATTGTAGCAATGGTTGCGATTCCTCCTGCCTCGTCTGCAATATCAAGATACAGAACAAAGGCTTTTTTGATCAGCCCGCTGTCTGCCACATCAATGGAATCCCGGTAATCTCTTGAAGAGGCGAAAAGCTGATAAAGGCTGTCTGCGTCTTTATTATCTACAAAATACCGTATCTGGATCAGCATACGGATATAGTCGTCCAGTACATTGGAAATATTTTCCTGGTTTTCCAGGCAAATCTGCTGCCACATAACAGGAGAGGAGGAGGCGATTCTTGTAATGTCACGGAAGCCTCCGGCAGCGATGGTTTTCATATATTCTGCATCATTGTCAAGAATGCTTACAAGATTTACAAGGGCAGCTGCGATAATGTGGGGCAGATGGCTGACCCCTGCAGTAATAAAGTCATGCTCCTCGCTTGTGAGAACCATAGGGATTGCGCCAAGTGAGGAGATAAGTTCCGTAAAATCCATAAGGCGCTCCAGAGGCACTTCTCCTCCAGGCGTAATAATATAATAGGCATTTTCCAGAAGACGGTCATCAGCGGAGGCAAAACCGGATTTTTCCGAGCCTGCCATAGGATGCCCTCCTATGAAATGGCTGCCAAGATGAAGGGCTTCCACTTTTTCGTGGATCATGCCTTTGACGCTGCCAACATCTGTGATGATACAGTTATTTTGAATGGAATTTTTTATTTTATCCAGATATTCTATATTAAATGCAACAGGGGTGCAGAGAAAAAGATAGTCGCAGGAAAAGAAACGGCTGTCGTTTTCTTCGCATACCCCGTCAATAATCCCGCTTTCTAAAGCGGCGGCGAGAGTTTCTCTGTTTTTGTCATAGGCAAGAAGACGGTAATCCGAATGGTGTTTCCGGATCGCTTTGGCAATAGAGCCGCCTATTAAACCAAGACCGATAAAAC
>JAUNAX010000130.1 GCA_030527365.1 Eubacteriales bacterium | reverse complement strand
GTCTGTTATTGCAATAGGAGGATTTTTTGTTTCTCAGTTTCTTCCGGCTTTTATTATTTGATCGAGATATATGGAGTATCTATTTTGTTACTTTTTTTATGAATTTGATTTTAGAGTTCGAAGGTAGCGCATCTAGTGCATTAATAGTGTGTGCTTTTTCTAAAGACAAATTGTTTAGAACAGCGTCTGTTGTCAATTTTATAGATTCATTTTCTTTGATAGTGGCGCCTTTGTGTGCCTCTGCTATTGCACTATATTTTAAGGTTAATATCAATTTGGTTATTAATAGTATTCTTTTTGGAAGTAGTGCTGTTTTATATAGTTTCTTTAAGTATGAAGAAAAATACTGCGAAGAAAAAACACAGCAAGAGAAAAGAAAAATGGGATATAAAAGTTTCATGTGCAATAGAAGTATTTTAAGAACGGTGCTTTTTTGGAATATTTTTATGTTTTGTATAGGTATAACCTCTCCTTTGGAAATTAGCATAATAGAGGAGACTCTTAAAATGTCGTCTTCTTGGTATGGAATCGGGAATGCGGTGGAAGGTATAGGAATGTTGGCTGCTTCAATTTTTGTATTAGGTAGAATAACAAAATTGAAACCCTCTTCGATAATTGGGGCAGGACTATTTAGCGCAGCTTTTAGTTATATTATAATTGGAATATCCCCCGATATATGGACATATTTTATAGGAGCTTGTTTAGTTGGAATTACAGCAACTTTTGCTCCTCTTGGTTTTAAAACAGAGATTCAAATGGAATGTAAAACAGAATTTATAGGAAGAGCATTTACTATATCGAGATTTTCTGTTTTACTTTCCAGAATGGTAGGAGCGTTAGCTGTCGGGCACATTTTAAAAATCTGTAATATACGATTCGTATATTATGGAACAGCTGCTATTTTGCTGGGTGCGGCATTTGTATATAATTGTAAGCAAAAAAACTCTAATCCCCGAACATAAAGTGTTAGGGATTAGAGCTTTTTAATTTGCAAAAATTTAAGCAGCAGCAGTTGTATCTGCAGGAGCCTCTGTCTCAGCAGGAACTTCTGTACCAGGTTCCTCTGTATAAGCTTCTTCTGTCGTGTCGCCGTACAAGAGAGCCATCAGAAGTTCTTCCGGTATACCAGCTGTGAGAAGATTGTTGAATACAGATTCGAGATTTAAGGTTGCGGCGATTCCGTTCATGGCGGTTTCATCGTTTACATCATAAACATTTTCCAGAGCAGATAAATCAGGAATTTCCATGTCGCTGGAAGAAACTATATTCATATCAAGTGTTGCCAGTGCGGTATCATTTGATACAAGAGAAAGAGAGTATTTCTGTTCTGCTGCCTGAATATTTAAGTCTGCGTCCAGAGTAAAAGCGGACAACATAGAATATAATTCTTCATTTGCGCCTGCAAGTCCTTCTGCTGCTTTAAAGCTATATTTTCCAATAATAGAACCGGATTTTGCGGCTTCTGTGTCATAGCCTGTTACATTTACGCGGAAGAGAATGTCGCTGTTATAGTGAAGTGTGTACATTCCATCTAATTTTCCATCGGTAACAGTTCCGCTTCCCAGAATATCCAGCTGATTTGTGCCATCAGAAAAGGAAATGGTAAGACCGCTGTTGTTATCCTGTTTTGGGTTCTGATAAACAAAACTTACGACAGAGTCTTCTCCTGTCTGTGGGTCTGTTCCGCCAAAAACAGAGGTTTCAAAACCGGCAGTTTTACCATCTTCATCTTTCCATACGGAAAAGGTTAAGAAGCCTTCCTCATCAGATGGAACATCATCGCCGCCGGAGGATTCCAGAGCTGCAATAAAGGAATCAAAAAAATCTTCTTCAGCATAAAGGCTGCCCAGATTTTCAATCAGTTGTTTTAACTGTGCATCTTCCTTTGCAACAGCAGCCAGTTCTTTTCCCATGCTGTTGATTGTAGATGGAAGATAATATCCTGTATACCTGGTGCAGTTTTGTTCTGCGCCGGACGCATACAAAGCTTCCTCTACGGTCTCGGTTTCGTCTGCCTTATCAATGAGAATGGAACCGTAACGATTTAAAAGATCTTCTACATCTTTGGCTGTAGGAAGATTTTTCATATATTCATTTATGGAGAAGCCTTCAGAAAAAACAGGAAGTGTTTCAGAAGGAATACCAGCAGCTTCTTCTGCGTTTTCCATACTTTCTGTAAGCGCTTCTGCGCTTTCAAGGATATAACCGTCAAAGATAGTTGGCGCATTCAGATAAGTGTTCCCTGTAGTTGTATCCATATAAACGTTAACAGGACAGATTTCTGTGTCATTTAATTGAATGTCATATTTGATACCAAGCGCATTATTCTGGAATTTTTCATCTGCGATAATAGAAATCTTGGAAAGCCATGACATATCTATACCTGCCAGACTGCTTAACATAGGAGCTACACTTGGGTCAATGGAAAGTCCCAGATTCATTTTTGCGCCAAAGGAGTCGGCGCTCATATCAACAGCAGACATAGAACTTTCGTATTTTTGGGCAATATCCTTTGCAAATCCGGCGAGGGAATCTTTTGCCTGTGTTTTGTAGTCATCTTCTGCCCATACAGAAACAGGGGCAGCGGAGAGACCGAGAGCAGCAGCAGTAAAAACAGCCGCAGATTTTCTGATTAAGCGTCTTTGCTTCATACGTTGTCCTCCTTAAAATAGGATTATATTAAAATATAAATAAGTGATGGGGAGATTTTATCATAAAAAATGACAAAATTCAACAAAAAAATACAGGAAAAAGGAGAAAAAATATATAATTTTATATGTACAGACAGAAGCGTTCTGAATCCAGAAGTGCTTCTGTCTCGTTCTTATATATGAGAAGGCAAACCGGTCAGAAATGTTTCCGGTAGCGTTTTTCTATAAATCCAAGTATGCCGTATAAAGTCATGGCAATTACACAGAGGATAAAAATGGAGGTAAGCATCCAGTCAAGCTTAAAGGTCTGACTTCCGTAAATAATAAGATATCCAAGTCCCTGTCTGGCGCCTATAAATTCCCCTATGATGACGCCCACAAGGCACAGACCAATGTTTACCTTCATAATACTTAAGATTAAAGGTATGGAAGAGGGAAGTACAATTTTGAAAAGTTCTTCCTTTTTCCCGCCGCCCAGTGTATTTACCAGCTTTCGTTTTTCAGGGTCAACTTCCTGAAAGCCGGTGTACAGGTTGATGACTGTGCCAAAAATGGCAACGGACATACCGGCAACCACAATGGTGCGCTGATTTGCTCCAAGCCATACAATAAGAAGAGGGGCAAGGGCAGATTTGGGAAGACTGTTCAATACTACGAGATACGGTTCACAGATTTTGGAAAGCTTTGGCATTCCCCACATAAGGACGGCAGATCCGGTTCCAAATATCACAACAAAGAGAAAGCTGAAAAGCGTTTCTCTTAATGTGATGGCAATGTGAGTAAAAAGCTCTTCTTCCAGCCACATATGGCGGAAAGAAAAAACAATCTGGGAAGGGCTTGAGAAGATGAAGGAATCGAGGATCCCCATTCTTGCGCTTAATTCCCAGGAAACCAGAAAAACGATGAAAATCAGACATCTTGCTGTAAAAATAAACTGTTTTTCCCGTTTTTTTGCAGCGAGAAATTTTATCTGGGCAAGAGAGGGTTCATTCACTTCCATTCAGCTCCTTCCATATGAGATTAAAATAAGATTTGAAATCCGGTGCGTTTCTTGAAGAAAGAGGCGTACGGTTTTCTATATCCAGATGAATGGGAACGATGTTTTTTACAGAAGCAGGTCTGGCTGTGAGAATTAAAATCCGGTCAGCCATGCTAATCGCTTCTGAAATATCGTGTGTTACAAGAATTGCCGGTTTTTTTGCTTTTTTCAGGATTTTTCCAATATCATCACTGACATTAAGGCGTGTCTGATAATCAAGGGCGGAAAACGGTTCGTCTAAAAGAAGAAGATCCGGCTTCAGGGCGAGGGTGCGGATAAGTGCGGCGCGCTGCCGCATTCCGCCGGAAAGTTCGGCGGGTTTTGCGTTACGGAATTTGTCAAGTCCGTAGGACGCAAGCATTTCTTCTACATAGGCAAGTTTTTCCGGTGTCAGCTCTTTTCGGATTTCCAGACCGAGGAGGACATTTTTGTAAATGGTCCTCCATTCCAGAAGATGGTCTTTCTGAAGCATGTACCCGATTCTTGAATTTCCCTGTGAGACAGGAATGCCGTCCATGAGGATTTCGCCCTGCTCTGTTTTTAAAAGTCCTGCGATCAGGTTTAAAAGCGTGGATTTTCCACAGCCGGAAGGACCGACAATGGCGAGAAATTCTCCGGGCATCAACTGAAAGGATATATGAGAAAGGGCTTTGATTTCCCCGTTAATACTGTGATACGTGAGACTGATGTCCCGTACTTCCAGAAGTGGTTTCAAATAATACACCTCCATTTTCGTATATTTTATCATATGCTTTTGCATGGTGATATGATATACTAAAGCTGAAATGATGAATTCCGACGTTTTTTGGGAGGAGATGAAAGAGGAAAATGAATGATGGATAAGAAAAAAGCGATTATAAATCTGTTGTTTTTACTGATGGTTTTCTGTCTGACCATGTATCTTGTTTTTCATGGAAAAGACGTAAAGGAAATTTTAGCCGCTGCCCGCTCCGCAGATAAAGGGTATCTTTTTCTGTCTCTTGTCTGTGTGGTATTGTTTATTCTGGGAGAGTCGGTTATTATTTACTATATGATGAAAAGTCTGGGTGCAAAGGTAAAAATGGGGCACTGCGCGCTGTATTCCTTTGTTGGATTTTTCTTTAGCTGTATTACGCCTTCTGCCACAGGAGGTCAGCCCATGCAGATTTATTATATGAAAAAGGATAAACTGCCCATTCCCGTTACTGCCCTTGTGCTTATGATCGTGACCATTACATACAAGGCAGTTCTGGTGGTTATCGGCATTGGAGTATGTATCCTGGGAAGAGGATTTTTGAGAGAATATATGGGAAATCTGATGTGGGTATTTTATCTTGGAGTGGGATTAAATATATTTTGCGTAAGCTTTATGCTGACTCTCGTATTTGCACCGGGGCTTGCAAAAAAACTTATGATAAAAGGAATGAAGCTTCTGGAAAAAATTCATCTTTTAAAACATAAGCCGGAGCGTTTTTGTAAGCTTGAAGCGTCTATGGATCTGTACCATGAGACGGCGGCGTTCTGGGCAGAACATAAAGGGATTATGATAAATGTATTTCTGATTACCTTTGTACAGCGGGTTATATTGTTTACTGTCACATACTGGGTTTATCGTGCAATGGGATTTCATACATATGGAATTTTCACGGTTACGCTTCTGCAGTCTGTGATTTCCGTTTCTGTAGATATGCTTCCTCTTCCCGGAGGTATGGGGATCAGTGAAACGCTTTACATGGTAATGTTTACACCTGTATTTGGAAATGCAATGCTGGCTTCTATGGTTTTGAGCAGAGGGATTTCCTATTACGGTCAGCTTTTTATCAGTGCAGTGATGACCTGTGCGGCGCATTTTATTATCGGGAGAAAAACAGGAGAAAAAGGAGGGAACCCAGTATGTTAGGGTTTTATGATTATACAGTAGTTCTTACTTACATAAGTCTTGGAAT
>JAUNAX010000129.1 GCA_030527365.1 Eubacteriales bacterium | reverse complement strand
ACGTTTGGAATTTGCAGGAAGTCTTCTGGAAAAACAGGGGCTTTACATTGCGGGATTGCCGCCTGTAAACGAAAGCGACCATATAAAAAAGGTTATCCTGCATGATGAAGAGGGAGAGGTATGTTTCTGGCTTCTTCCCTTTTTAAAGCCGTCTTATGTGAGTGGGATTTTCCAGGAAAAAGAGAACCTTTCTTATACAGAGGCTGTAAAACTGATTCTGGAAAGGGAAGAAGTAAATCTGTCTGTACGAAACGTTCTTGTGACGCATCAGTTTTTTACTGCTTCCGGAAAAGAGCCGTTGCGGAGTGATTCCGAAACGGTGTATGTGGGCGGAGCAGGAAATGTAGATATTTCAGCCGTACAGAATTTTGATTATGTGGCAATGGGGCATATCCACAAGGCGCAGTCTGTAGGGGAAGCGCGTTTTCGGTACTGCGGAACACCGTTAAAATATTCGGCAGGAGAGAGTAAAGATACGAAAACCCTCACATCCGTTACGCTTGGAAAAAAAGGAGAACCTGTAGCCATAGAGGAGCTTCCGCTTCTGCCTGTACGGGACGTACAGCAGTTAAAAGGTCGGTTTGAGGAACTTATGAAGCTTGGTACAGAGGATTATGTAAGTCTGACGCTTACAGACGAAAAGATGCCGTATCAGCCGAGAGAGCAGCTGGAAAAAGTATTTCCCAATATTCTGGAGTTGAAGGTGGAAAATACAAGAACAAAAAGGGAGTTTTCCGGGTTTTTAAAGGAGGCAGAACAGGAAGAGCCGAGTGTGCTTTTTGAGAACTTTTATGAAGAAATACACGGGATTTCCATGACAGAAGAAGAAAGGAAGCTTGTAGGCGAGATTCTGGAAAAAGTACAGGAGGATAGAATATGAGACCGGTGAAACTTGTTATGTCTGCTTTTGGTTCTTATGCGGGAGAAGAAATCCTTGATTTTGATAAAATGAATCGGGGAATTTTTCTTGTAACAGGAGATACGGGAGCGGGTAAAACAACAATTTTTGACGCCATCGTATATGCCCTTTACGACAGGACAAGCGGAGGCGTGCGGGACGGAAATATGATGCGGAGCGCCTATGCAGATCTTCGTACACCTACTTTTGTAGATTTTACTTTTTCCTGCAGAGGAGAAAAATATCGAATTGTGCGAAATCCGGATTATGAAAGGGAAAGTCTTAGAAAGGATAAGGAGGGAAATCCAAAGAAAACCCAGGAAAAGGCATCTGTAGAGCTGTTTCTTCCAGACGGTGCGGTCTTTCGTGGAAATAAAAAAGATACAAATGCAAAAATCCAGGAAATCACAGGACTGGATGCGCGGCAGTTTATGCAGGTGGCAATGATTGCCCAGGGGGATTTTTTAAAGCTGCTTCATGCAAAATCGGAAGAGAGAAAAGAAATCTTTTCCAGGATTTTTGATACAGGAATATATGGGGATTTTCAGGAGGAGCTGCGGCGGCGGGAGAAGAACAGCTACATCTTATTAAAGGAAAAAGAGCAGGCAGTAAAAGAACAGATGAGCCGGATTCTTATTTTTGAGGGCTGGGAGCAAGAGGAAGAACTGAAATCTGCTGTAGAAAAAGAAAACATGGAACAGGTTCTGCCGCTTCTTTCCGGGCTTTTAAAAGAGGATAAAAAAAGAGAGAAAGAAACATTTAAGGAACTGGAAAAAATAAGAAACAGCCAGGAACAGTGGGAGAAACGAAAAGAACTGGCAGGGAGTATTCTGGAAGTAAGACAGAGGATTCTGGAATATAAGAGATGGCTTTCGGAAAATCTTCCGTCAGAGCAGTCTTTAAAAGATGAGACAGAGTGTCTTGAAAGAGCGGAAAAAGAAAAAACAGGAGCGCTTCAGGCTCTGGAAAACAATATACAGAAAGAAAGGGAAGCTTTTGCACAGGAGGAGGAAAAGCGTTTGCTCCGCCTTCAGGAAATCGAAGATCTGAAATCCATGTGGGCGAATACCATCGAAAGTATGAAGGAAAACCGACTCTTTGGAGAAAGATGGGAGCAGTCAAACAGAAATTATAAAGAAAAGGTACAGGTCTATGAGGAGCTTTACGAGGCTTTTTTCAGAGAACAGGCAGGAATCCTGTCGGGAAAATTAAAAGAAGGGGAGCCATGTCCCGTATGTGGCAGCAGAACACATCCCAATAAGGCGAGAGCTTCACAGAATGCTCCGGAACAGAGTCAGGTACAAAAGGCAAAAATACGCAGGGAACAGGCAGAAAAAGAGAGAGAGAATGCGCAGAAGCTTTTTCAGGAAAGCGCTCAGAAATATAAAGAGAGTCTCGGAAGGCTCAGACAGGAAGGCTGTCGTCTGTTTGGAGAAGGATTTCAACCAGGGGAGGAAGTGTGGAGAAAGCAGGCGTCTTCTGCTATGGACGAAGCAAAGAAACAGGTGGAACTTTTAAGACAGGAATATGCAGATAAAAAAAGAACAGGGGAAGAAAGAAGAAAAACGCTTACAGAAGAATGCAGGAGAAACAGCAGTAAGTTAAGAGAAGCGAGACAGAAACTGGAACTTTTTATCAGAAAAGCGGAGCAGATACAGGGAGAATTAAAAGCGGGGATTCAGCAGGAAAGGATTTTTCTGGAAAAATGGGAAAATCAGGAAGAATCACCGGAAAATATGATTGCAGTGTCAGAAAAGGAACTGGAGCGACTGAAAACGGAGAGAAGGATTCTGGAAACACGCTGGCAGGAAGCTTCAGGGGAGAGAATTTCAAATGAGAGGACGGAGCAGGTGTTAAAAACGTATGAAAAAGAGTACGGGGCATTAAAGAGGGATTACGAAATGATTCATCATTTAAGTCAGACTGCCTGTGGCTCTCTTGCGGGAACTGCCAAAATTGATTTTGAATCCTATATTCAAAGACGGTATTTTCAGCAGATTATTGCAAGAGCAAATCAGAGACTCATTCAGATGACAGCAGGACAGTTTATTTTAAAATGCAGAAATCTGGAAAATCTGGGAAACAGAGGAAAGGTTGGTCTTGATCTGAATGTATACAGTCTTGTGACAGAAAGCGAGCGAGACGTAAAAACTCTTTCCGGAGGAGAGTCTTTTATGGCGGCTCTTTCTATGGCACTGGGTCTTGCAGATACTATAGGAGACAGTACAGGCGCTGTGCGGCTTGATACTCTTTTTATAGACGAAGGATTTGGTTCTCTTGATGAAAATTCCAGGGAACAGGCAATCCGAGTTCTTTATGACCTTGCAGGAGAAAATCGCCTGATCGGGATTATTTCCCATGTGACGGAACTAAAAGAGCAGATCGAGCCAAAGATTATTGTGAAAAAAACAAAGAAGGGAAGCCGTCTTTCATGGCTTTTATAGGGAGAAAAAATGGATAGAAAAATGCTTTGTGTGGAAGATTCCAGAACAGAACAGGTTCATCTTGTGATGCAGCCCCATTTAAACGCAGGAGGGCGCCTTTTCGGAGGAATGCTGATGCAGTGGATTGACGAGGTGGCAAGTGTGGTTGCCATGCGCCATGCAGGGACAAAACGAGTGACAACGGCATCTATTGATAACCTACAGTTTAAGCAGCCTACACATGAGGGAGAACTTCTTGTGCTTGTAGGGTATATAACGTATGTGGGAAACACTTCTATGGAGGTGGAAGTGGACACGTATGTGGAACATTCAGATGGGCTTTGTTATTCTGTAAACAGGGCGTTTCTTGTGATGGTGGCAATGGATGAGGAAGATCGACCTTTGCAGGTTCCGGGTTTGCTTATAAAGACAGAAGCGGAAAAAGCAAGATATGAGGCGGGGATTCAGAGAAGAGAAATGCGCAGGGAACGGCAAAAAAATGGATTTTAATGATTGAAAAAAGTACAGAAAATTTGTATAATATCGTTAATAATTGAAAAACGTATGATAAATCCGATGAAAGGGGCGATGTACATGAAAATTGTGACTATCAACCGGGAATATGGAAGCGGCGGACGAAGAGTTGCGTTTATGCTTTCCGAGAAGCTGGGGATTTCCTGTTATGACAGCAATCTTCTTATGGCAGCAGGGGAGCGCTACGGAATCAATCCGGATTTTCCGGAAGGATTTGACGAGCAGAAAAGCATCAGCCTTCTTTATGGGATTTCGTTGATTGCAAATAGCTGGGCAGATGAGGACAGGATCATGCTGCCGTACAGAGTTTATCAGGCGCAGGTGGAGGCAATCCGCCGTCTGGAAAAGGAAGCTCCCTGTATTTTTGTGGGGTGCTGTGCCAATGAAGTATTAAAAGATGAAGAAAATGTTTTAAGGGTATTTATTTATGCTTCCGATATGGAAGAACGCATTGAAAGGATTAAAAGGATAGAAGGAATTTCCAGAGAAGAGGCGGCAGAGCATATTAAAAGGACAGATCGACAGAGACGCGATGATTATTACTTTCACACAGGACAGGAGTGGGATAAAAAAGAAAATTACGATATTTGTCTGAATACTTCCACACTCGGAATGGAAGGCTGTGTGAATATTATTGCAGCTCTTGCAAAAAAAACATCTTAGAAGACGATAGTGTAAAAAATCTATGAAATTCATCTGCCTTTGGTTGACAAGAATGGTATACTCTGTAATAATGAACAGGATAAAAGAGAAACTTAAGATGCCATTTTATAGGAGGCGTTATAAATGAAAAAAAGATATTTGATACTTGTGGGGCTTCTGGCTGCAGCTGTTCTGGCGGCAGGCTGCGGAAAGGAAAAGGAGAAACCGGTACAGACAGCGGAAGTAACTGCAACTCCAACTCCAAAGGCAGACAGCGGTCTTGTAGATATGCAGAAAACAGAAGATGAAAATGCAAAGATAAAAAATGTAATAGGAACAAAGACAGCGACTTCAGGAAGTCTTGTTTTGATCAACAATATGGGTGATGAGATTTCTTCTATATATATCCGACCAAATGTGCCGGAAGAGGAAGCATATGATGAGGACGAAGAGGATTCCTGGGGCAATGAGCTTGTACAGGGAAAATTCACTCTGAAAAATGGAGACAAAGCTCTTTATTATTATGAGAAAAATCAGAAGGATGAGGACGGAAATACCGTTACTTCCTTTGATATTCGGATTTCTTTTACTGATGAAGAAAAGAATGAATGCTTTTTCCGTGACCTTCCTCTTTCTTCTATTAAACAGATCACGCTCTGTATGGATGGAAGCGGGGAGGATGGCATTCCTTATGTAAAATATCTCACAACAACAGGAACAAAGCCAGTCTCTACTTTAAAAGATGTAAAGGAACGCCTCGGAATTGATGGGGAGGATTCAGAAGAAGACGAAGAGACAGAAGATGAGACAACTCCAACACCGGAACCGACAGAAACACCGGAAGTCACGGACACACCGGAAGAGCCTACAGATACACCGGAACCGACATTGGCTCCGGAAGATTCGGAAGATCCGGAAGATTCTGAGCCGGATCCGGGAGCAGAGGAGGCTTCTAAATATATCGGACAGTCGCTTGATAATCTGATTGGCGCAATGGGCAGCCCTGCGAGCAGCGATTACGAAGAAGATCCCGGAACAGGAAAAACAGGATACCATCACTACGATACCTTTACTGTTTCTACTACAGTTGATGAAAATGGTAATGAAATTGTAGCTGCAATATGGTAAA
>JAUNAX010000007.1 GCA_030527365.1 Eubacteriales bacterium | reverse complement strand
GAAACTGGCTTAAAACAACATTATTTACAAGGGCAGAGCCTACAATAATAAGCAACAATTCTTTCATGACTCTTTACCTCCTTTTCCCCTGCACATGGTATTTCCGCAGGAAGCACATCTTCCCTTGCAGTCAGGATTACTGGGGTCGATTCCCCGTTGTGCCGCTCCCATCTTAAAGCGGTTCTGTAAAGCGGACAGACCTGCCAGTACGAAGAACGCACCCGGAGCCAGAATAAAAATCGTAATCGGTTCGTATCCTGCCTTTCCTGCCGCAGAATCTGCAAGGGGAAGGATCTGATGTCCGAAAAGGGTTCCCGCGCCGATCAGTTCACGGACAGCTCCGATGCAGGTAATACTCACGGTAAATCCAAGTCCCATTCCAATTCCGTCAAAGAGAGAGGCAATGGGTTTGTTTTTTGACGCATATGCCTCGGCTCTTCCAAGGATAATACAGTTTACAACGATCAGTGGAATATAAATTCCAAGAGCTGAATAAAGAGCCGGAATAAAGCCCTGTAACAGAAGCTGCACAACTGTTACAAAAGAAGCGACAACCACAATATACGCAGGCATACGCACTCTGTCCGGAATAAAATTTCGAAGAAGAGAAATCATCAGATTGGATGCTGCCAGAATAACCATTGTGGTAAGCCCCATGCCGATTCCGTTTGTAGCCGATGTGGTGATGGCAAGTGTGGGACACATACCAAGCATCAGCACAAAGGTCGGATTTTCTTTTACAATTCCATTGTATAACCGTTCACCAGGTGTATTTGCTTTCATTTGGAAGCGCCTCCTTTCACATACTGAAAGGCACATAAACCGGCGTTCACTCCGTTTGTCATTGCATTTGTGGTAATGGTCGCGCCGCTTAATGCGTCAATTTCTCCGTCTTCTTTCGCTCCGGTCTTCGTGTAAGTAAATTTCTCTGTTTTTTTCTCCCGGAACTGATTTTTAAATTCTTCTGTATCTGCCTTCATGCCAAGACCGGCTGTTTCCGATATGGATAAAATGGAAATTCCGTTTACCGTTCCGTCCTCCTGAATCCCCATAGCAAACCGAATATCTCCGCCGTAGCCTTCTGTCGTGGTAATGGTAAAAGCATAGCCAAGCTCTTCTCCTTCCGTTCCCTTCGCCAGCATCACTTCATCAATATTCTGTGCACTGTAACCGTTTTCATCGAGAAAAGATTCCAGATTTTTATTTTCTCCTTCGTATACAGATTCAAAAGAATCTGCCGTGTCAAATACTGCTTCATATGCCTCCTGTTTTGCAAGAAGTTCCTGTTTTTTAATGGGATCTGCTGTAATATCCTGTACTACTCCCAGAGCCAGACCAGATACAAGGGTAATAATGGTAATGGCTGCCGTGTCTTTTACAATGGAACCTTTCATGCTTTTTTGCCCCCTTTCCCAAACGCCTTCGGACGCGTAAAACGCTCAATCTGAGGAACAAGAATATTGCCAAAAATAATCGCGTAGGATACTCCCTCTGCCGCTCCGCCAAACAGACGGAAAACAGCAGTCAGAACGCCAAGGCAGCACCCGTATACAAGCTGCCCTTTTTTCGTAATCGGCGTCGTCACATAATCCGTTGCCATAAACCAGGCGCCCAGCATAAGACCGCCTCCGAACAAATGAGTCAAAAGATAATTCGTATCAAAGCCCATTCCGGAAAACAGCATATACAAAATTATAAACACCCCAAAGCTGCCGATATATGTAAGAGGAATCCGAAGATCGATCACTTTAAACGCCAGAAGAATGGCTGCACCTATTAAAATGGCAATGACAGAAGTCTCGCCTATAGTTCCCTGAATGTCTCCCACAAACATATGGAAAACAGAAACAGAAGAATCTGTAAATCCATTTGCCTTTAAAGCGGCAAGCGGTGTTGCTCCGGAAACAGCGTCTACTGTACCGCGAAAAGAATCAGGAACAGTAAAATCTGTCATTTTTCCCGCAAAGGAAATAAGGAGAAAGCATCTTGCAGCAAGGGCAGGGTTCATAAAGTTCTGTCCAAGTCCTCCAAAAAGCTGTTTTACCACAATAATGGCAAACGCGCTTCCGAGAATTGGGATCCATAGTGGAATCCCAGCTGGCATATTCAGAGCAAGAAGAAGACCTGTCACTGCTGCACTGAAGTCTCCTATTGTCGTTTCTTTGTGCATCAGTTTATTATAAAGCCATTCAAAAAATACACTTGATGCCACAGTCACAAGAATAACTGCCAGCGCACGCAGCCCAAAGTTCCACACTCCGAACAGAGATGCCGGAAGAAGCGCGATCAGTACAAGCTGCATGATTTTACTTGTTGTCATCTTGTCCCTCACATGAGGATTTGATGATACATTTAACATTTCACCCATTTGTCTTACCCCCTCTACTTTTTCTTCCGGCTTGCCAGAACCATTTTTCTCATGGACTTGATACTCTGTGTAAGCGGACGTTTTGCAGGACAGATATAGCTGCAGCAGCCGCACTCGCAGCATTCCATTCCATCGAATTTCTGGAAGTTTTCCATGTCCCCATGTTCTGCAAAAGTAGCAAGACGGGCAGGGAGCACACCTCCCGGACAGACACTTACGCATCTTCCGCAGTTAATACACGCGGTCTGCTTTGCTTTGGAAACAGGATCTTCTTTCAGGCAAAGGCAGGCGGAAGTTGTTTTCGTGCACGGCACATGAAGGTCATACATGGCAAATCCCATCATGGGACCGCCGGCAATCACCTTAGAAACTCCGTCCTTTAACCCCCCGGCAGCTTCCACAACCTCCGCAAGATCCGTTCCCGTACAGACTTTAAAATTTTTCGGGGATTTAATGCCGTCTCCCGTCACAGTAATTACCTTATCCATCACAGGCTCTCCAAGAATAACTGACCTGTAAATAGCAGCTACTGTATCTACATTATCAACCACACAACCAACATCCGCAGGAAGCATGGAGGAATTGATTTCTCTTCCTGTCGTAGCATAAATCAGAGTACGCTCTCCTCCCTGAGGATACTTTGTCAGAAGCTCCTTTACCTCCATTCTCGGAATGTCCTTTACAAGTTCCTTCATTTTTGCAATGCAGTCCGGTTTATTATCCTCAATACAGATATACCCCTTTGCATTATCAAAAAGAGTGAGCATAATACGAAGCCCTTCTATAATCTCTTCCGGCTCTTCCAGCATCTTTCTGTGATTACTTGTAAGATAAGGCTCGCATTCTGCACCGTTTACAAGAACATACTCTATTTTTTCCGGCATCTTTGGAGAAAGTTTTACATGGGTGGGAAAACCGGCGCCTCCCATTCCCACAACGCCTCCGTCCTGAATGCGCTTTAAGATTCCTTCTTTTGTAAGCTCCTCCAGTTTTGCAGGGACAAACTCTGTCTCTTCATATTTTCCGTCATTCTCAATGATAATAGAATTTGCCATTGTTCCCGTTGCTCCAAGGCGCATTTCCATTCCTTTTACTATACCGGAAACAGACGAGTGTACAGGAGCAGATACAAATCCCCCTGCTTCGCCGATTTTCTGTCCCCGTTTTACATAATCCCCTTTTTGTACCACTGGAGCTGCCGGAGCTCCGATATGCTGGGAAAGAGGGTACACCATTTCTCCCCTTGGAAGATAGGGCTCTACCGGGTTGTCTTTTGTAAGCGATTTTCCATCATAGGGGTGAACACCGCCCTTAAAGGTTAAAAAAGCCATTTCACGTTTCCTCCTTTATATTAGTTCTTTTTATTCTTTCTGTTTTTCAAGTGACGCTCTTTACGAATGCGATAGCCTCGGTTCAGATGAGGATATGACTTCACAAAACGATGAGCGTTGCGGCCAAGTCTGGACGCCATTGCCTCTTTTCTTTTCTGAATCTCAGCTGCGAACTCTTCTGTTACAGAGCTTCGCCGTTTATCGATTTCCTTTAAAAACTCCAGATCCTCCAGACGCTCTTTTAAACTATCAAGAGAAAGGTCTCGCACCATTTCTGCAATTCCCATTTTCTCCCGGATCTTCATAATAATCTCATTCTGCATTTCATCAAGTGATTTCTCCCATACAGGAATCCGTGCATGAAGTTTGGAAGCAGCCACTGCCGAAAAGCAAAAATCAACCAGCCAGTAAATCCCGATGGCAGTCACTGCAATTTTTCCTGCAATCACAGGATAAAGCCCTACAATACTTTCCACAACAGGGTGAATGATCCGAAACAGCGCCACCGCAAACACGCCCCAGCCAAGAGATACCCACAGACAGATCCTCCCCTGAAAATTAAATTTCTGGTCGCTGTAATCCCACCAGGAGGTATGGAAAATGCTTTCCATCAAAACAGCCGTAACATATTCCAGTGTAGTTGCTACGATAACGCCGCCTACATACAAAAGGAATAAATTGTCACTTACCGGTTTCAGGATAAGATATACGGACAAAGCGCCGAATCCGTAAATGGTACAAAACGGCCCGCTTACAAACCCCCTGTTTACAAACTTCCCATGCTTTGCAGATACGTATCCTGTTTCCCAGACCCAACCCAGAAAACTGTAAATAAAAAACCAGTTAAGAATATGATATACATCTACTCCTCGAATCGTAAAATCCCACATATTTTTCCCTTTCTTTTTATATATTCTGACGAATTAGTTATTTATACTATAACTCTTTTTATAAAAAAATTCACTACCCAAATTTTATTTTTTTGTGTATAATTAAGTACAATCTATGAAAGGTAAAAAATTCACATGCTTGTTAAAAAAATGCCTATTTTACAATGGTTTCCGGGACCTGAGACTGTTAAAAACTTATCGTTCTCAACGGGTTTTGCGGGGGATTTTCAGCCTGTTTTTTATGACATTGAAACCACCGGACTATCACGAAATTCCACTTTTTGTTATCTTATCGGAGCAGTCGCTTTTGAGGACGGAAAATGGCAGATGTACCAGTGGTTCGCCCAGAGAGAACAGGACGAACCTCTTCTCCTGAAGGAATTTTCCCGTTTTCTTTCCTCCGCTTCTGTCACAATCCAATATAACGGAAATCAGTTTGACCAGCCTTATCTTGAGGAACGCTGCCGAATCCATAAGCTCCCCTCTCCTTTTGAGGGTAAATCCTCCCTTGACCTTTACCAGGTCTTAAAACCTTTAAAAGCTCTTTTAAAACTGCCGTCTATGAAACAGCCAGCTCTGGAAGAATTTTTGTCCCTGCCGAACCGTACATATATGGACGGACACGACTGTATCCGACTTTTTCGAAATTATATAAAAAATCAGAAACAGGAATCTGCCGAAATCCTTCTTGGTCATAATCAGGAGGATTTGCAGGGACTTGGGCAAATTCTTTCGATGATGTCTTATCTGAATATAAAAGAAGGAGAATATGAGCCGGAAGAGGCGGTTTTTGACGGGGAACATCTTCTTATGACGGTCAGGCTTTCTGATTCCCTTCCTGTTCCCTTTTCAAACGGAACAACTGATTTTTACATAAAAGGCGAAGATACGATCCTGCGCCTGATCATCAAGACAAAGAATGGAAGAACAAAACAGTATTATCCCAATTTTAAGGATTATCACTATATCCCTTCCGAGGATACAGCAATGCCAAAATCATTAAGCGCCTGCCTGGACAAATCTCTCAGAAAAGCAGCCCGACCGGAAACCTGCTATACCTGGTTCGACTGTTCCGGCGCTTTTCTTACAAATAAAAAACAGCAGCTTTCTTATCTTAGAAATACACTGCCGTTTCTTCTGGGAACTTTAAAATAAAATCTGTTTTCTATATCACCTTAACATAGTAAGGGGACTGCATTTCTGCAGTCCCCCTCTTGTTTATTCGTCCTATAAGATTATTCTTCTTCAGAATCCTCTTCTGCCTGTGCAGGAGCTTCCAGAGCTTTCATGCTCAGGCTGATTTTTTTCTCTTCTTCGTTGAAATCAACAACTTTAGCTTCGATTTCCTGTCCGATGGAAAGAACATCAGCCGGTTTTGCAACGTGTTCTCTGGAAATCTGAGATACATGAAGAAGTGCATCTACGCCAGGTGCAAGCTCAACAAATGCGCCGAAATCTGTCATACGTGCAACTTTTCCTGTAACTACATTGCCTACTGCAAATTTCTCAGATGCAGAAAGCCACGGATTCTCTTCCGGGAATTTTAAGGAAAGAGCAATCTTATTTCCATTGATTTCTTTAATCAGAACTTTAACCTGATCGCCTACGTTAAATACTTTCTTCGGATTTTCTACTCTGCCCCAGGACATTTCAGAAATGTGAAGAAGTCCGTCTGCTCCGCCAAGGTCAATGAATGCACCAAAATCTGTTACATTCTTAACAACACCTTCCACTGTATCGCCAACATGGATTCTCTCCATAAGCTCTTTCTGTTTCTCTGCTTTTTCAGCAAGAAGAAGCTGTTTGCGGTTACCGATAATGCGGCGTCTTCTCGGGTTAAACTCTGTAATTACAAATTCGATTTCCTGATCTGCATATTTGGACAGATCTTTTTCGTATGTGTCGGATACAAGGCTTGCAGGAATAAATACTCTTGCTTCCTCTACGTTTACACATAAACCGCCGTCCAGCACCTGGGAAACGGTTGCTTTTAATACTTCCTGGTTTTCAAATGCTTCTTCCAGGCGTTTGTTTCCTTTTTCTGCTGCAAGTCTCTTGTAAGTTAAGATAACCTGACCTTCTCCGTCATTTACCTTTAAAACTTTTGCTTCCATAGCATCACCAGGATGTACGACCTCTGAAAGCACAACACTTGAATCGTTTGAATATTCATTCTTTGTGATGATACCGTCTGCTTTATAGCCGATATTCAGGATGATTTCATCTTCCTTTACATCGATGACCGTACCCTGTACGATTTCTCCATTTCTGATAGTCTTTACGGAATCTTCCAGCATCTGTTCAAAACTTAATTCTGACATGTTCTTGAACCTCCTCAATAATTTTCTTTGGGGTGGAAGCCCCTGCTGTAATACCTACAAAACTACTGCATTGGAACATTTCAGAATCCAAGTCTACAGGTGTTTGTATATAGTAAGTATTTCCACATTCCTTTTTGCATATTTCAAACAGCTTTTGAGTATTGGAACTGTGCCGGCCTCCTATGACCAGCATAGTGTCTACCTCTCCGGCTATACTTCCTGCTTCTTTCTGCCGTTCTTCGGTAGCATTACAAATAGTGTTTAAAATATTTAGAATATTTAAAACATTATTATCATACCTCTTTTTGCGAAGAATTTCAACTAATTCTTGAAATTTGTTGTAATTAAATGTCGTCTGTGACACCACACACAGCTTTTTGCCCGCAGGAGGCACAAAATCTTCTGCTTCCTGTACATTTTTTATGACAGTATACCCGCCCAGACACCAGCCGCAGATGCCTTTTACCTCAGGGTGCTCTTTATCTCCTATGATGATAATATGACTTCCCGCTCTGCTCTCCCGCTCCACGATCCTGTGTATTTTAAGGACAAATGGGCAGGTTACGTCCACGTAAGAAAGCCCCAGGCTCTCAAGTTTATCGTATACTGCTTTTCCCACGCCATGAGAGCGAATCACAACGGTTCCCTCAGAAAGCATTGAAAGCTCCTCTTCCGATACCACAGCCACACCTTTTTTCTCAAGGTCGGAAACAACCTCTTCATTGTGGATGATCGGTCCCAGAGTATAGATAGGGGAAACGCCGGACCCAATCAGCTCATATACTTTATCGACAGCCCGCTTTACTCCAAAACAGAATCCGGCTGTCTCAGCAACCTTTACCTTCATCTCAGCTTCTCACCTTTTCTCTGTAAATCCTGATGATTTCTTCTGTTACCTCTTCAATTCCCATACAGGAAGAATCCACAAGAACGGCGTCCTCTGCCTGTTTAAGAGGAGAAACCTCACGATTCATATCTCTTTCGTCTCTTGCGATAATGTCTCTTTTGATTTCTTCAAGGTCACATGATTCTCCCTTTTGTGTCAGCTCCTGGTATCTGCGCTGCGCCCTTGTGTCTGCGCTTGCAGTCAGGTAAATCTTTACATCAGCATTCGGAAGAATCGTAGTTCCTATATCTCTGCCATCCATTACCACGTTGTTCTGCGCTGCAAGGTTTCTCTGAAGGGAAAGAAGCTTCTCTCTTACCTTTCCATTTGCAGAGCTTACAGACGCCATTTTCCCCACTTCCTCTGTACGAAGATAAGAAGTTACATTTTCCTCCCCAAGAAGAACCTGCTGTTCTCCATTTTCATAGCAAATGGAAATTTCCGCACCCTGGCACTTCTCTTCAATTTCTTTGGAATCCTCTCCTGTCACATGGTTTTTCAGAAGATAATATGCCATAGCTCTGTACATGGCGCCTGTATCCACATAAATAAAAGACAGCTCCTTCGCCACTTTTCTGGCTATGGTACTTTTTCCGGCTCCTGCCGGACCGTCAATCGCAATATTACAACCCATTTTTCTATCCTCCTCTGTCATTGAATTGCCTGCGCTGCCAGATATGCCGTAGACCAGGCAATCTGCAGATTATATCCGCCGGTTACCGCGTCCAGATCAAGAACCTCTCCGACAAAATAGAGATTCTTTACTTTTTTTGATTCCATCGTTCCCGGCTGCACTTCTTTTACTGACACGCCGCCTCTTGTAATAATGGCTTCCTTAAATTCTCCCATCCCTGTAATTGTAAACGGAAAAGCCTTTACAATTTCTTCAAATCCAAGACGTTCTTCTCTGGAAATTTCATGAATTTTTTTATCTGCAGGAATACCGCCAAGCTCCAGCATAACAGGAGTGAGGGAAGAAGGGAACAGTACGCCTATCACATTTTTAAACTGCTTATTCTGTCCGGCATCAAATTCTCTTAAAACTCTGGCGTCAAGCTGCTCTTTTGTAAGAGCCGGTTTCAGATCAAGATACCCTCTGCACTCTCCTTTTTTCAGCCATTTTCCCACATGGGCACTGGCAGAAAGGATCATGGGACCTGTCACTCCGAAATGGGTAAACATCATTTCCCCAAAATCCTGATAAACTGTCTTTTTTCCGCATTTTACAGTAAGCGCCACATTTTTAAGAGAAAGCCCCTGAAGCTTTGGAATGTATTCTTCTTTTGTGTGAAGAGGTACAAGCGAAGGCTCTATTTCTGTTACCTTGTGCCCCATTTCTTTTGCAAACCGGTATCCGTCTCCTGTTGAGCCTGTCGCCTGATAGGAAAATCCGCCTGTTGCCACAATTACGCTGTCACCGGAAAGGAAGCTTCCATCTTTCAGAACCACTCCTGTGACTGTCCCATTCTCTTCTTTTAATTCTTTTACCTCTGTGTGGAGATGAATCTCTGCGCCTGCTTTTTTCAGCGCTCTTTCCAGTCCTCTGATAATATCGGAAGAGTGATCCGATTCGGGAAACACCCTGCCGCCCCGCTCTACTTTAAGAGGAACGCCAAGTTCCTCAAAAAACGTCATCACGTCCTGACTGTTCCAGGAATAAAAGGCACTGTAAAGAAATTTGGGATTCTGCATCACAGCAGGAAACAATTCCTCTGTATCACAATTATTTGTAACATTACAGCGTCCCTTTCCTGTAATATAGAGTTTCTTGCCCAGTTTCTCATTTTTTTCCAGAATATGAACCTCATGGCCATTCCTTGCTGCGTGAACGCCTGCCATCATGCCGGCGGCTCCTCCGCCAACAATCAATACTTTGCTCATGAAAGTACCTTCCTTAATTTTTCTTTATAATCCAGTAAGGGAGCCTGCTATTGCAAGCTCCCTGTAGTTTTTATTAAACCGGATATGCTCCGTTTTTCTTGTCTGCTGCTGTTTCATCAACCTTTGTCTGCTGTGCCTGACGATATTTGAAGAAATCAGTTGCAACCTGCGGGAACAGTGCATAGGAAAGAACGTCTTCGTCCTGCTCCTTGTACTGTGCCATTTCGCTTTCCAGCTTATCCAGCTCATTATCAAGCAGGTCTGCCGGACGGCATGTAATCGGCTCTACATCACCGATACATTTTTTCTGTACTTCTGCGTTGAACGGTTTTGCTGTTGCGCCGTATTTTCCGCTTAATACATCTTTTGTTTCTTTTGTAACCATCTTGTATCTCTCGCCCATAAGAACATTGAATACAGCCTGTGTACCAACGATCTGAGAAGACGGAGTAACAAGCGGCGGCTCACCAAGGTCTTTACGTACACGCGGTACTTCTTCCAGAACATCATAGAATTTATCTTCTGCATGCTGCTCTTTTAACTGGGAAGTAAGGTTTGAAAGCATACCACCCGGTACCTGGTAAAGTAAAGTTTTAATGTTTACACCAAGGTTCTTCGGATTTAACAGACCGCTGTCAAGAGCTTCGTCACGCATTGGGCGGAAGTAATCTGCGATCTCAGCGAGAAGCTGCTGGTCAAAGCCTGTGTCGTATGGTGTTCCTTTGAAGGTTTCTACCATAACCTCTGTTGCAGGCTGGGAAGTACCAAGTGCAAATGGAGACATTGCAGTATCAATGATGTCAACGCCTGCCTCTACTGCCTTTAAGTAAGTCATGGAAGCAACACCTGAAGTGTAATGTGTGTGAAGGTCAATCGGAATCTTCACAGTTTCTTTCAGGGCTGTTACAAGCTCTGTTGCCTTGTATGGAAGAAGAAGACCAGCCATATCTTTGATACAGATAGAATCTGCGCCCATTTCCTCAATACGTTTTGCAATGCTTGTCCAGTATTCCAGTGTATACGCATCTCCCAGTGTGTAGGAAAGAGCCACCTGTGCGTGTGCTTTTTCTTTGTTTGCTGCAGAAACGGCTGTCTGAAGGTTTCTTAAGTCGTTCATACAGTCAAAAATACGGATGATGTCAATTCCGTTTGCAGCAGATTTCTGTACGAAATACTCTACTACGTCATCTGCATAAGGACGGTATCCAAGAATATTCTGTCCGCGGAAAAGCATCTGTAATTTTGTGTTCTTAAATCCATCACGAAGTTTACGAAGTCTTTCCCACGGATCTTCTTTCAGGAAACGAAGGGAAGCGTCAAATGTTGCGCCGCCCCAGCACTCTACTGCATGGTAGCCGACTTTATCCAGTTTATCTACGATTGGAAGCATCTGCTCTGTGCTCATACGTGTTGCAATTAAAGACTGGTGAGCGTCACGCAGAATGGTTTCCACAATTTTAACAGGTTTTTTTTCAATTTCTGCCATTGTTCTACTCCTTTTATTTTTTTATAACAAGGAAGTTCGATTCACGAAATTCGACCTTCGCTTACACGCCGAAAATAGCCATAAAGGTTCCGGCAGCTACTGCTGTACCGATAACACCTGCCACGTTCGGACCCATAGCGTGCATTAACAGGAAGTTTGTAGGGTCTGCTTCCGCACCTACCTTCTGAGATACACGGGCAGCCATCGGAACGGCAGATACACCTGCTGAACCAATCAGCGGATTAATTTTACCACCGGAGAGCTTGCACATAAGCTTACCAAGCATAACACCGCCGAATGTACCAAAGGCAAAGGCAACAAGACCTAATACTACGATTTTCAGGGTATCTATATTTAAGAATGCTTCTGCACTTGTAGAAGCACCTACGGAAGTACCCAGAAGAATAACTACGATATACATAAGAGCGTTGGATGCTGTTTCTGTAAGCTGTTTTACAACACCACTCTCTCTGAAAAGGTTACCAAGCATCAGCATACCTACAAGCGGAGCTGTTGTTGGCAGAATCAGACAAACAACGATTGTGATTACGATTGGGAACAGGATTTTTTCCAGTTTGGATACTGGACGAAGCTGTTCCATTTTAATCTTACGTTCTTTCTCTGTTGTAAACGCCTTCATAATAGGAGGCTGGATGATCGGCACAAGTGACATATAAGAATATGCCGCCACTGCGATTGGTCCCATAAGCCCTGTCTGTCCAAGCTTACCAGCAAGGAAGATAGATGTAGGACCGTCTGCTCCACCAATAATAGAGATTGCTGCTGCTGCTTTTCCATTGAATCCAAGGAAGATTGCAAGGAAGTAAGCTACATAAATACCAAGCTGTGCTGCAGCACCCATGAGGAAGCTCTTCGGATTTGCGATCAGAGGAGCAAAGTCTGTCATGGCGCCTACGCCCATGAAGATCAGAGATGGAAGAATACTCCATTCATCCAGGATATAGAAGTAATGAAGAAGTCCACCTACTCCATTTGACATATCTTCCGGTCTTGCCATAATATCAGGATAAATATTTACAAGAAGCATACCGAAAGCGATAGGAACAAGAAGCAGTGGTTCAAATCCGCGACGGATTGCCAGGTATAAGAACACACATGCCACGATTATCATCAGATAGTTTCCCCATGTCAGATTAAAAAATGCAGTCTGATGGATCAGGTTGGACACGGTATCTACTACATAAGACATTTGATTCCCTCCCGTCTTAGTTCATTGTTGCTAAAGTATCTCCGTTTTCAACAGACGCACCTTCAGCAACATCAATGCTTGCAATCGTGCCGTCCTGAGGAGCTACTACCGGAATCTCCATTTTCATAGATTCCAGAATTACAACACTGTCACCGGCTTTTACTGCCTGTCCTGCGGAAGCTACGATTTTTACAACTTTACCCGGTACAGAAGCAGTAACCTTTACTGCGCCAGCGCCTGCTGCAGGAGCTGCTGCCTTTGGAGCTGCTTTCGGTGCAGCCTTCGGAGCTGCTGCCGGTGTTGCAGGAGCGGAAACGCTTCCTGTCTCTTCCACTGTAACTTCATATGCTGTTCCGTTTACAGTAATTGTATAACTTTTCATTTTAAAATCCTCCTAATGTCATTTATCTTTTTTTACGATTTACTTTACGGATAGAGCGAACAACAAATCCGTCTGTGCTTGTTCCCTCGCTTGCTGCGATTGCTGCTGAAATAACAGCAATAAGCTCTGTATCATCTGTCTCTTCCTGTACAGGAGCCACAACAACAGGTGCCGGAGCCGGTGCTTCCTTTTTCTCCTCTTTTTTGCCGCCAAAGATCATCGGTACAAATTTAAAGAGGTAAATAATAAAGGAAAGGAAAATCAGCATAATAAATACGGTTCCAAGTCCCATCAGGGTATTTAAGCCTGCTCTCTGTAAAGTAACGCTCATAGGATACTGTACATCTACAGTCATGGAAAGCGGCATACCCTGTTCATCAAACAGGTAAACAAAATTTGCATCTGCTTTTTCAAAGAGAACCGGTACGGTTACCGTATACTGGTCATCTGCAAACACGATTTCTGTTTCTCCTGCTTTTTCCTGGTCTGCGCTTTTCTCTCCAACTTCTTCCAGTGAACCTTCCCATGCTTCCATTGCGGATACAGTAAATTCATCACCTGATTCGATGTAAGCGCCAATTTCTTCCTCTGAAAGAGGAATAATTGTCTCAGTAAGTCCCTCTGCAGTAGCAATGAGAGCCTCTTTTACATTGGCATCAATTTCCTCTTCTGCCCACACAACCGCTGTACCAGCTACTGTAAGAGACGCCGCACAGGCTGTTGCTGCAAGAACAGCAGAAATTTTTTTAAAAATACGCTTCATATGCCTCACCTCGCTCAGACCGTTCCGTGTTTCTTGGATGGGCGGTCTTCTCTCTTTGTGAACAGCATTTCAAATGCTCCGATTACATATTTTCTTGTATCAGCCGGAGAAATCACAGAATCAACATAGCCTCTTGCTGCTGCGGAAGCCACGCCGGACTGAAGCTCTCTGTACTGTGCTGCTTTTTCTTTTAATGTTGCAGCATCTGCATCAGCGTACATGATTTTTGCTGCAAGGTCTGCATCCATCATTCCGATTTCTGCATTTTCCCATGCAAATACCATATCTGCGCCTGTTGCTTTGCTGTTCATTGCGATATAAGCATTTCCGTAAGCTTTTCCGATGATTACGTTTACCTTCGGAACAGTTGCGTCTGCGAAAGCGTGAACCATCTCACCTACAGATTTTGCCATCATTTTTTCGTTGCAGAGAGTTGCTTTAAATCCAGTTACGTTTGTGAGAGTGAGAACCGGAATCTCAAAAGCGTCACAGAATTTCACAAATTCTGCTGCTTTTCGTGCTCCTCTTGCGGAAAGGCTTCCGTCAAATTCTTCTGCCTTGTTTCCTTCCTCGTCATAAATCTCGCTTCTGTTTGCAACAGCGCCCACAGTTGCTCCATTTAAACGCATAAAGCCTGTTACCACATCTTTTCCATATGCCTCTTTTGTTTCAAGGAAGATACCGTTATCTGCGATTCTGGAAAGTGCAAGAGCTGTATCACCTGCACAGTTTGCGATGTCTTCACATACGCGGTTTAAGTCGTCTGTGCATTCCACAAAAGAATCGTTGTCTTCGTTATTAGATGGAAGAAGGGTTACAAGTGCACGAATCTTTCCGATTACTTCTTCTTCTGTTCCAACACCATCGATCAGACCTGTCTCTTCGCTCTGGAATTTTGCATCAGATGTATCGCATTTGGAAATATGATTTCCTTCCAGTGCGTTCGGGCTGTTTACAAACATTTTACCGTTTTTCTCTTCTACGAAAGTAAAATCTGTAAGAGCCGGAAGAACTGCCATACCGCCGCCGCATGTACCAAAAATACCGGTAATCTGCGGAATTACTCCGGAAGCAAGTGTTGCTTTCAGATAAATTTCTCCGAAAGCTTCCAGAGCGTCTGTCGCCTCCTGGAGGCGAAGACCTGCACAGTCAACAAGTCCGATTACAGGAGCGCCTGTCTTCATTGCCATATCATACAGTCTGGAAATTTTCTTTGCGTGCATTTCGCCTACTGTCCCGTTTAATACGGAAGCATCCTGGCTGTACACATATACCAGATTCCCATCAATCACACCATATCCGGTAATAACTCCGTCAGAAGGTGCTTTTTTTTCAGCCATGTTGAAATCTGTAGTTCTGGCTGTTACACTTTGTCCGATTTCAACAAAACTGTTTGCGTCCAGCAAAGAAGTAATTCTTGCGCCCGCTAAGCTTTGTGTTGCATTACTCATTCTAGTTTGCCCTCCATTTTATAAAAATTTTAAAAGTATAACCAAAAATTTAGCCGATTCTAATTGTACCTTTTTTTCTACAAAATTTCAATAGCTTTCCCATTTTTTATTTTTAAATAAAATCATTTTCTTCCATATAAATTGGAACAGGAAACCAATTTGCCATAAGTGGACATTTTCCTGACAACAGCTCTCTTTCCGGGGAAAGAGGAGAAAACAGAAAATGAACTGCCTGTTCATAAGTAAGCTTCCCGTCTGTATCCCTGTTTTTCTCCTCACTTATCCGGGTTTTTACCCCCTCTTCCGTTACGTCTATCTCCAAAAGTCCATATCCCTCTATCAAAAGTTTTACTTTACCCTGGGGCAGACCAATCCGCCGATACTTCTGTTCCAGAAGAGCCTCCACCAGCGGTGCAAACTTCAGAATCCGCATATTGCTGCAGGGCACAATATTATAACACTCACATAAAAGTCCTGCTTCCCTATACTCCTCCGTTCCCGGTGTCACATTCATCATAACCTTTGAAAAGCCTGTATCAAACAGGCACTTCAAAAACGGTTTTAAATGCTTCTTATCTGTCAGTCGCACTTCTGCTATTGCTGCTGTTTCTCTTTGAAAAACCACCGTACAATACCCACTGATCTTCCCTTTATACCAAAGCACAAAGGACTTCGCAGACCAGGAACGGAGAATATCCGAAAAATCATTTCTTTTCCGATACATATGCGGATCATTTTTACAAAACAGCTCCTCTACCTCTCCCAGATTCTCCGGAGCAAGCGCCCTCAGCTCATATCCCTCTGCCTTTTCTCCTTTGATATTCGCCGGCTTAAACTCAAATTGTGTCTTGCTGCCTGTTGGCACAAAACCGAAATGTTCATATCGCTGGCGCTGCCCATTCAGGGCAATACACACACAGCCTGCCTTTTCCAGTTCTTCTATCGCCGCCGACATCAGCCGACGCATAGCGCCACGTTCCCGGTAATCCGGTGATACACATACTGTGCCAATATGACCTGTAAGAAGTTCTCTGTCTCCTGCTTTCCAGGTCATTACCTGAGGAAGAATCAATCCTTTTAACTCTCCGTCATTTTCCAGAAGAATATGATCTTTTACTGTTTTTTCCGGCTCTTTATATAATTTCGGAAGCAGCGTTTCAAACCTTTCATCTGAAGGTTCTTTTCTAAAACACATATCTGCAAAATCTCTCACCCGCTTTCCTTCTCCCGGTCTTCCTTTTCGAATCATTTCCATGATAATCCCTCCGTCTGTCGTAATCCATATATTTATGGTACATAAACTATCACGAAAAAACCAAATCGTCAATAAAATTGCCGCCTGAAAAGGGATTTCCCGTATGTCCGCCCAGGCAGTAGGCGGCACAGAGGGACATAATAAAACTTCTGTCCCTGGAACATGTAAATATGGATTCCTTTTTAATGTAAAAAAAACACGGCTTCTGTCTGCATATCCAAACAGAAGCCGCTCATTTTTAATGAAAATATTTTTGAAACACCTGCTGTGCATACCATTTGTAAGTAAGTTTTTTTACTGAACGATCAGTCAGAACAGGATAGGAAATCAGCTTTTTCCCATCAAGGAAAAACGTAACTTTTCCTATCTTTTGCCCCTTTTTTACAGGAGCAAAAAGCTCTTTTTTTATTTTTATTTCCATAGTAATCTCCTGTTCTTTTCTTACAAGTATTTTTCTGTTTTTCTCTTTTTCTGTAACGGAAACACGCCCTCCCACATACGCTTTTTGCTGAAATCCTTCTTTTTGGGAAACCCCGTCTTTTACGCAGATTTCGGAAATTTCCGGCTCTTTCCATAAAGATTTATACTCAAAATTTTCTTCTCCATATTGAAGAAGTGCCATCGTATCCTTCCACTTATAAGTTTTATTATTGGGCCAGCCACACCCCAGAAGAGCAATGATAAAAACTCTTTCTTTTTTTTCCACTGCACAGACATAACAGTATCCTGCATTTCCTGTAAACCCTGTTTTTCCCGAAAGAACTCCATCCGTCATGTCGAAAAGTGCATTTGCATTCTGTACGTGAAACTGTCTTTTTTTCTCAATATCCCAGAAGGAATACTCTCTTGTCTGCGTGATTTTTAAGAATGTTTCGTTCTGAATGGCATAACGCATAATCAATCCAAGGTCTCTTGCAGTTGTGCGGTGTTCCCCTCCATTATCCACCGCATCCAGACCATTGGGAGTAATAAAATGGGTACTTTCACATCCAATTTCCTTTGCCTTTTCATTCATCATGCGGCTAAAACCTTCCACGCTTCCCCCTACATGTTCTGCAATGGCAACGGCTGTATCATTATGGCTTTTCAGCATAAGAGAATACAGAAGATCTTCCATATAATACTGTTCCCCTGCTCTTAAATGAAGCTTTACTTCCGGTTGGGAAGCTGCATTTTGAGAAACTTCTACATAATCATCTCCCGGCGAATTTTCCAGTGCCAGAATACAGGTAAGAACCTTCGTAGTGCTGGCATTGGGTCTTGGAACGTCCGCTTTTTTTCCATAAAGGACTCTGCCGGAATCTCCATCCATCAAAACAGCTGACAGAGCGTATAAACTTCCCGGGTCTTTTTCTTCTGCTTTTACCGGCACAGCCATGTGTACAAAAAATAAAACCGCCGCCAGAATACCGGCGGCGGCAGTTTTCCCTTTTTTCATATTCCCAACCCTCCGCAGCTTTGTCATAATTACTTCTATCTACTAAAAGTGTATTCGGAAGGAAAAAGAATATGTATTAAAATTTTTTTGTCAAAAAAGCACAGGAAATAATGCGTATAGTACGACCGCCCCTGCTGCCATAAATACCATTCCAATAGTAAGACATACCACTCCACTTGCCCTCAGTCTTCTAAAAAGAACATAAACACCCGGACACTTCGGATTTATATATATGGAATATTGATTCCCTTCTTTCATATTTTTTGTAAGCTGCCTGTGGGATACCGTTTGTGCCGTCTGTTCATGGTACAATCTCCCATCGTATGTATACTGGAAAACTGGACTATAAGAAGAAACACCATGACTGCCATAATATGTATTATAGCCACAGTAAACTCCCTCGATTCTTTTCGTACATCGAAAAATCGAATATACATCATTGATTCCCACCAAAAGCAGAAGCAATCCTAATG
This sequence comes from Eubacteriales bacterium, assembly GCA_030527365.1. Classification (GTDB taxonomy): domain Bacteria; phylum Bacillota; class Clostridia; order Lachnospirales; family Lachnospiraceae; genus Blautia_A. Next base: position 14,660 of record JAUNAX010000007.1, on the reverse strand, counting down.
CAATTAGCATACAGGGGTAAGACAAAATTTCTCCATAAGGCGCAAAAACAGCAATCAAAGAAGCTGTAGCAAAACTGATAAAGGAAATAAATATAATGAAACATACAACTGGCATTTCCTTATAACGCTTTTTCTTAACAGCCAGAAAACTGGTCACCGCAAACAATATTGTGAATATATGGACAATGACAGGCATGTTGGATCTCCTTTCCGATTGTTCATCTTCGAATTTGAAATTGTTTTATTTAACTCGATTATAATGTTTCCTATTCTCCATAAAATCCATTATCACTTTTCTGTGCCCATTTCATATACATTTCCTTGTAGTTATCTTTTATAAATTCACGAATCATTCTGATTTCTCTATCAGTCAGTTGACCTTCATTTTCTATTGTTGTTTCACCATCTTTTTTCACAAAAAACTTTGCAGATCCTGCTTCTGTAAGCTTTCTATCACTTGCATGTACATGCATAGCTTCAATTATACAATGTGAAGTATAATACAAATAATACCCGCATACTTTATACTCATAATATTTAGGCATATATTATTCCTCCATATATTTACGATTTTTCTGGTAATACTCCAATACAATTTCCAACTCTATATCATCCATACTTGTTTCCAGTACTTCTCCCATTCTGCTTAAATACGCTGCTCTATGTGGATTATTCAAATTAAGAACTCTTACATTTTCGCCATCTTTTGTAAATGCATATCCATTTATAATCATTTCCGCTGCATCTGCTACTTCTTTAATACTATACATATTGGATCCTCACCTTCTGAATCGGTTTCAAAAATTCTTCCGCATCAATATACAAATTATCAAGAATTGGAATTAAATCAATATATTCTTCTTCCTCATCGCAACCTTCATATTTCGCCATAACAACGATATAACCATGATCCCACTCCAGTACTTTCGTATATTGTTCCAGTCTTGGAGATGTTTTAAAACGTATGTTATACCCGTTAAACATAAAAGAAGTAAATTCTTTGTCACTGCTTAATACCGCTTCATTTATCACATTCTCTACCACCTTCCTATTCAGAACACACAGTAAAAAAACTATGCCCTTGAAGTGCACAACTACTATGCCCCAAAACAAATTCCAAATATTCCCTACTTGATGCCATACTTTGCGACCTTTCCGAAATCAATTATCATTTTATACTCTTATCATTCATTTTCCCTTTTGTCCGTCTTGTCTTTTAACAAAGAAATCGATATTCCCGCCAATCCAATTCCCAACATAGTAAACGCTGCATTTACTTCCAGTTCTCCGAGAACAGACAATACTGTTACAGCAATCCCCATAGCGATGCCGATTCCTTTTAATGCAGTATCAAGTATTTCATCTACTTTATTTCTGCTTATATTTTCCTTTTTTTCTTTCGTACCTTGCTCCTTTGTTTCCGTTTTTCCCTGCATTAAATCATCCACAGAGATTCCCAGAATTTCTGCCAGCTTTGGAACTGAACTTATATCCGGACAGGACAAATCTCTCTCCCATTTAGAAACAGCCTTATCCGTTACACCCATCTTTTCTGCAAGTTCCAACTGTGTCATTCCTTTATCTTTTCTTAATGATGAAATCATTGTACCAAGCGTTTTCTTCATTTATTAATTCCTCCCTGTGTTTGATGATTTCACCTTAACACTTTTTTCAAATATACTCAATTAACCTATAGTTTAGTCGATTCGACCTATAGTTTACCAGTCTTAATAAATTCCGTTTTTCTCATTTCTCTCCAGACAGTCTAACAATTTTTCCTCTCCGTATTTTTTTTGCAAGCAACCATTTCACACAATATTTTCTGAACACAAGCAACACGCAAGACCACACCTGGCAATTCCTAATTCCCTTTTCATATAAAATGCCTCCTAATTTCATGAAGATTTACGTTTCCATATAGCCCCTGCCAAAATACAAATAAGAGCATATCCTGCTATGGCAATTATGGAAGCTTCCATCCCAAAGCCTGCTCCTGTCAGTAATATATTATCCGAGGAGATGATCATTGAAAAAAGAGGTTCTCCATAAATTCCCTCTTTTGTTGTAATATGCAGAATATCTGTTATCATAACAAAATTCCACATACCGTGAAGCAGCATACTATTTGCCACGGATTTTCCGGCATATGCCGCCAGGGAAAACATGATTCCTACTAATGTTCCACTTACGATCAGAAGCATTACGCCCTCCACAGTAAACGTCTCCATAGAGGGGATATGTACCAGACCGAATATGAAAGATGGCACAAAAATTGCCACATATTTATTCCATCTGCTTTCCAGCAATTTCATAATAAAACCACGGAACAACATTTCTTCCAGTATTCCTGATTTTAAAGCAATCATAGCAGAAGACATTATAATTAATAACGTCCGACCAAAGGAAAATTCATTTGCTTCCAGTTTCACACCAGCCATCAGAAACCCGACAATAACAACTGCAGGAAGCAAAACAGATAGACCGATTCCCCAGCTTTTCATTCTGCACGTAATTCCAAAATCACTCAACTTTAAGTGCAAACGCTTCGTTGTATACAGCCAAAAAAGCGCAAACGTAAGAATAAAGCAGCCCAGCATTCTTAAAATAATGTATAATTCACTGCACGGCAATGTTATAAAAGAAAAAACAAAATCAAACGGCAGACTTCCAAATAAATCTCCTGCCAGAAACAGCAAAAAATATACAAAAATCGTTGTGATGGTTTTTGGCGTAGTAAGCTTATATGTATTTTCCATTTAGTCCTCCTAGATCAGCTCCATTTCACAATCCATCTTTTCAGGAACTGGAGCGTGTTACAAAAACTGTTTTTTTCTACCCATTATATGTCCTGTTCCATCTGTCTGACAGTTTTTTCTTCTCTTTTGAAAGACTGTAAAGCTCTATAAGCTCCTCCGGTACTTCTTCCACTGCCTCCCAGAACAGGCGATTCAGCCTTGCAACCGGAATAGAAGAGCCTGGAACCGGCTCTTTTTTCATAAAATGCTCCAGAAGAGACATCGCACTTTTGCTTCCTGTCAGTTTAAGAAGCTTCTCTATTCTTTTTCTTCTTTTTTCTCCGTCATTGCACACCATCAGATTCGTAAGAATTTTCATCATTCTCATGGAAATATAAATATTTACAGTTTTTACTGCAGGAAGGACCTTATGGATTTTCTCTGCCCACCGATACCTTGGCACAATGCAGTCAGAAGGACGGTAAATATATGGGTTTTTCCCGGATTCCTCCATAAGAAAACGGTCATATTCCTTTTCCAGAACAGTATGAGAAATTACTCCCGCTTCCGCCACTTCATCTACATAGGGATGGCAGTAGGAATCAAGGAGATAATGGCAGCCAAATCCCAACATATAAGAAAGAAGCGCCTGGTCTCCTGTACGGCGCACTGTCTCCATTCCCTGCTCAAAAAAAGCTCTTCCTTTTTCCTTATGCATATTAATTCCAAATTGGGTCACAGGATTTTTTGATACCATATAATAAAACAGAATATCCGGACCGTGAAGTCCGATTCGGTAAAGCTCCCCGTTGTTTCTTATTACGCGTTTCATCTCTTCCGGAAGCTTCTGATAAACTTTCTTTCCAAAATAATCATGGGTATATGTTGTCGGCATAGCCATTCCCTCCTTCTGTTTATACGTCCAGTTTTAACTGAATTTCCTCTTCTGCCTCTGCCTTAAAATCTTCTATCTGAACCGGATCCGGAACAGGAAGCTCATCAAGCGCCTGCACTCCAAAGGAACGAAGAAACTCTTCAGTTGTTCCAAAAAGAATCGGTCTTCCCGGTGCGTCCAGTCTTCCCAGTTCTTTTACAAGGCTGTACTCCACCAGCTTGTTGATGGCGTGATCGCATTTCACACCTCGGATTTTTTCTATTTCCACCTTTGTTACCGGCTGCTTATAAGCAATGATGGAAAGCGTTTCCAGCATAACATCGGAAAGCGCCGGTTTCTTTGGCTGCATGGCAATGCGGATCAGATAATCATAGTATTCTTTTTTTGTACACATCTGATACGACTGTTCCAGCTCAATAATCTGAATCCCTCTGTTTTCCTCCCGGTAACGGTCCATCATATTATGTATGATTTTTTCCGTTGTGGAAGGATCCTGTTCAAGAGCTTTCGCAATCTGTGTCAGCTCTACTGCATCTCCCATTGCAAAAAGAATTGCCTCAATGGCTCCCTCTGCTTCTTTTATATTCATGAAATTCTCCGTTTCTTTTATTCTTCTGCAAATTCCGTTAAATTTTTCCAGGTATCCGGCTCTGTCAATACTTCAATCTCTATTTCACCAAAAAGAGTTTCCTGATCTACATGAATGTGCCCCATTTTCATCAGCTCTAACACAGAAAGAAAAGTTACGATTACCTGGATTCTGGAATGCTGTTTTTCCAGAAGCTCCCGGAAAGAAAATTTTTTATGTGTACCGGCAAATTCCTTTAACTCCAGCATTTTTTCAGAAAGGCTGACTTCTTCTTTTTCAATAGTTCCAAAGCGGCTTCTGATTGGGTCAATTTTATCTTCCTGTCTGCGGATAACAGATTTAAAAATCGCATTCAGCTTTTCAAGTGTCATACCACGAAGAAGCTCTGCCGGATCTACAGGCTCTTTATATTTTAACACTTCTTTTGGGATGTCTGCCTCCCTGTAGTACACATTGGCTGCTGCATCCATTTTATCCTTCAGCTCATAGGACATATATTTGTACATTTTATATTCCAGAAGTTTTTGCACAAGCTCTGCACGCGGATCCTCTTCCTCTCCTTCTTCGTTGACTTCCTTTGGAAGAAGCATTTTACATTTAATATCAAGAAGGGTGGCAGCCATGACCATAAACTCACTCATGATTCCAAGATCTTCTTTTTCCATAGAATGAATATACTCCATGTACTGATCTGTGATCTCCACAATAGGAATATCATAAATATCAATTTTATTTTTATCGATCAAATGAAGGAGCAGATCAAGAGGTCCTTCAAATACATTTAATTTTACCGGTATTGCCATAAAACATCCTCTTTCGGTGATTTTACTGTGATGCAGATAAGTTCTCTCGGATTATGGAGCCGAACGGGAATGGTATGCTCTCCAAGACCTCCACTTACAACCATGTGCTGTTCCCCTCTCTTAAATTCTCCGCAGCAAAAAGGGGGAAAAATCCGAAAATGCGAAGAAACAAGCCCTGTATTTTCTCCAAAACGCACCACACCTCCGTGATAATGTCCGGACAGGATCAGGTCTGCTCCCCAGGAAAAATATGCTTTTCCATACCTGGGGCTATGGGCAAGAAGAATGCTGAATTCGTTCTTTCGTTCTCCCACAAATCCTGTAATCTCTTCCGATGTAAGTTTCTGAGCAAAAGGTTTATCGTAATAACAAAGTGGAAGCTCCAGACCATACACAGCAATCCTGTTTCCTTTTACTTCCAGTTCCATGCGGCAGTTGTGAAGAATATGAACGCCTTCTGCCTCCAGCTCCAGTTCATACTCCTTATAAGTTTCCCGCATACTTTTATAGTCTTCCGATACCAGAAGTTTATATTCGTGATTGCCAAGGCTTACATAAACCGGAAACTCTCCTGCCAGTTTTTGAAAAAGCGTCTTTGCTGTTTTAAGGGTATCCGGCTCACTTCTTACAAGCATATCACCTGTACACAGAACAGCATCCGGAGAAAATTCTCTGACTGCCTGGAGAAGGTCACTATTATTTTTTCCGAATTCCAGCCCGTGGAGATCAGTTAAAAAAGCAAACTTTATTTCCCCTTCTTTTATTTTTGACGAAACAATCTCATACTTTTTTGTTCTAAATGTTTTCATGAAACACCCTTTTTCTGAATCTTATTTCCCGAATCCACAGTTTGGAAAAGTACAGGTTTCACAATTCAGGCAAAGTCCCCCTTCTCCATAAGCTGCAATTTCTTCTGAAAGAATCTTATCGTCTGCCATAATTCTTGGAAGAATAAGATCAAATACCGTCCGTTTTGCATACATCACACAGCCCGGAAGTCCGATAATCGGAATCTTTTTTCCGTCTTTCTTATAATAAGCCACCATAAGCATAGCTCCCGGAAGAACCGGCGCTCCGTAAGTAAGCACCTCAGCTCCTGTATCTTTGATTGCTCCCGGTGTGCGGTCGTCCGGGTCCACACTCATTCCCCCGGAGCAAAGAACAAGATCTGCGCCATTTTCTATAAAGGTCAGAATATCTTTTGTAATCTGTTCTTTCTCATCTCCCGGAGTCGTATGCCCCAGAATCTCCGCATCGTATTCTTTCAGTTTCTCCTCAAGAACCGGAGTAAACGTGTCCTGAATCAGCCCTTTTTTTACTTCGCTTCCTGTTGTGACAATTCCCGCTTTTTTATGATGAAAAGCCAGTATGTCAAAAATCGGTTTCTGTCCTGCTGCCTCTTTTGCAGCCTTCATTTTCTCTTCCTCAATTACAAGGGGAATGATTCTTGTTCCTGCAATTTTCTGTCCTTTCTTCACTGGAAAGTTTCCGTGTCTTGAAGCAATCATCATCTCCCCAAGAGAATTTACAGCTTTCAGGGCATCTCTTCTTATTTTTAAGAGACCGTCCCTGTCTGCGATCAGCTCTATTTTTCCCTCTTTCGGCTCTGTAGGATGCATTCCCTCTCCCTGGGAAATCTGGCGAAGAATTTCCGCGCCCTCATTTTCGTGAAGGATTCCCGGTTTTTTCTCCCATACATAAAGATGCTCTTTTCCCACTCTTAAAAGTGCAGGTATGTCCTCTTCGCGCACCACATGACCTTTATGGAACAATACGCCTTTTCTTTCATCTTTCACAATTTCTGTAATATCATGGCAAAGAATGTGTCCTACTGCATTTTCTGTTTTGATTTCCTTCATAATTACTCCCTTCTCAAAGCCCTGCCTTACAAAGCTTTGCATAAACGCCGTCTTTTTTAAGAAGCTCGTCATGCGTTCCCTCTTCTGCAATACCATCCTCTGTAAGCACAAGAATCCTTCTTGCATTTCGGATCGTGGAAAGCCTGTGTGCAATAACAAAAGTAGTTCTGTCTTTTGCAAGCTTTTCCAGGGATTCCTGCACAACCTTCTCGCTTTCATTATCAAGAGCAGACGTTGCCTCGTCAAAAATCAGGATTGGAGGATTTTTCAAAAATGCTCTTGCAATGGAAAGACGCTGTTTCTGTCCTCCGGAGAGCTTCACGCCTCTCTGTCCTATATCTGTATCATAATCTGCCGGCATTTCCATAATAAAATCATGGGCATTGGCAGCCTTTGCCGCACGGATAACCTCCTCGTCTGTTGCATCCGGCTTTCCGTAACGGATATTTTCCATGATTGTTCCGGCAAAAAGATATACATCCTGCTGCACGATTCCAATCTGGCGCCGCAGATCTTTTAACTTGATTCTTCTTATATCTGTACCATCCAGAAGGATTTTTCCGGAAGATACATCATAAAATCGCGGAATCAGACTGCAAAGTGTTGTTTTTCCTGCTCCTGATGTACCCACAAGCGCCACATAATCACCTGGATTTACCTTAAGATTTACATGAGAAAGCACTTCTTCATTTGTATCGGAATAGTGGAAGGAAACTTCCTGAAATTCAATGCCGCCCTGCGCCTTATCAAGAGACACTGCATCCGGCGCATCTTCAATATCCGGCGCGATCGCCATCATTTCCAGAAAACGGTCATATCCGCTGTATCCGTTCTGGAACTGTTCTGTAAAGTTTACAAGTTTCGTTACCGGTTCTGTAAAATTATTAATATACAAAAGGAAGGTAACAAGGTCTGCTGCATCTAAGGTTCCGTCTGTAAGGAAAAACGCGCCTGCAACAAGAGATGCAACTGTGATCAGTGTAGTAAAAGAATCCATTCCTGCGTGGTATCCTGCCATGTAACGGTAAGAGAGACGCTTTGCAGCTACAAAACGCTCATTTCCTTTTGCAAATTTTTCCATCTCTCTCTTTTCATTTCCAAAGGATTTTACAACGCGGATTCCGGAAAGGCTGTCCTCGATCTGACTGTTAATATCTGCAATTCGGGCTCTGTTTTCCTTAAACGCGTGTTTCATTCTTCTGTTAAATATAAGGGCATAAAAGAGCATGACAATTACAATAGAAAAGCTGATGGCAGCCATTTTTCCGTTTACATTTACAAGAATGAGAAACGCTCCCGCAAGCTTGATCACAGAAATAATAATATCCTCCGGTCCGTGATGAAGAAGCTCGCTGATGTCGAAAAGATCACTTGTAATCCTCGACAGAAGATGCCCTACTTTCTGATTATCATAAAAAGTAAAGGAAAGCTTCTGATAGTGGCTGAAAATCTCGTTACGCATATCGTGTTCAATATATGCACCCATCATATGTCCGTAATATGTAATAAAATAGCGGCTTCCAAGCTGCACAAGAATCAGTCCCAGCATTCCCGCGCCAATAGTAAGAATGGCAGATTTTGCCTCGGATATGGGCATATTTCCTATTGTATTCATAATATAGCGCACAAGAAGGGGAATGACAAGAGTAACCGCCGCCCCTAAAATGGCAAAAAATAAGTCTGCCAGAAAAAGCCCCTTATACGGTTTATAATACCTTGCCAGAAGCTTTAATTTATTCGGTTGTTTTTCTTTATTTTCCATAACTTCCTCCATGATGTAAAAAATTTCTGTACCTCTGTATTATAACCCGAACCTCAGGATTTTGTCAAAAAAAGCAGGTCCCCGGTGCACATTATTTTAGCATCGGAAAACCTGCCTTTTTTCAGAGAAGATATGCTTCCCACATTCGTTTTATGTAATCTTTATACACAGCTTTTCGCACGGATTTTTCATACAGGACAGAAACACTTCCCAGCTTTTCTTTTTCCATATAATAACACATCTCTCCTGCTTTCTCACCCTTCTTTACGGGAGCTTTCACTTCTTTTGGAATCACAAGCTTCTTTTTTATATTGGAAAGTTCTTTTCCCTCTGTGTTCAGGTACTGGAACTTGCCTTCATATCGAAGGGATACTTCATCTTCAACTCCGCCTGCAACCTTTATCTCCGGAAGCTTTGACTGTTTCTCGTCCACATAAAGACTGCATCTGGAAAAACCGTAATTCAACATGGAAGCTGCATCTTTAAATCTTACTTTGTAGTCCGGCGCTGCCATCACTACAGAAATCAGGGTAATCCCGTTTCTTTCGGCAACTGCGCTTAGACAGTATTTTGCCACACTTGTACTTCCTGTTTTCAATCCCACGCAACCCTCAAAACTTCTGAGAAGTTTATTTGTATTTGCCAGTGTGAATTTACTGGAACCTTTTCGTGTCTCATGAACAATATCCTCCATCCATATGGACGAATATTCAAGAACCTGTGGATATTTTGTAATCAGCTCCCGGCTCATTATCGCAATATCTCTCGCAGTTGTGTAATGCCCCATGGAGTCCGTAAGACCGCAGCAATCTTCAAAATTTGTATTTTCCATACCAAGTTCTTTTGCTCTTCCATTCATCTGCCGGACAAATTCCTGCTCACTTCCCGCTATATGCTCTGCCATTGCCACGCTTGCATCATTTCCGGAGGCAATAACAATACACTTTATCATAGTTTCTACACTCTGCGTTTCTCCCTCTTCCAGAAAAACCTGAGAGCCTTCCATCGATTTTGCATAAGCGCTTGTTGTAACAGAATCTTCAAGTTTCAGCGAACCGTTTTCTATGGCGTCAAAAATCAAGATCAAAGTCATGATTTTTGTAATGCTTGCCGGACTTCTTCTGGTATCCATATCCTTCTGGAAAATAATAGTTCCTGTCTGTGCCTCCATAAGAACCGCACTGGGCGCTTCTACAAGAGTCTGGCTCTTTTCTGCTTCATCTGTTCCTTCTGCCCATATGCAGACAGGCTGCAAAAAAAGTGCCGCCGCCAGAAGCCAGCTTATGACTGCCCTGATTCTTTTCCCTTTCATAATCTTCTCCCGGAAATCTGTTCTACTTTCATTTTAACGGGAGAAGGAGGGATTTATGACTTGTTTTTGTGTTTTTTTAATTTTTTTCCAAATCTTCTATTGTTTCTCGAACTGCCGCTTCAAAATCACCCTGAAAAATTTTCATGGAGCTTCCAAACATCAGATTTGCCGGATAATCAAAATTTTCCACATTGCTTCCTGTATGGTCCCTGTATTCCTTTTCCTCCCCCAGGTGTGGAATTCGATTAATTAATTTATCTGTATTTTCCATAAAACCGTATAATTTTTTTCCCAGTTCAAAACCCATTCCACATTCAAAAGCAACATCGTTGTTAATCTCATAACCCCGGTAATTGTTTAGATTCGCTATGATCACATCACAATCCCGAACATGCTGCTGGAATCTGTCAAATAAATTTGCAGCTTTTATATAAGGGTTATCTGTATCAATCTCCGAAAGTCCCTGTATTTCATCAAAAGGTGTTCTTGCCTCATATCCCAGCTTTCTGCAAAGGATTTTCAATTTATCAAAAATTTCTTTTCCATCTGCATCATATCTTTCAAAACCAGACAGATAAATCACAGGTCTTTCTCTTTTTTGGGGGACTGGCTGCTCCTGACTTTCAAAATATAACTTCCTCATTCCTTCCTTTTTGTACTCTTCCTCTATATCTGTCATAAGCATTTTCAGGCAGTCATCAAAATCCCCTTCTACAATTTTTGTAGACCCGATAATATCAGGAGAAAACGGAAGAATGCCATAGGGCATCTCTCTGCCTCTTTCATCATATATTTCCCCATTTTTCAAACAGGCGTTCTGATTTTTCGTTGACAGGCTGCGTTTATCTCTTGTATATCCATAGCATCTGGCGCCTTTCGCATATGCCATACCCAGCTCATAGACAGTCCCGCTGTCAGGTTCCGCTCCCCTGTACGCCTCCAGATCTGCAATGATAACTGTCGTATCTTTCATAACCTTATCAAGATCTGAAAAAATGCTGTCTGCCCGCTTTCTTTTATCCGGATTTTCCATATCCAGAAAATGGTCATTCGGAAGCGTTACTCCAAACCCAAGAGAAACAGCCCGTGCCTTCATGGCCGCAAGCATATCATAGCCGTGCGTATAAAAACATTCCGGTCCTGCTATATAAATTGCCTCTTTTTCAAAAAATTTGTGCTGATACCTGTACATAACTGCCTCCTATTGTAAAACAAGCTCAAGAACCAGTTTTAAAAATCTTTCATAGTCCACATCACAGCCAATTTCTATTATTGGAAGGTTTTCCCATATATGATGATGGCGTCTGTCCACAACTGTCATTCCCAGTGTCAAACCGTCTTTTGTTTCTACTCCTACTCTAGTCTTCATCGTTTGTACAAGAGAAGAATCTATGGCGTATGCTACTGCCATACAGTCTATCACTGTACAGTAGGCATCAAATCCCCTGTTTCCGTTAAACCGGATTGCCTGCCGCAAAAAATGCGCTTCTTTTTTCTCGCTGTTCTCCAGACTTTTTATCTCCTCTTCTGTAAAATCCACATCAAAATGAGTAGCTACATCAAGTCCCAGAGCAGTCATTGGTATTCCAGATTCATAGATGAGCTTTGATGCTTCCGGGTCAACATACACATTCCATTCACTTTGAGGCGTATCTCCTGTTGCATTTAAAAAAGCATATTCATTTAATCCAAAGGCTCCTGATATGGCAATAATTTCTTTTATCATACTCTTAATTTCCGGAGCTTTTGTAATTGCCATTGCAATGTTGCTCATAGGTCCGGTTGCAACAACTGTAATTTCACCGGGATTTTCTTTTATAAGGTCAATAAGCAGATCCACTGCATGTCTGGAGTCCAGAGGTATCTCAGGATCTGGAAGAAAGTTTTCTGCCTGCCCGTCTTTCCCATGTGTGAACGGATCTTTTGGCGCATTTCTTACCATAGGTCTTTCCATGCCTTTCGCAACCGGAATCTCTTCTCTTCCCAGCATCTCCAATACCTTTCTTGCATTTACACATGTAACATCTGCAGGATAATTTCCGTTTACGGTTGTTACTGCCATTAATTTAAGAGCCTGTGATTTCGCAGCCATAACGATTGCCATAGAATCATCCATACCCGGGTCGCAGTCAAGAATTATCTTTTTCATAAACACTTCCTCCTTCCCTTACTTATCTTCTATTACTTTTACATAAAATTCACGATTTCTCGGTCCGTCAAATTCCAGAAAATAAATTCCCTGAGAGCCTCCCAGAAGCAATTTTCCATCATGAACAATAAAGGTCTCCGTCACTCCCAAAAGCGCGCATTTAATATGCCCCGCTGCATCTTGAGGAGTATCATGCTGATGTTTAAAATCAATTCTTGTAGGAACCAGCCTTCTGATTTCTTCATCCAAATCTTTGAATCCATCTGGATCCCAGGGAGAAAAAACAGCAAGACCCGCTGTAGAGTGCATATTATGTACAATACAAATGCCCTCTTTAATTCCGCTTTCTTCTACTACCTGTTTTACTTCTTTTGTAATATCATGTACCTCATTATAAGTTGTGGAAATTTTTATATTTTTTAACACAGACATTACTTCATCCCCCTTATTTTACAATAATCTCGCTGTTTTTCACACAATATCCACCTTTACAAAAAGACCAGTCGCCCTCACATCCTCTGCCATACTTTTCTCCAATCATCACCGCAATGTATCCCGCAAGAAGACAAATCGGAGCAAATTGTGTAAGCGGCATGGAAATCGCATATTTTGCTTCCGGCACTTTAATATACACTGCCTCCAGATTCTCAAAATCACTCTCATCACCATCTGTAATGACTGCCAGCGGTCTGTGCAGTTCGTTTGCATATTTAACAAATTCCCGATTACGGCTCATTGCGGGATTCTCCGTATTTGCCACAAGAATCGTGCCCATATGTTTTGCATCTCTTACAAAAAAATTCAAATGAAACCATTCTTCCGTATTGATATGCATGGCAAATTTTCCTGTTGCCTCCAGAATTTTCGCCTGACCGAACCAGGCTGTTGCATAATCAAATCCTGCTCCGACAAAATCATAACATGGAAACTCTTTCCACTCTTCCGCCAGTCTTTCACACTGTTCTTTCATTTCCGGAAGAATATCTTTTAATCGTCTTCCCTGATCTTTTATATCCTGACGGTAAGAACAAGCCTGATCCATTGTATATTTTCCTCGCACTTCTCCAAATCGCACAGCCAGAAGGAGTAGTGCCATCACACTTACCATATAACTTCTGGTTCCAGGCGCGCTTGGGAAGGACGGAATATCCAGTTTCAAAATTTTATCTGCATATTTTCCTAAAGGAGATTCCGGATTTCCTGTTACCCCTAAAACATAGCAGCCATGCTGCCGTGCTCGCTGTACTGCTTCTGATACTCTGGCTCCGGTTCCGGAATTGCTGACTGTGATCACAAGCGGATTTCTACAGTCAACACCCATATGCTTTTCACAATAAAAACGGCTTAATTCTATTGCAGTCACAACTTCTGTAGGAATTGATGTCAGCATTTCAAAAGCGTGTTTTGTTGCCATCGCAGCAGCATACGAATCTCCACAGCCTGTCAGCACAATTTTTTGAATGTTAAAAATCTCCTGAAAAGACAGTACCTTTCGCGTTTTTGGTTCCAAATCTTCATATTGCTGTTCAATCAGTTCAGGCAGGCTTTCCACCTGACTGCACATAGGATTTTCATATTTCTCCATTTTTCTTCACCTTTCTTTTCTTTTTCGTATGTGGAATTATCTCTGTTTCTAACTTGTATTATTTTTAATACTTGTATATACTTATATAAGCACATATATTAAAAAATGTCAAGCCATTTCCCATTTTTTTAACACCCGTTTCCAGCAACTTCCAGATGACCGGTATATCTATTGACTTTTCTTTTTACAGGCATTATACTTGTATTAATATTAATACTTAGTATCTTAAATAAAATTATGAGGTGTTTATGAAAATTTATAACATTAACCGCGAATCCCCTGTCCCTGTTTATTATCAGGTAGCTACAGATTTGAAAAATCGAATCAGCAATGGTGAATGGGGCGTAAAAGGACAGCTTGCTTCCGAAAGCGAACTAATTGAACAATACGGTGTCAGCAGAGTCACATTGCGACAGGCTCTTGCAGAATTGGAAAAAGACGATATTATCAAGCGTTCCCGCGGAAAGCGTGCTATTGTAAATGAAAATCCACGACAGTTTATTCATGAATTAAAGTATTCTCTGGTAACAGGGACATACGAAACAGACAATAATCACCCCATGACCGCAGAGATGATCGAATTGAAAAAAATAGAGGAACCTTATCCAGATGTAATAGAGGCTTTACAGCTTAAAAAACATCAGGCAGCAATTTATTTCAAACGCTTGTTTATCTGTGACAGTAAACCTATCGCCATCGGTCGCTCCTGGCTTCCCTGCGATCTTGTTCCAAACCTTGAAACAGAAGGTCTGATCCATAATTCTCTTTCCCAGACCATTCAGGAACGTTATCACTTAAATGTAGTGCGCGTGGACGATATTCTGGAAACAGTGCGGGCAGGTCTCTCAGACAGTCAGCTTCTGAATTCCGCATACGACACACCTTTAATCAATATCAAAGGGCTTTCTTATCTTGATAACGGAAAACCATTGGAATATTCCAGTACCTTATGGCTTGGAGACCGTGTGCGT
>JAUNAX010000128.1 GCA_030527365.1 Eubacteriales bacterium | reverse complement strand
GCCCTTGCGATGGATAAGGGAATTACAAAGCAGATGTTCCGCATGAACGGCGTTCCCACTCCTGCAGGAACTTCTATGGAAAAAGCAGCCTGCACAAGAAATCTGGAAGACCTTGGAATGGAGTTTCCTGTTGTTGTAAAAACCTGTTGCGGAGGTTCCAGCGTAGGTGTTTACATTGCAAATGATCAGGCGGAATATGAGGAAGCTCTTGACAATGCCTATTCCTATGAGAATGAGGTTGTAGTGGAGGAATACGTAAAGGGAAGAGAGTTTTCTGTTGCAGTTGTGGACGGAAAGGCATATCCTGTTATTGAGATTGCTCCTCTTCAGGGATTTTATGATTATAAAAACAAGTATCAGCCAGGCTCTACAGTGGAAACCTGTCCAGCAGAAATTCCGGACGCTCTGGCAGAAAAAATGCAGCGCCATGCGGAGGCAGGAGCAAAGGCTCTTTCTCTGGAAGCGTACTGCCGTCTTGACTTTATTATGAAAGAAAACGGAGATATGTACTGCCTTGAGGCGAACACACTTCCTGGAATGACACCTACAAGCCTGATCCCCCAGGAAGCAAAGGTACTTGGAATTGATTATCCTTCTCTCTGTGAGGAGCTGATCCGCGTTTCCATGAAAAAGTACGAGAAATAAAAGGATAAATGGTGAAAAGATGAAAAGTTTAACCCTGGAAAATATTACGCGTGTATGCGGCGGCGTGTACTACGGAAGCAGCAGTCTTCTTGAAAAAGAAGTTTCTTCTGTTACAACAGACAGCCGCAAGGTGGAGGCGGACAGTCTTTTTGTTCCCATTGTGGGAGAGCGTGTGGACGCCCATAAATTTATTCCCCAGGTAATGGAAGCAGGAGCTCTTGCTACGCTTTCAGAGCGCGTTCTTGATGATGCAGATTATCCGTATATTCTTGTGGAATCCTCTCTTCAGGCAGTGAAGGACATT
This sequence comes from Eubacteriales bacterium, assembly GCA_030527365.1. Lineage (GTDB taxonomy): Bacteria > Bacillota > Clostridia > Lachnospirales > Lachnospiraceae > Blautia_A. The sequence goes on along the minus strand of JAUNAX010000128.1, from coordinate 4,721 downwards.
GCGGAGTTTTATCTGGAGGAGCTTTCTATTCCTGTTGTTGGAATTACAGGAAGTGTTGGAAAAACAAGTACAAAAGAAGTAATTGCCTCTGTTTTGAAGGAAAAATACCGTACTTTAAAAACACAGGGCAATTTTAATAATGAGCTCGGTCTTCCTCTCACAGTTTTCCGTCTTCGCCAGGAGGACCAGATTGCTGTTCTGGAAATGGGCATCAGTGATTTTGGAGAGATGAGCCGTCTTGGAAAAATCGCGAAGCCGGATACAAGTGTGATTACCAATATTGGAACCTGCCATCTGGAAAATCTGGGAGACAGAGACGGTGTTTTAAAGGCAAAGACAGAGGTTTTTGATTATGTGAAGCCAGGCGGACATATCGTATTAAACGGAGACGATGATAAGCTTTCCACAGTGAAGGAGCATAATGGAATCCAGCCTGTATTTTTCGGAATGACGGAAGGACAGGACGTATATGCAGATGAAGTGGTAAGCAGAGGCTTAAAGGGAATGACCTGCCGCATTCACATGGGCGAAGAAAGCTTTGTTGTAAATATTCCAATGCCCGGACGCCACATGGTTTACAATGCGCTGGCAGCAGCGGCAGTGGGAAGGATTTACGGGCTTACAAAGGAGCAGATAAAAGCTGGAATTGAAAGTCTTGAGCCTGTAAGCGGACGCTTTAAGATGATCGAGACAGAAAAACTTCTGATCGTGGACGATTGCTACAATGCTAATCCCATGTCTATGAAGGCGTCTCTTGATGTATTAAAGGACGGCGCAGGCAGAAGAGTTGCAATTCTCGGAGATATGGGCGAACTTGGAAAAGATGAAGTGAAACTTCATGAAGAGGTTGGCGCTCATGCAGGAAACGGCGGTATAGACGTATGTATCTGTGTGGGAAGTCTCTGTAAGCATATGGCAGAGAAGGCGAAGGAGACAAATCCTGATCTTACTGTGATTTATGAGCCGGACAGAGAGAGCCTTCTTAAAAATCTGAAAGCTTATATTCAGACGGGAGATACGGTTCTTGTGAAAGCCTCCCACTTTATGAAGTTTGAGGAAGTGGTGGAAGCCCTTTCAAAATTATAAGATTTTTGCGGGAAGCATGGCGAAGAGCTGTGCTTCCCGTTTCTTTTTGCGAGAATTTGACGAACGATTTTTGTTTCCCCCAAAGAGCTTCGGCTGTATAATGGAAACAGGGCGCAGGAGTAAAAGCAGCCTGAACTTTTACAGTCCTGCCCGCAATGTATTAAAGGAGGGGATTATGCTGGAAAAAATCATGAACCTGCATATACTGCTCTACGGCATGGCTTTTCTTGGAACCGTGGGAGCTGTTGGAATGCTGGCTACACATCTGAATTACAGAAGAAGAATGAAACATACAGGACAGATGACAAACTTAAAGGAAAAATGGCTGAATCTCTGGAAAACAAGGGACAGGCTTTTAAACCGCATGAACCGCCTTGTGTGGTATCCGTCGCTTCTCTGTACGGTATGTCTTTTTCTGGCGTTGTTTCTCACCACGAGGCTTGACCTTTCCGGACTTCCTTTAAGCTATCTGTATGTGGGAGCTTTTGTTCCCGTAGTGCTTCTGCTTCTTCGGCAGGCTCTTGATTTTTCGTATAAAGAGGAGCTTGTGATGAATTCGCTCACCGATTATGTGGAACAGATGCGGACGTGGGTGGAAGAAATTCCGGCTCCGAAAAGAAAAGAAGAAGGGCTTCAGGAGGAGGTTGTGGAGAAAATTACGGCAAGTATCCGTCAGACAGCGGCAACAGGCAGCCATTTCAGTAAAATGCTGACTCCTGAGGAAGAAGAGATTATGAGAGAGATTATCCGGGAATTTATGTGATTTTAACAAAGGGATACTTGAGAAATCCGGGGGATTTTGCTATACTGAGTAATTGATAAAAGACAAAAGAATTTCCAGAATTAAAGGAGAGAGAGCCATGAGTAAAGTGACATTTGACTATTCAAAGGCAGGCTGTTTTGTGGCAGAACATGAAGTTGAGGCTATGAAGAAACTTGCTGAAGCAGCAAAGGAAACTCTTGTTTCCAAAACAGGAGCAGGAAATGATTTCCTTGGCTGGATCGACCTTCCGGTTGATTATGACAAAGAAGAGTTTGCCCGTATTAAAGAAGCAGCAAAGAAAATTCAGGAGGATTCTGAGGTTTTAATCGTAATCGGAATCGGCGGCTCCTATCTTGGAGCAAGAGCTGCTATCGAATTTTTAAGACATGGTTTTTATAATAATGTTTCCAAAGAAATCCGCAAAACTCCGGAGATTTATTTCGTAGGAAACTCCATCAGCAGCAGCTACATCAAAGGCCTGATGGACGTTGTAGGAGACAGGGATTTCTCCATTAATATTATTTCCAAATCCGGAACTACAACAGAGCCGGCAATCGCATTCCGTGTATTTAAAGAAATTCTTGAGAAAAAATACGGAAAAGAAGAGGCTGCAAAGAGAATTTACGCTACAACGGACAAAGCGCGCGGAGCTCTGAAACAGGTTGCTGACGAAGAAGGATATGCAGAGTTTGTTGTGCCGGACGATGTAGGCGGACGTTTCTCCGTTCTTACAGCAGTAGGTCTTCTTCCTATTGCAGTAAGCGGTGCAGACATTGATAAATTAATGGAAGGCGCAGCTTCCGGACGTGACCTTGCTCTGAACAGCCCGTTTGAAGAAAACGATGCCCTGAAATATGCTGCAATTCGTAACATTCTTCTCCGCAAAGGTAAAAATGTAGAGGTTCTTGCAAACTATGAGCCAAGTCTCCATTATGTAAATGAGTGGTGGAAACAGCTTTACGGCGAGAGTGAAGGAAAAGACCAGAAAGGTATTTTCCCGGCAGCAGTTGATCTTACAACAGATCTTCATTCTATGGGACAGTTTATTCAGGACGGTGCAAGAATCATGTTTGAAACTGTTATGAATGTGGAAAAATCAGGGGCAGAGCTTGTTATTAACGAGGAGCCGGTTGACCTTGACGGATTAAATTATCTGGCAGGAAAGACAGTTGATTTTGTAAATAAGAGCGCAATGAACGGAACAATCCTTGCACATACAGACGGAAGCGTTCCGAATTTAAGAGTAGATATTCCGGAGCAGAATGAGTTTTATCTGGGACAGCTTTTCTACTTCTTTGAGTTTGCCTGTGGTGTAAGCGGCTACATTCTCGGTGTAAATCCGTTTAACCAGCCAGGCGTAGAGAGCTACAAGAAGAATATGTTCGCACTTCTTGGAAAACCGGGATTTGAAAAAGAAAGAGAAGAACTGCTGAAAAGACTGTAATTGCAGCTGCAGTTTCTATAATCATGAAAATTGTATTATTAGAAGCAGACAGTTTGGGTGAAGACATGGTCTTCACCCCTTTTCATAAACTGGGAGATGTGGTGATCTATCCTTCCACAACAGAGGCAGAAATGCCGGAGCGTGTGAAGGACGCAGACGTCATCATTGCGAACAAGCTTCCAGTCTGTGAAAAGACAATTCGAAATGCGGAAAATTTAAAGCTTGTATGTGTGACTGCCACAGGAATCAACAACCTGGACGGAGATTACCTAAAAAAGAGAGGGATTGCAGCTTATAATGTAGCCGGATATTCCACAAACGGCGTGGCGCAGCATACCTTTGCCCTTCTCTTTTACATACTAGAAAAACTGCGTTATTACGATGATTATGTAAAATCCGGCGAATATGCCAGAGGAACCTGTTTTTCTCATTTTGGACAGAGCTTCTGTGAGCTGGAAGGGAAAACCTGGGGAATCATCGGTCTTGGAGCAATCGGACGGCGTGTGGCAGAGCTTGCTAAAGTCTTTGGCTGTCATGTGATCTGCTATTCTGCCTCCGGCAAAAAGTACGATTCTCCTTATGAGCAGGTGGAGTTTGAAGAGCTTTTAAGCCGCTCGGATTTTCTTTCAGTGCATGCGCCTTTAAATGCACATACAGAAAAGCTCATGACTTTGGAGGCTTTTCGAAAAATGAAGAAAAGCGCCATTTTTATTAATGTGGCAAGAGGGGCGATTGTAGATGAGGAAGGGCTTTATACTGCCCTGACAGAAGGAAGTATTGCAGGGGCAGCCCTTGACGTGCTCACAAAAGAGCCGATGGAGTTATCGAATCCTCTTCTGAAAATCCAGGATAGCAAGAAGCTTCTCATCACCCCGCATATTGGTTGGGCAGCAAAAGAAACAAGATTCCGTGTTGTGGAGGAAGTGGCGGAAAATATCAGAAGATTCCAGGCGGGAGATATGAAGAATCGAGTGTATTAAAAGCTTGGAAAAGTGCAGAGGCGGGAAATTGTGACTATAAAAGGGCGTATATACGCCCTTTTGTCAGTTCACAGGAAATGCTCAGTCTTCCTCAATCACCTGGATTTCCAGGTAGTCAAAGTCTATTTGTTCAATAAAACTGTCCTGATAAAATCTTGCTTTATCGTGTTTTTTGAAATCTTTAATTGTGGAATCCAGCCAGATGGGATTGCCAAGATCCATCTGGTAGCAGATTTCCTCAAGTCCTTTAAAAATCTTGTGTGTTCTTGTATCTTCTCTGCTGTCCTCTATTACAGTGTCGCGAAGAAGGCGGTTGTCCTTCCAGATTTTTCCCCATAAACGAAACATAATCCTACCTCCGTATCAAAACTGCCGCAGCCGGCAGAAGTGTTTGTTTTTAAGTGATTCCAAGTATAGCGGATTTGGAGGGGAAATGCAATCGTTTATA
>JAUNAX010000127.1 GCA_030527365.1 Eubacteriales bacterium | reverse complement strand
AAAAGAATAAGTCTGTAAGCTGTTTTTCTTGCTTACAAACTTATTATACGAGGAGTGTATATTGTATGAAACGTAACATGAAAGAATGGGTAGAAGAATGTATTAACAATCCGGTAAAAAAGGCAATGCCGATTCTCTCTTTCCCGGGAGTACAGATTATCGTACACACAGTAGATGAGCTTGTAAAAAGCGGCGAGCTTCAGGCGCAGTGTATGAAAGCTATTGCAGATCGGTTTGACACGGGCGTAGCCTTCAGTCTTATGGATCTTTCTGTTGAGGCAGAGGCATTTGGAAGCCCGGTTCATTACAGCGAGGACGATGTTCCTACGATCCACGCAGCTCTTGTACACGATGAGGACGAGGCGGAAGCGCTTAAAGTTCCCAAAGTTGGAGACGGAAGAACAGGAGAATGTGTAAAAGGAATTGAACTTGCCTGCCAGCAGATTACAGACCGTCCTGTACTTGCAGGAATTATCGGACCGTATTCTCTTGCAGGAAGACTTCTTGATATGACAGAAATTATGATTCTCTGTTATGAAGAGCCGGAAATGGTAGAGACTGTCCTTGAGAAAGCTACAAAGTTTCTTATTGAATATGCAAAAGCATTTAAGGCGGTAGGGGCAAATGGTATTGCTATGGCAGAGCCGGCAGCAGGACTTCTTTCGCCAAATCTGATAGATGAGTTCTCAACACCTTATGTAAATAAAATTCGTGAGGCAGTAGAAGATGAGAATTTCGTAGTTATGTATCACAACTGTGGAAATATTGAGCCTCTTATCAATAATGTAAAAGAGATAGATACTCTTGCATACAGTTTTGGAAATGCTATTGATATTGAGACAACATTAAAAGAGTTCCCGTCAGACAGAATGATTATCGGAAATATTGATCCGGCAGGAACAATCCGCCAGGGAACACCGGAGCAGATCCGCAAAGAGACACTTGAACTTATGGAACGCTGCTGCAAGTATCCGAACTTTGTAATTGCAAGCGGCTGCGATATTCCTCCGATGAGTCCTCTTGAAAATATTCAGGCATTTTTTGATGCGGTAAAAGAATTTTACGAGAAATAAAGGATAAAGCTGTCACATTGAGACTCCCCCGGAAACATTTATACATTCGCGTTCTGTCTGCGTTCACTTTGAGCCTGTAGTCTCAAGGCTGTACTCGGCAAAGTCGCTTGAAATGTATAAATGTTTTCCTGGTAAATGCTTAATGCGGCAGCTTTTTTATCTATACTGCTTTGGCGTCAGACCGGTGTATTTTTTGAAAACTTTCGAGAAATAGCTCTGGTCTTCAAATCCTGTTGCAAGGGAAATATCAATAATGGAATAATCAGTATTAGACAGAAGGCGCTTGCTTTCCTCAATTCGAACCATGTTCAGGTATTCCTTAAAGGAAGAACCGGTGGACTGCTTGAACAGGGTGGAAAAGTAGGCAGGATTCAGATGAACGTGGTCTGCCACTTCGTCCAGAGTAAGGTTTCTGGAAAAATTATGGGAAATATATCGGATCGCCTTTTTTATAATCTCATTTCCTTTCGACGGAATATAGTTAAACATACAGTCTGTGAAAACATCTATGGTTTCCTGCAGTTTATAACACAGATCGTCAAGGTCTGTAATACTCTGCAGAGACATAAGAAACTGATTATTTACTTTCAGAACGCTGTCGCTTGTGGCGCCTCCCTCAATGGCTGCTCTGGAAAGAAGAGAGGAAAGCTCAAGCGCCCGTGATTTTACAACCTCAAGATTATTTCCCTCAGCAAAAAAAACGTATCCCAGAAGGTCGTTCAAGAGCGCCTTCGCCTGTTCCGTATCCCCTGTTTTCAGCTTTGTGATCAGGGCTTTTTCTTTTTCATACGGATAAACCCGGCTGTTTACCTGCGGGGAAGCCTTGTACATCTGAATAGACTCATTGATTTTCGACTGCTGATAAAGTTTATTATGGTTTAAGTTAAACTGTGCGCGGCTGTCCGTCACAAGACCGGAGCACATATAGTAAAGCATACGGCTTATGTAAGTAACTTTTGAAGGCTCAAAAACAGGGAGACTGCCGGCTTCTTCATACATTTCCAGAAGAGGAGCTGTAGGAATGGAATATTTTTCACCTATATCGGATAAGAGAAGGGAGTCCGGTTCTCCCATAAGGAAAGGACCTGCAAGGATAGAGCCGAGAAGTACATTATTATTTGTAAGAGGAAACACAATATGGTTTAAGTTGGAGTGGCAGGAAAAAATATAAGTTTCGCCCAGGCTCATGGCAAGCTTGCTTGCGCTTGAGTGAAGTTTGGTGCAGGATTCTCCTTTTGGGAGAAAATGCTTGAAAATTTTACAGTAATTATGAGAATCTCCAAAAGCGTCCAGAATCTCCCCGGTTTCATCAAGAACCTGAACAGGAAGACCGATACATTCATAAAAAGTTTCAAGGAGTTCCCGAAGCTTTCTTTTTTCAATAATGGAATATAAGATAGGCTGCATAAAATTCTCTCCTTAAATCTGAAAAAAATACCAAAATGTTAATTTATACTTGTATCATACACGAAAAAACAAAAAAAATATACAAGTTTTCTAAAAAAATTCCACAAAACTTTTGGTAAAAATTTATATAATAACACCATGAAAACAAGCAGTAAAAAAGCTGTTCAGAGTTTGCGGAAGCTCTGGTACAAAAAGAAGAGGGATAAATGAGGAGGATTTGAAAATGTCAGCAGAAATTATTAATGAGATTTCAGAATTTTTACAGAAGGGTCGCGCAAAAAACGTGAAAAAGCTTGTTGAGGAAGCCCTTGATCAGGGGGTTAATCCAAAAGAAATTTTAAATGACGGACTGCTTGCGGGAATGATGATCGTGGGCGGAAAATTTAAAAGAAACGAAGTTTTCGTACCTGAGGTTCTTGTAGCGGCGAGAGCAATGTCAGCTGGAATTTCCATTCTTGAACCAAAGCTGGTTGAAGTTGGAAATGAACCTATAGGAAAAGCTGTAGTAGGTACTGTAAAGGGTGACCTTCACGACATTGGAAAGAACCTTGTTGTTATGATGTTAAAAGGCGCAGGTTTCGAGATTTATGATCTTGGAACAGATGTTGATGCAGATACATTTATTACAAAGGCAGAAGAGGTGGGAGCAGATGTGATCGGTATGTCCGCACTTCTTACAACAACAATGCCGAATATGAAGGATGTAATTGACGAGTTAAATGAAAAAGGATTAAGAGAAAAATACATTGTTATGGTAGGCGGAGCGCCTGTAAATGATACGTTCGCAAAGCAGATTGGCGCTGACTACTACACAGCAGACGCACCATCTGCAGCAGAGGTTGCAAAAGAGGCGGTTCTGAAGAGAAAATCAGCATAAATCCACGAAAATATCGTGTGGGAGGGGGCATTGCGTGAGGAAACCTGCGCGTGTCCTCTTTTTTTAGGAGGCAGACATGGAGAATTTTTACGAGCTTCATAATCTGAAGTTTAAAATACAGAAAGAATCCGTTTTAAAAGCTATGGATTGTTATGAAGACAGCCCTGTATACGAGGAAGTTGTAGATACATATGATGAAATTTATGAGGAGATGCTATCCCTTGTGGAGCCGGTAGGTATTCTCGGCTTCGGCATCCTTCCGGAATCAGTGGCAACGGAGAAATATAAGGCAGGAACACCGGTTGTATATATGGTAATGAGCATCGGAAACGGACTCAAGGAAGAGAGTACGAAAGCCTTTCAGGAAGGCGATTATGTAAAGGGAATGCTCACAGACGCAATGGCGGATGATGCTCTTTTTTCTATGGAGGAGCAGGTTCTTGCCAGATTAAAGGAGGTATGCAGAGAACATAATGTAGGCGTTCTTGCCCGTCTGGAAGCACCCCATGATATTTCTATGGAATCTCAGAAAACGGCGTGGGAACATCTGGAATTGAAGCGAAGATTTGGAATGAATATAAGCTCAGGATTTATGTTTGACCCGGTAAAAACCTCCTGTCAGATTTTTATTTTAACAGATGATGCAGACAGCTTTAAGGCGCAGCACGACTGCCGGAAATGTCCGAATATTCACTGCCGGCTTCGTAATATTCCGGACACAGAAGTTGTGGTACACAGAGGTCAGGATACAAAAACAATTCTCGTAAAAGAAGGGGAAAGCCTCCTTGATGCTTTTATCCGTCAGCAGGTTTATATTAGTGCGCCATGTGGCGGTAAGGGCAGATGCGGAAAATGCGGCGTTCAGGTTTTAAAGGGAGAAGCCTGGATTTCTGATGAGGATAAAAAAATATATTCAGAGAAAGAACTGGACGCGGGCTGGCGGCTTTCCTGTTGCCTTTATCCCACAGAGGAACTGGAAGTTTTCGTTTCTCAGAGTGATGAATCCTTATTTGAGGCAGTGGGAGGAACAGAAAATACGAAAGAAATCGGTACAAAAGAAACGTTTTATAATGTTGCCGTGGACATAGGAACAACCACCATTGCCATGTCCCTGATCGGAGGAGAAAGCGGTAAAGTTTCCTATACAGTTACTTCCGTAAACAGTCAGAGAGCCTATGGCGCAGATGTGATTTCCAGAATACAGGCTTCTATTGACGGGAAAAAAGAAGAGCTCCAGAAATCCATACAGAAGGATTTACAGGATTGTCTGGAAAAGCTTTTAAAAGAAAAAAATCTTTCCGGAGAGGAGGTAAAGACTGTTGTCATAAGTGGAAATACCACAATGGGGCATCTTCTGATGGGGTATGATTGCCATACTCTCGGCGTATATCCCTTTACACCTGTAAATCTTGATTTTATAAAAGGAACAGAAGAGATTCTTGGTACAGATAAATTTGGCAAAAAAGAAGTTATCCTTCTTCCCGGTATTTCTACATATGTAGGCGGCGACATTGTATCCGGAATGTACGCTCACAACTTTACAGATACAGAGGAAGTCTGTGTTTTTATAGACCTTGGCACAAATGGAGAAATGGGAATCGGAAATAAAGAAAAAATCCTTGTGGCTTCCACTGCGGCAGGACCTGCGTTTGAAGGTGGAAATATTACCTGGGGAATGGGAAGTGTGCCCGGCGCAATCTGTTCTGTAAAGCTTAATGGCACAGAGGCAGAAGTAAAAACAATCCGGAACGAAGCTCCCCAGGGAATTTGCGGAACAGGTGTAGTGGAGACTACGGCAGAGCTTGTTCGAGAGGAAATTGTGGATGAGACAGGGGCACTTGGCGAGGATTATTTTGACGATGGATTTCCGCTTGCAAAGACTTCTGATGGCAAAGAAATCGTGTTTACGCAAAAAGATATACGGGAAATCCAGCTTGCCAAAGCGGCTGTGCGTGCAGGTGTGGAAACCCTTCTTCTTCGTTATGGCGTGAAAAAAGAAGAGGTTTCAAAAGTGTATCTTGCCGGTGGTTTTGGTTACAGGCTGAACACAGATAAGGCAATCGCAATCGGCATGATTCCGGAGGAATGGCAAGACCGCATCGTAGCAGTAGGAAACAGTTCCCTTTCCGGTGCTTCGGAATATTTAAATGACGAAAACGGAGACAAAACTATAGAAAAACTGATAAGTATTTCGGAAGAAATCAATTTGTCGGCAGATAAAGAATTTAATGAATTTTATATGGACGCGATGTTTTTGTAATAGCAGAAACGGGCAGGAAACTGCCCGTTTTTCTTCTGGACCTCTTTACAAACCCTGTGAAATATGATAGGATTTTTACATACGAAAACTCA
>JAUNAX010000126.1 GCA_030527365.1 Eubacteriales bacterium | reverse complement strand
TTGCTTATTATTGTAGGCTCTGCCCTTGTAAATAATGTTGTTTTAAGCCAGTTTCTTGGACTTTGCCCCTTCCTGGGAGTTTCCAAAAGCGTAAATACAGCGGCTGGAATGGGAGGAGCCGTTATTTTCGTTATTACCCTGTCCTCTTTTGTAACAAGCGTGATTTATAAGCTGATTCTTGTACCGTTAAATCTTACATATTTACAGACGATTGTGTTTATCCTGATTATTGCGGCGCTTGTGCAGTTTGTGGAAATGTTTCTGAAAAAGGCAATGCCCGCTCTTTATCAGGCACTTGGCGTATATCTTCCGCTGATTACAACAAACTGTGCAGTATTAGGCGTTGCTCTTATCAACGTACAGAAGGATTACAGCATTTTGCAGGGGACTGTAAACGGATTTGCCACAGCGGCAGGTTTTACCATTTCCATTATCCTGATGGCAGGTATTCGTGAAAAAATAGCGTATAACAACATTCCGAAATCTTTCCAGGGATTCCCCATTGTCCTTATTACAGCAGGACTGATGGCGATCGCATTCTTTGGATTTTCCGGGCTGATTTAAGGAGGTGGCAAGATGAATGCTGGAGCGATTATTGCAGCAACTCTTCTTGTTGCGGCAGTGGGATTATTTATAGGAGTTTTTCTTGGAGTTGCAGGAAAGAAATTTGAAGTTGAGACGGACGAACGGGAAGTGAAGGTAAGAGAGGCGCTTCCCGGAAACAACTGCGGAGGCTGCGGCTATCCGGGCTGCGATGGTCTTGCGGCAGCCATTGCGCAGGGGAAAGCCCCGGTAAACGGCTGTCCTGTAGGAGGAGATGCCGCTGCGAAAGTGATTGCGGAGATTATGGGACAGGAGGTTGTGGAGACAGAGCGTCAGACCGCCTTTGTAAAATGCAGCGGTACGTGTACGAAAGCAAAAGAAAACTTTAGGTATACCGGTGTGCAGGATTGTGAGATGATGGCGTTTGTGCCAGGCGGCGGTGCAAAGGCGTGTACATATGGGTGTCTTGGCTTTGGAAGCTGCGTAAAGGCGTGTCCTTTTGATGCCATTCACATTGTGGACGGCGTGGCGGTTGTTGACAGAGAAGCCTGTAAGGCATGTGGAAAATGCCTGGAGAAATGTCCGAGAAATTTAATTGAACTTGTTCCTTATGAGCAGAAGACAAGAGTATCCTGTGCTTCCCATGCAAAAGGAAAGGCTGTGACAGAAGCCTGTGAGACTGGCTGTATCGGCTGTAAAAAATGTGAGAAGAATTGTCCGGCAGGAGCCATTACAGTGACAGATTTCTGTGCCCATATTGATTATTCTAAATGTACAAACTGCGGGAAATGTCAGGAGATATGTCCGAGAGGCTGTATCCGGTTCTGAAAATAAAAGAGCAGATTCCTCTTAAAAGTGATTTTTAGGGGAATTTGCTTTTTGTTTTTTCTTGTGGTATGATACAAAAGATATTTTAAGAGACATTTTATAAGAATTGGAGCAGTAACATGATTTCATTTATAAGGGGCGTCGTAGCGGATATAACGGAGAGCGCCGCAATTATTGAGGCAGGCGGTATCGGCTATGAAATATTTATGACAGGAAGCGATTTGTCAAGGCTTCACGGGGGAGAGGAGCTGAAAATCCATACCCATTTTCATGTAAGAGAAGATGTGATGCAGCTTTATGGATTTCTGGCAAAAGACGACCTGTCTGTATTCCGGCTGCTTCTGGGAGTGAACGGCGTGGGACCAAAGGGCGCTATGGGAATTTTGTCGGGAATCACAGCGGACGAGCTTCGCTTTGCTGTTTTGTCAGATGATGTAAAAACTCTGTCAAAAGCGCCGGGAATCGGAAAAAAGACAGCCCAGAAGATGATTCTTGAGCTAAAGGATAAATTAAAGCTTGAAGATGCCTTTGAATTAAAACTTGCCCATGAACAGGAGAAGGCGGAGCTTGGAGAAACAGAGAAAGAGGATGGCAGACAGGAGGCAGTGGAGGCACTTGTGGCTCTTGGATACAGCGCTTCAGATGCCCTTCGCGCTGTGCGTAAGGTTGGAGATGTTTCCTCTATGGATGTGGAAACGATTTTAAGGGCAGCATTAAAGAATTTCTGAGAAAGCAGAGTGAATGATGGAAAAAAGAATTATTACAACAGATGTGACAGAAGAGGATTATTCTCTTGAGGGCAGCCTTCGTCCGCAGAAGCTTGAGGATTATGTAGGGCAGGAAAAAACAAAGAGCACTCTGAAAATTTATATAGAGGCAGCAAAGCAGCGTCACGATGCGCTGGATCATGTGCTGTTTTACGGACCTCCCGGACTTGGAAAAACAACACTTTCCGGGATTATCGCAAATGAGATGGGAGTTCACATGAAAATCACTTCCGGTCCTGCAATCGAAAAACCGGGAGAGATGGCTGCTATTTTAAATAATCTGCAGGAAGGGGACATTCTCTTTGTAGATGAAATCCACAGGCTGAATCGTCAGGTGGAAGAGGTGCTGTATCCTGCAATGGAAGATTTTGCTATTGACATTATGATTGGAAAGGGGGCTTCTGCCCGTTCCATTCGTCTGGATCTTCCTAAATTCACCCTTGTGGGAGCCACAACGAGAGCAGGCCTTCTCTCTGCGCCTCTTCGTGATCGTTTCGGAGTGATGCACCATCTTGAGTTTTATAACCAGAAGGAGCTTACTGTTATTGTACTTCGTTCTGCCGGTGTTCTGGGAGTGGAGATTGACGAGAGAGGAGCCGCGGAGATTGCAAAGCGTTCCAGAGGAACGCCACGTCTTGCAAACCGTCTTTTAAAGCGTGTGAGGGATTTTGCTCAGGTAAAATACGACGGAAAGATCAGTTACGAGGTGGCGTGTTTTGCTCTTGACCTTCTGGAGGTGGATCAGTACGGGCTGGACCAGACAGACAGGAAAATTTTAAAGACCATGATTTTAAATTTTAACGGCGGTCCTGTAGGAGTGGAGACTCTGGCAGCTTCTATTGGAGAGGATTCCGGCACGCTGGAAGATGTGTATGAGCCGTATCTTTTGCAGAATGGATTTCTAAACAGAACTCCAAGAGGAAGAATGGCAACTGTGCTGGCATACAGGCATCTCGGGTTTGATTATCCGGAAAATGAAAAATAAGAAGGAAAATAAAGTAAAAAATCCTATACAATTTTACAAAATTCGAGTATAATTGATATGATATATGTGTGAATGCAATTTATATTAGAAGATAATACGCTGCTTGGCAGCGATGAAGTTACAGGGAGGATTATCGGAATGGCGGTAAAAAACACAGCACAGGTAATCATCGGCGGGAAGATTATTACACTTGGCGGCTACGAATCTGCGGAATACTTCCAGAAGGTGGCGTCCTATATGAATCATAAACTGGAGGAGCTGGGAGAGATGCCGGGATATAGCCGGCAGCCTGTGGAAACAAAGCATATGCTTTTAAGTCTGAATATTACAGATGATTATTTTAAGGCGAAAAAGCAGGCGGAGATGTTCGAGCAGGATCTTCGTCAGAAAGACCAGGAGATGTATGATTTAAAGCACGAGCTTATTTCTCTCCGTATGCAGATTGAAGAAGCACAGAAGGAGCAGAAGGAAGCGCTGGAGCAGAGAAGTCTTCTGGAAGGCAAGGTCAATGAGCTTGAGAAAGAGATGGATGAATTATTAAAATAAAAATGCAAAGGGGGATTGCTTCGGTAATCTCCTTTTTCTGTAACTGGAGATGTTTGTAAAATAAAAGAGAGGGAATACTTTGAAAGAAAGACAGATAGAACTTTTAGCGCCTGCAGGCTCTTATGAAGGGTTTGAAGCTGCCATAGGAGCAGGGGCAGACGCGGTTTATGTGGGTGGCGCAGCCTTTGGCGCCAGAGCATACGCGAAAAATTTTGGGGAGGAAGAGCTTTTAAAAGCCATTGATACGGCGCATATTCACGGAAAGAAGCTGTATCTTACGGTAAATACGCTGCTGAAAAACAGAGAGATGGAAGAACAGCTTTTTGCCTATCTTTCTCCTTTTTACAGGGAAGGTCTGGACGCAGTGATCGTTCAGGATCTGGGTGTATTTTCTTTTATAAAAAAATGTTTTCCGAAGCTTCCCCTTCATGCCAGTACCCAGATGACAGTGACGGGACCGGAGGGAATGCGTTTTCTGGAAGAAAAGGGAGCCTCAAGAGTAGTGGCTGCCAGGGAGCTTTCTCTTGAGGAATTAAAAAAAATGCACATGGCAAGTCCCATTGAAATCGAAGCGTTTGTTCACGGAGCGCTCTGCTACAGTTATTCCGGGCAGTGCCTTATGAGCAGTATTTTCGGAGGAAGAAGCGGAAACAGAGGAAGATGTGCCCAGCCCTGCCGCCTTCCTTATGATACCTCCCTTATTAAGGGAAAGTACAAAAACAGCAGAGAAATCTGTCCGTTAAGCTTGAAGGATATTAATACTATTGAAATTCTTCCGGAAATCATTGATGCGGGAGTGACTTCTCTTAAAATTGAGGGAAGAATGAAACAGCCGGAATACACGGCAGCAGTGACTTCCATGTATAGGAAATATCTGGATATTTTATCTTCCTGCAAAAGAGAAGCATATCGTGTAGAAGAAAGGGATATGAAATATCTTGTGGATGTGTTCAACAGAGGCGGTTCCTGCAGGGGATATTATGAAATGCAGAACGGTCCTTCTATGATGGCGTTTGAAAACGAGAAGAAAACAGGGGACGTTGCTGTTGAAATCATAAAAAGAAAAGAAAAAATTAAGGGAAAATTAAGCCTTTTTTCAGGAAGTCCTGCTATACTGGAAGTATCTCTCGGAGACATCTGCGTGTGTGCTACATCAGGTGAGGTGCAGCCTGCCCAGAATCGTCCTATGGATGAAGGGAGGATCCGGCAGCAGATGGAGAAGCTGGGGAATACTCCTTATGTATGGGAAAATCTGGAAATTGAGATGGAGGACGGAATTTTTCTTCCTGTAAAAGTTTTAAACGAGGTAAGGCGCGATGCCCTTTCTCTTCTGGAAGCAGCGTGTCTGGAAGAAAAAAGAAGAGAAGAGGGAACCCTTCCTGACAGGAGAGAGTTTAAGAAAAATATGCCTTCTGAGAAAATATCTCTTTATGTTTCCTGCGAAGACCAGGAGACAGCAAAGATGCTTTTAAGAGAACCGGAGGTAGCAGGAATGTATCTTCCTTTCCGTGTGATGAAAAATTTCCTGGACGAAGGCGTGGAGAGAGGATTGGAAATGTATCTGTCTCTTCCTTATATTGTGCGAGGGAAAATGCCGGAAAGCTTTCTGGAGACAGCAAAGGAATGGCTTTTAAAAGGAATGAAAGGTTTTCTTGTGCGAAATTTGGAAAGCTATGGAATGCTAAAGAGGGCAGGTCTTGAAAAATTCTGTGTTCTTGACGCCTCTTTGTATGCTTGGAATAATGAAGCGATTTCTTTTTGGAAAGAAGAGGGGATCATGAGAAATACAGTTCCTTTTGAATTGAATGAGGGAGAGCTTCACCACAGAGATAACCGGGACAGCGAGATGATCGTGTATGGATATATTCCTCTTATGATTTCCGCTCAGTGTGTACAGAAGAATCTGTATGGCTGCAAAAAAGAAGAGAGCGGAGCCTGGTTAAAGGACCGGTACGGAAAGGAATTTTATGCTTCCTGTGAGTGTCGTCCCTGGAAAACAGAAAATACAAAAGAGGAAACTCCCTGTTATAATATTATTTATAACAGTATTCCCTATGGGCTTTTGGGAGAAG
>JAUNAX010000125.1 GCA_030527365.1 Eubacteriales bacterium | reverse complement strand
GTATCCTTCTTTCACTTCCTGCGGCTTACAAGCTCCTGAATCAGCGTACACAGGAATTCATTTTTTTGACGAAGCCCGCAGATAAGGAAAACCGCCTCCTCCGAAAGCTTCTTTACCTGCCTGGACGCTTCCTGAATTCCAAACAGGCTTACATACGTTACTTTATTATTTTTTTCATCGCTGTGAACCGGTTTTCCCAGCTCTTCCTTCGTGCTTGTGACATCAAGAATATCGTCCTGGATCTGAAACGCAAGACCGACTTTTCCAGCTGCCGCACCGATGATTTCCACTTCTTTTTCTTCTGCCCCTGCCAGAATTGCTCCTGTCATCATAGCTGCCTCGATAAGAGCAGACGTTTTGTTTCTGTAAATATAATCCAGCATTTCTTTTGTAAGAGGCTTTCCATCATTTTCCACATCTACACTCTGACCGCCCAGCATTCCATAAATACCGGTCTTATTTGCCATCAGAGTCAGCGCCTTTATAACGCGCTCCTTCTCCTCTGTGAGAGCAAACGCCTGAAGCATTACCTCATAAGCGTAATTTAAAAGAGACGCTCCGCTTAAAACGCCCATCGCCTCTCCGTATACTTTATGTGTGGTAAGACGTCCTCTTCTGTAATCGTCATTATCAATGGCTGGAAGATCGTCGTGAATCAGGGAATGGGTGTGTATCATTTCCATGCCCGCCATAAAAGGCTCGATCACTTTTCCTTCTCCGCCAAACAGGCGATACGTTTCTTCCATAAGCAGAGGCCGCAGACGCTTCCCCCCTGCAAGCATACTGTAATTCATTGCCTGCGCCATATTTTTGGCAAAGCCTTTTTCTTCCGGAAGATACTTTCCTATCACTTCCTCTGCTCTGCCTGTCTTTTCTTTTAATTTATCTTGAAAATTCACAGAATGTCCCATCCTCATTTATCTGCAGCATCTTTTTCTCCACCGTATCCAGCTTTTCACTGCAGTATTTCAAAAGCTCCATGCCTTCCTGATAAAGACGGAAAGAATCTTCCAGGGAAGTTTCTCTGTCCTCCAGACGCTCCACTAAAACGTCCAGTTCCTCAAATACTTCCTTTATGGTTTTTTCGTTGTTATCTGCCATATTGTTCTGTTTCCTTCCTGATACTGCTAACCTCAGTCTCTATTGTTCCATCTGTTACAGAGATAAAAAGTCTGTCTTTTTCTTTTATTCCGGCTACACTTGTAACTGTCTTTCCCTTCTCATCTGCCACATAGGAATATCCCTGATTCAGCTTCTTTAAAGGGGAAAGCCCGGAGAATCGTTCCAGATAAACAGACAATCTCTGTCTTTCTTCTTTTATTTTCAGGTTCATTGCCATTTCCACAGCTTCCTCCAGAGAAAGGAGCCTCTGTCTGTCCTCTCTTAACCGGTTCTGGGGACTGACATAGGAAAGCTTTGTCTGATAGCTCGAAAGCCTTTCCCGGAAAAGCTCTGTTTTTCCCCACATGGCACGATGCAGCCGCTCCTTTAAGGAACCGGCTGCCTCTAACACACTTCTGTAATCATACACAGCCAGCTCTGCTGCCGCCGACGGTGTAGGCGCGCGCAAATCTGCCACAAAATCTGCGATCGTAAAATCCGTCTCATGGCCAACTGCAGAAATCACAGGAGTTTTACACTCAAAAATCGCGCGAGCTACGATTTCTTCATTAAACGCCCACAAATCTTCAATGGAACCGCCGCCTCTTCCTGCAATTATCACATCTACGCCAGCCTCATCAAGCATCCTGATTCCCTTCGCCACACTTTCTGCCGCTCCTTCCCCCTGAACAAGGGCAGGATAGAGAATAATCTGCAGATAAGGATTTCTCCGAAGAGATACATTGCGTATATCCTGTACAGCAGCTCCTGTAGGAGCTGTGACAACACCCAGCTTTCGCACAAATGGAGGAATAGGCTGTTTGTACTCCTGTGCAAACATTCCCATCTCTTCCAGTTCCTGTTTTAAAGCCAGAAATCTTTCGTAAAGATCTCCTGCCCCTTCCAGCGTGATCTCTTTTGCGTAAAGCTGGTATCGCCCGTCTCTCTCGTACACATCTACCGTTCCGCCAACAACTACCTTATCTCCGTCTTTCATAGAAAAACCAAGCCCGCGCCTCTGTCCTGCAAACATAACACAGCTTATAGTTCCGGTCTCGTCTTTCAGCGAAAAATAAATATGTCCGCTTGTATGATATTTACAGTTGGATACTTCTCCTTTTACATACACCTTCTGTAAAAAGAAGTCCTGGGTAAACATATTTTTTACATACCGGTTTACCTGACCTACAGAATATACATTTTTCATGCTTCTGATTCCACATTCTCCGTCTGCTTTTCTTCTGAATCTGTCTCTTCCATAGACGCGATTTTTCCCAAAATTCCGTTTACAAAGGATCCTGATGTATCGCCTCCGAAGCGTTTTGCAAGCTCTACTGCCTCATTAATGGCAACTCCCACAGGAACCTTTTCATCATACTTCATCTCGTATACTGCAAGACGAAGAGCAGTAAGATCCACACGGCTCATTCTCTTTGTCTTCCATCCCTTACTTGTCTCATTTAAAAGGGTATCGATCTCTTCAGTATGAGAAAGGACCTGACGGTACTTTTCCTGAATCTTCTCCTGTGCTTCTCCGGAAACTTCCTCAATTCCTTCCAGATACATGGAAAGCTGCTCCGGCATTTCCTCCTGTGTATTAAATTCTGTCATAAACAGCAGTTTAAAAACGTGCTCTCTTAAATCTCTCTGTCGCATTGTATCCTCCTGTCCCTGCTTCTCTTATAGTAAAAAAAGGAAAGAATTACTTTCCTTTTTCTTTCTCCATATCAACACTGGCAATGTGGATATTTACATCTGCCACTTCCAGTCCTGTCATATTTTCGATTGATGTCTTCACTCGTTCCTGAACCGTTCTGCTTGTCTCAAGAACGTTTTTCCCATACTCGATATTAAGAGAAAGGTCTACTGTTACCACGCCTTCCAGCACAGTCACCTTCACGCCCCTTGACAGGCTCTTCATACCGAGCTTGCTTACCAGCTCGTTTGTAATGTTTCCTGCCATGGAAGCGACACCTTCCACCTCTGTTGCGGCAAGTCCTGCAATGATGGCAACTACCTCATCTGCAATGTGAACCTCTCCTACCTTGCCTAAATCCTGTATCTTATATGTTGTCCTTTTTTCCGCCATAATAAGCCCTCCTGAGAATTGGATTCTCCGCCTGTTCTGTGCGAAGCAGTCTCTTCTGAATAATTATTTATATTATACCAAATTATCCAACAAAATAAAAGGGTTATTTGCTGAATTCCGTCAGGATTAAATCCGGATTCCTGTCCTCTGTCATGCCTACGCTCCATGCATTTACAAAAAGAAGCAGCGGATTTCCCTTAAGGTCTGTCACTTTCTTCATATCAGAAGTTCCCACGATCTTATCCACCTTTACCTCGTCCTTATTTGCAATCCAGCGAATATGCTCATACGGCAGGTTTTCCAGACGGATTTCTACGTTATATTCATTTTCCAGGCGGTATTTTAAAACATCAAACTGCAGAACGCCTACCACGCCCACAATAATTTCTTCCATACCAGTGTTAAATTCCTGGAAAATCTGAATAGCACCCTCCTGGGCGATCTGATTGATTCCTTTTACAAACTGCTTTCTCTTCATGGTATCAATCTGGCGCACTCTCGCAAAATGTTCCGGTGCAAATGTGGGGATTCCCTCAAATGCAAATTTCTTTCCGGGCGCACAGATAGTATCTCCGATTGAGAAAATACCCGGGTCGAATACACCGATAATATCACCGGCATAAGCCTCCTCCACAACGTGACGTGATTCCGCCATCATCTGCTGAGGCTGGAGAAGACGCATCTTCTTTTCCCCCTGTACGTGGTACACTTCCTCTGAAGCATCGAATTTTCCGGAACAGATACGCATAAAAGCAATTCTGTCTCTGTGCGCTTTGTTCATATTCGCCTGAATTTTAAATACAAACGCAGAAAAATCATCAGCCATCGGATCAACCGGTCCGCAGTCCGCATTTCTCGGAAGCGGGGAGCTTGTCATTGCAAGGAAATGTTCCAGAAATGTTTCCACACCAAAGTTTGTAAGTGCTGAGCCAAAAAAGACAGGGGTCAGCTCTCCCTTATCTACAAGTTCCTGGTCAAAATCTGCACTTGCTCCGTCAAGAAGCTCAATTTCCTCCAGAAGCTGCTCTTTCTGCTCCGCGTCCATAATCTCGTCCGCTTTTGTATCATCCAAATCGATTTCTTCTATAATACCTTCCTTTGTTCCCTTCTGTGTATCTGTGAAAGTAAGAATTTTCTTTGTATTTCTGTCATACACACCGCGGAACTTCTTTCCTGAACCGATTGGCCAGTTTACAGGACAGGTTGCAATTCCAAGCTCTTTTTCAATCTCGTCCAGAAGATCAAAGGTATCATTGGCATCTCTGTCCAGCTTATTGATAAAAGTAAAAATAGGGATATGGCGCATAACACAAACTTTAAAAAGTTTTCTAGTCTGCGCCTCAACACCTTTCGATGCGTCAATTACCATCACTGCAGAATCTGCCGCCATAAGGGTACGGTAGGTATCCTCGGAGAAATCCTGGTGTCCCGGTGTGTCCAGGATATTAATACAGTATCCGTCATAATGAAACTGGAGAACAGAAGAGGTAACGGAAATACCTCTCTCTTTTTCAATCTCCATCCAGTCTGAAACTGCATGGCGGGCAGTTGCCTTGCCTTTTACACTTCCGGCAAGATTAATTGCCCCGCCATACAGCAGGAATTTTTCTGTCAGGGTTGTTTTGCCGGCATCCGGATGGGAGATAATGGCAAAAGTTCTTCTTTTTTCTATTTCTTTCGTATACTTCGACACGTCTGGCCTCCTATACTCTCTTTTTCGTTCACTTGTCAATATTTTTACAGCATTCCTATTCTAGTATATGAAAGGCTTGACTGTCAAGGAATTTCTGTCTCGCTGTTTTCCTCTAAGGCAGCTTCCTCATCTTCTTCGTGAGGCTCTTCCTCATACGGCTCCTCCACAACCGTCTCTTCACTCTGACTTAAAGGTGTAATTACAATATTCTCTTCTGTAATTCCTGTTTTTCTCTTTACAATGTCTTCAATCTGCGCCAGCTTCGCCTCTTCCAGCGTACTGTCAGGAACCACAATGTCCGCCGTTTCTCCCGTAAGATTTACAATAACATCAGAAAATCCTTTTGCTTCAAGAAGAAGCTCGGCCGCTGCTTCCTTTTCCGAAAGCTCCGTCATTGCCACCATTGTATTGACTGCCGTCTGCTTCTGCTCATCTCCAAGATCTTCACTGCTTATAATTTCCTGCAGATCTGCCTTATTCTGGGATCGAACCTGTTCTCTGCTTAATTTTGCCTGTGCTGCAAAACTGGAAGCGCCTGTAAGTACCGCCTCGCCCGGAGTACCGGCGTCCTGCGCCAGGGGTTCACCGATTTCTTCTCCGTTTTCCTCAAGAAGTGCCGTCTCCTCTGAAATATCATAATCCACATCTTCTAAAATACTGCTGCTGTCCGTACTGGCTTCCTTATCTTTTGAATTTAAGTTTACATCTGCAAAATTCAGATAACCGGCTACTGCGATCAAAATTGCAAGGGAGGTGATGATCACCTGATTCTTTTTCATGATTTTCTTCACTTTTTCTCTCCTCATTTTCTTTTCATTATTTTAATTTTATGGGCTTCTATCTGAAATAATGCCTGGACAGCATC
>JAUNAX010000124.1 GCA_030527365.1 Eubacteriales bacterium | reverse complement strand
GCAGTAGTGGTTGAAGCAAGAATCCCCCTGCTTTAGCTGTGGGGAGTGTCAAAAAATATATGTTGTCACATAGCCAGTTTTTTTCTGTTGTCTATTTCCGGTATCGGGAAAATGAACCTTTGAAGAAAAAAACGAAACTTCTTTATGAAAAACTGAAAAAATTCAAAGAATACAGCGTGAAGTCGAATGAATGGCCCGGTACAATCACAATGGACGATGACCATATTTACAAATTTGTCTGTTACCGGGCAGAGATGGATATTGCTGGTTTTCTCTTACGGCGCATGAGCAGACAGCGTGTTTATATACGGATAAAAAAGAAGAAATTGAGGAACTTGCAGCTTTTGGAACAAAATTAACTTTTTCAGAGGAAAATATTGAGGCAGTTTACTGTGATTTTCCGGGAAAAGAGAAGTGACAGAAAGAGTTGTAAATGGGGGAAGATTATGAAATATACAGAGGCTGAAATGAAAGGGAAAAATATCTACGAGCTTTTACCACAGGATAAGTTTGATAATAGAAATATAGAAAAATTAAAAATGCTGGAAGATGAGGAAATAAAGCTTTTAATCCCGGAACTTCTGGAATGGCTTCAGGATTATAACTGGCCTGTTGCAGACGAGGTACTTCAGGTGCTTTTACAACGGGAAAATCTTGTAGTTCCATGTGTGAAAGAAATTTTGGAAGGACCTGTAGATGTATGTTGGTTTATCTGGCTTATGGATCTTTTGATTCCCACTTTTACAAAGGAACACAAAGAAGAGTTCAGGGAGATTTTGTATAAGCTGAAAAATATGGAAGTGGTAGATGAAGATACAGAAGGTCTGACAGAAGAAGCGGAAAAATGCTGGAAGAAGTGTTTCTGTATGGACATATCGTAAGGGTAAGAAATTTTGCCTTACCTTACAATTTTGTAAGCCCATCGTCCTTTTAAATATGGTATGATGGTATCAGGAAAGGACGGGACGATATGAGTACAATACTTCTTTTGGAAGACGATGAAAGCCTGATTGACGGACTTGTATATGCACTGACAAAGAATGGGTTTTGTGTGGAAGTGGTAAGAACCGTAAAAGAGGCGAAGAAAAGACTGGAAGGAAAAGAACCAGACTTATTTCTGCTTGATGTAATGCTTCCTGACGGAAGTGGATTTGAGGTATGTGAGGAAATCCGGAAAAAAGGAAGCACAGTGCCGGTCATTTTTCTTACGGCGGCAGATGAGGAAGTGCAGATTATACGCGGACTGGATACAGGCGGGGACGATTATATTACAAAACCGTTTAAGCTCGGAGAGCTTTGTTCCCGCATTCGGGCATTGTTAAGGAGAAGTGAACAGTGGAGAACAGGGAAAAATGAAACAGAAATAAGATGTGGAGCTCTCGTGATCGACCTTTCTGGAAGCCGTGCATATCTGGCAGGAGAACAGCTTGAGCTTACAGGTGCGGAATACAGGCTTCTCTGCCTTCTCGCGGGAAATTCGGGACAGATTCTTACAAGAGAGAAGATTTTGGACAGACTGTGGGACGAAAAAGGAAGCTTTGTGGACGACAATACCTTATCTGTTTATATTAGAAGGCTGCGTCAGAAAACGGAGAAAAATCCTTCTGAGCCGGAGCACTTAAAGACAGTGAGGGGACTCGGATATATGTGGGAGGAATGAGAGATGGAATTTTTGCAGGAAAAACGAAACCGGCAGTATATGGTATTTGTGGGAGGAGGCTGTGCAGTCCTTCTCTTTTTTTCTCTTTTTCTGGGAATATGCCAGGAAAGAGAGAGGAGGACAATATTTTTACAGTGGGAAAAAACAGTTTCTTCTGCCATGTTAAAGCAGGGTATGGGGGAAGGACAGATAAGTGAAGTTTTGCAGAGCAGGGAGGTTACGGAGGAAGGAGAAAAACTTCTGGAAAAGCTGGGGCACATGGAAAAGGAAAATTTGTGGTTGTTAGAGACGGGTGGAAAAAACAACTTTTTGTTTGGAATTGTTCTGGCAGCAGGAAGTTTTCTGGCTGTTTTCTGGTTTCTGGGAGGAGCGGGGGTCTTTCTTTTACAAAGAGAAAGACAGTATGAGAAGGCTGTAAAAATAATAGAAGGATTTCAGAAAGGCGAAACAGAGCGTCGTCTTCCGGGAAACGATACAGGAGGCATTTACCGGCTGTTTTCTTCTGTGAATTGCCTGGCAACTGCTTTTGGTGCCAGGGAGGAGGCTGCGCAGAAGGCAAAGGACTTTCTTAAGAATATGGTTTCTGATATTTCACATCAGTTAAAAACACCTCTTGCAGCCTTAAATATGTATATGGAAATCATGATGGAGGACAAAGAGGCTGTGGAAGTTTTCGGGGAGAAGGCGATTCTTTCTTTGGAACGAATGGAGCGTCTTACAGAAAATCTCCTGAAAATTGTGCGTTTTGATGCAAAAACCATTTCCTTTGAAAAAAAAACCTGTGATGTGGGCGGCCTTGTGAAAGATGCGGCAGAAGGCTTTATTACAAGAGCGGAGAAAGAAGGAAAAAAGCTCTTTCTGGAAGGAGAGGAAACGATTTTAAACTGTGATAGAAGCTGGACAGAGGAGGCTGTGTCCAATCTCATAAAAAATGCGCTGGATCATACAGACAGAGGTGATTTTGTAAAGATTTCCTGGGAAAAATCCCCTGTTATGATCCGCATTTCCGTGGAGGATAATGGAAGCGGAATTTCAGAAGAAGATATTTACCATATTTTTAAGCGGTTTTACAGAAGCTCTTCTTCCGGCGGTTCCGGGCTTGGACTTCCTCTTGCGAAAGCCATCGTGGAAGGGCAGGGAGGAAACCTCACGGTTTCAAGTCAGGAAGGAAAGGGAAGCACATTTGTGATTTCTTTTTCGTACATGACAGAATTGTAAGGAGAAATTTTTGGAAATTCATCTGTATGTAAGACAGAAATGGTATTGTTTTTTCATCATACAGGAGGTGCAGACTATGGAAATTTTAAAGGTAGATAAGCTTTGTAAAACTTATGGAAAAGGGAGCGCTCTGGTAGAGGCTGTAAAAAATGCTTCCTTTTCTCTGGAAAAGGGAGAATTTGCGGCAGTTGTAGGAGAGTCCGGCTCTGGGAAAAGCACGCTTTTAAATTGTATCGGAGGACTGGATATGCCTACTTCTGGGAATATTTATCTGGATGGAGAAAATTTATTTCAGATGAAGGAAAATGAGAGGACGATTTTTCGAAGAAGAAATATCGGGTTCGTTTTTCAGTCTTTTCATTTGATCCAGGAACTGGATGTAGAGAATAACATTATTTTTCCGCTGCTTCTTGATAATAAAAAGGCAGATAAAGCGGAAGTGGAAGAAATTTTGGAGATTCTGGGCTTGCAGGAAAGGCGCCATGCGCTTCCAGGGCAGCTTTCTGGAGGACAGCAGCAGAGAGTGGCGATCGGAAGAGCCTTAATTACAAAGCCGATGCTGATTCTGGCAGACGAGCCTACGGGAAATCTCGACAGAAAAAACAGCAGAGACGTTATGGATCTTTTGCTTCAGGCGTCCAGACGTTATAGGCAGACGATTCTCATGATCACTCATAATCCGACGCTTGCTGCCTGCGCAGATCGGGTTTTGGAGGTATCAGACGGGGTTCTGCGTGACCTGGGAGGTATGACAAATGAAAAATTATCTTGAACTTGTGAAGGCTTCTGCAAAGGTGCGAAAAAAGCAGAGTTTTATGACGCGCTTCTGTATTTTTTTATCTGTCTTTCTTGTGTCTGTGATTTTTGGAATGGCAGATATGGAGGTAAGAAACGAAAAACAGCAGGTAATTCAGTCGGACGGAGCCTGGCACGTATGTTTTCGGGGACTTACAGATGAGGAGACTTCCCTTATTTCAAAGCGTCCCGATGTAAAGAAGACGGCTTCTTATGCAGCGACAAATTATAAGCTGGATAAGGACTATTTTGTGGAGGGAAAGAAAAGCGTCATATGCGGGTTTGACAGAGGATTTCTGGATTTATATCCTGCCATTGAGATAAAAGAAGGGAGCTTTCCCGAAGGTCCGGATGAGGCGGTTGTTTCGGAAAATATGAAGGAGCAGCTTGGCTTGAAAACAGGGGATAAAATAACTCTGAAGACTCCGAAAGGAAATCTGGAATATACAGTTTCCGGTATCACAGGAGACACTTCCATGATTATGAAATGGGACGTTTTTGGGGTTTTTCTCAATGAAGAGGGCTATCGGGATTCTTTTTTGAATGAAACAGAAACGAAAGATATGGAATATTATGTCCAGTTTCAGCCTTTTGTAAATATCCAGAAAAGTATAAATAACATATGCGAAAGTTTTTCTTTGCCCAAAGATAAAGTTGGTGAAAATGCGAAGCTTCTGGGGCTTATGATGCAGAGTGATGATACATATATGATGCAGTTATATATTTCTGCGGCTGTGCTGGCTGTGCTTGTATCCGTTGCGGGAATCTTCATGATTATGGGAAGTCTGAACAGCAGCGTTGCGAGGCAGACAGAATTTTTTGGTATGCTGCGTTGTCTTGGGGCAACCGGGAAACAGGTGAGAAAATTTGTGAAAAGAGAGGCGTTAAACTGGTGCAGGACAGCGATTCCGGCAGGGTTTTTGCTTGCCTCGTTTGTGATATGGGGAATCTGTGCTTTGCTTCGGTTTTTAAGTCCCGGATATTTTAAGGAAATGCCGGTGCTTGCGATCAGCCTTCCGGGGCTTCTTGCGGGAGCAGCGATTGGGCTTTTGACAGTTCTTTTAAGCGCTTATGCTCCGGCAAAGCGGGCATCGGAAGTTTCTCCTCTTACTGCAGTTTCCGGAAACGCAGGCACTGTAAATGAGATAAAAAAGCCGGCTGGAAAAGGGTGCTTTCCTGTGGAAATCTCCCTTGGAATCCATCATGCAAAGGGAAGCTGGAAAAATCTGTTTCTTATGACAGTTTCTTTTGGATTCAGCATTGTTCTTTTTCTTGCTTTCGGAACAACGGTAGATTTTATGAATCATGCCCTCAAGCCCCTTCAGCCGGATGCGCCGGATATTTCTGTTTTCGGGGAAAATAATACGCCATCACTTCCAGAAGAGCTTGCAGGTATCGTAAAAGAAATTCCGGGCGTAAAAATTGTTTCTGGAGAGGGAATGGAAGCTGGAAAATACACAGTTTTGAATATACAGCTTGAGAAAAAGGCTTCTAATGAGACGGTGAAAAAAATAAGAGAGGCAGTAGGAGAAAATGTGCTGTTTTCTGATAAAAGAATGTCAAATGAGGAGGTAAAAGGTGCGTACTATTCCTTTACGGTTCTTGTATATGGATTTCTTGTTGTGATCAGCCTGATCGCGGTTTTTCATATCATAAACAGCATCAGTATGAGCGCCGCTTCCAGAATGCAGCAGTTCGGTGCAATGAGAGCCATTGGAATGTCAGACAGACAGGCAGTTCGCATGGTAGCAGCAGAAGCTGCCACCTATGGAATCTGCGGAACTGCAGTTGGTATGCTTGGAGGAATTCCTATCTATAAATTTCTATTTGAGGCGCTTATCACTTCAAAATGGGGTGATTCCTGGGAATTTCCGTTTATACAGACTGGAATTATCGTAGCTGTTCTGATTTTTTCTGTTGTGCTGGCTGTGGCAGGTCCTTCCAGAAGAATCCGGAAGATGTCAATAACCGACACCATTGGAAGTCTGTAATCAACGGATAGTTAATATTCTTCCTCCGTATCTTCCCCGGAGTCGTCCTCCGGGGAGTTTTCTTCTTCTGCCTGCTGTGCTTCGTAG
>JAUNAX010000123.1 GCA_030527365.1 Eubacteriales bacterium | reverse complement strand
CATTTGTGCAAGACCATTAAGAATTTTTACCTTGCTGTATCCTGCCGGAAAAACAGCCTCTATATTCATCTCCATTTTTCCGGAGTTCTTTTTTCTCATTCTCACAGCAGCGATAGTGATTTTGTCTTTCTGAAACAGGTTTTCAATGTCCTGCATAATACTCCCATCTTCTGTAAATTCTATCTTTACCCATGCCCGATAGGGTTCTTTTGCCAAAACCTTAATATTATGCAAAAGAAATTGCACACAAATCATAACAGTCGTTGCCGCCGTAGATAAAATCCATTGTCCGGCTCCCACAGAAAGCCCCACTCCGGCAGTCACCCATATGCCTGCTGCCGTAGTCAGTCCATTTACCGCGTTATTTCTTACAAATATAACACCGGCTCCCAGAAAGCCGATTCCACTTACAACCTGCGCAGCAATCCGCGCCCCGTCTGCTCTAGGCAAATCTGTAAATCCATATTTCGACACTATCATCATCAAAGCAGACCCCATACATACAAGAGCATGTGTCCTCATTCCCGCACCTTTGTGCCGATGTTTTCTCTCAAATCCTATTGCACCTCCCAGAATACAGGCTCCGACCATTCGAAATATATACTCTTTTTGGTTAAAAAATGCTTCTGCCAGCTGACTCCATAATTCATTGTCCATATACCACTCTCCCCTTTTTTCTATAAAGTAAGGCAAGACATTCAAACATAGCCTCTGTTTGCTGTCTTGCCTTTTTCCTAATTATAAAGTTTCAGTAAATAATTTCCTACTTCCACGCTGTGCCTCAAAGCCGACAGCACTAATTCCTTTGGCATACGCATTGTATACCGGTGGACTTCATAAGTAAAATCCCCCTGGTATTTTATGCTTTTTAAAGCCTTCATCACTTCACTCCAGTTGGTATCACCGCTGAAAGGCAGAAGATGGTCTTCATATCTGCTTATAAAATCAGAAATATGCGTTGCCTTTAATCTTTCTCCTATAAGCTGCAGGGAAGTATGTATATCCTGTTTCATAATTTCTGAATGTTCTACGTCCCAGCATACGCCTACATTATCAAAATCTCTGGATAATGTATCGACCAGGTCTGCTACTTCTTCTGCATTCGCCGTATATCTCCTTCTCGGTGATATATTCAGATCCCATAAATTTTCTATGGCAATTCCAACTCTATGCTTTGCCGCCAGCTCCAGCCTCGGCTTTAAATATTCTATGGTTTTTTCTTTGGAACTCTTATATGGAGTAGAAGATTCAAAGTCTGTCCCTGCATGAATAACCAGCCAGGGAATTTCCAGAACAGAAGCTCCTACAATACTTCTTCTGACATACTCATCTTGTAATTCTCTGTTTTCCGGATTTTTCTCACAGAAATTATAAAAATAAGAATGTCCCTGTGAAAATGAAATGTTTCGTCTGTCAGCGCAATCTTTTATCTGATACACCCATTCCTTCCATTTTTCCCCTGCAAACGGCGTATGGAATCTGGCGCAATCAAGAAAATTCATATCCATGACCCGGTATCCGGCCTTGCTGCACATATCTATGGAATCTTCTATTTTTGCCTTTGTTCCATCGGGTCTGTTAAAATATATGCAGGTTGAAGTTGATAATCGCATGATTTTCCCTCATTTCTATACAAGAATATGGCAATACTTTTTTACAGCCTCTTCCACGCCGTCTATACAGCATCCATGTGCAACAAAATCCGCAGCTTTTTTCGCTTCTTCTGTTGCATTTCCCACAGCAACGCCTATACCTGCCTCTCTCAGCATTTCTATATCATTCTGGTGGTCTCCTATTGCGAGAATATCTTCCAGGTTAATATCAAGATACTGTGCTAAGATCTGTAATGCTGAGGCTTTCGTAGAATTTTTATTTACAATCTCTACGGCTTTATTCGTATATCTTGTAAATCCGTACATATCCGGCAACTTTTTACAGAGCTCTTCCAGAACGCCTATTGCGCCTTCCCGAACGTCATCCATTATCATCAGTTTATCTATGTACAGACTTTCCCATTCCTTCTCTGTAAATATATGGGTATCAAAATACCTGTGAAACGTTTCTCTCTGCTCTATAATCCAGGGAGTCACTTTATAAACCGTCTCGTTGCCGTCTATGCAGTAAACTAAAGACATATTCATACGATCTGCCTGTTCCACAATGTTCCGCAGACCTTTCAGAGGAATTTTATTTCGCTTCAGGACTCTCTTCTGATCTACAATCGTAGCTCCATTGCAGGCAATATAGGGAATTGTAATTCCCAGTTTTTTTATGTACTTATCAGCCATACATTCCACTCTGCCAGTCGCAATAGTAAACATAATTCCTTTTTCCTTCAGGGCGTGTACGATATTTACAGCTTTTTCTGACAGCACTTCGTCTCTGTCTATCAGGGTTCCGTCCATATCGCTAATGACTAATTTTACCACATAATCACCTCTTCGTTTACCCGTTTGCCCGTACATAGGCAGCCAGTTTCTCATTACACTGCTCCACAATATTATACAGAGTGGTATCCCTATCCTGATTTCCTGCACCAAACTCCGCCATATTATTTTTAATTACTTCGTCAATTTCCCAGTTGATAATATCAAATGGCTCCTGTACATTTACATTTGACGCTGCCATTTGATCCACTGCCACTTTGTAATCAGGATTTTCTTCCAGATATGTTTTCATGCTTTCTTCTTCATATGTTTTTGTGTTAACCGGAAGGTATCCTGTTGCAATATCAAATTTTGCCTGTACTTCCGGTGATGCAAGATACTGAGTAAAAATCCAGGATGCCTCTACCTCTTTTTCATCACCTTTATCAAACATTGCCAGACAGGAACCGCCTATAGCTGTTCCACCTTTATCATTTGCATCTACCTTTGGAAGGGGAGCAGTTCCCCACTCAAAGTTTTCGCCAACCAGACTATTAATCTTTCCGATTCTTGCAGAAGACATGATTGCCATGCCAAATAGCTGCATTGCAAATTCTTCATTGATGTTATCCTCTATCTCTTTGTATCCGCCGGACTGAATTACTTTTTCCCATTCCGTCAGGAATTTATCAAGTGTTCCATCCTCTCCGCAGGTAAGCTTTGACATCATTCCTGCGCGACCTCCCTCATTATCTCCGAAAAAATTATACTCGCCCTGTCCTCCAATCCAGTTGACAAGCTGGTATCTTCTGACTGCAACATTTAACCCGTAACGTGTAATTTCATCTCCGTCCTTTTGCACAAGTTTTTTGCAGGCTTCTGCCATCTCCGCTATGGTTGTCGGAGGATTTTCAGGGTCAAGACCAGCCTCTTCAAACATTGTTTTATTATAATATAATAGTATACTGGATACGTTAAATGGCATGGCGATCATTTCGTCTTTATACGATACAGAGCGTACTGCATGTTTATCAATGTCTTCCTTGGGAACTGAGATATTTTCCCCTTTCTCATACATATCATCTACTTTTACCAACTGCTCATATCCCAGAGCAGACGGGATACAACTGCATACAACCTGTCCTACATTAGGGAAATTCTTTGTGTCATTTGCCTGCGCAAGGGTTTTTAGTTTTTCACTTACATCGTCTCCCTGATACACACTCTCTACTGTAATTCCCTTTTCTTTTCCCACTGTCTCGTTAAAATCTTTTACTGCCTCCTCCATCGCTTCTCCATTGACGCCGGACATCGTATGCCAATATTCAATTTTCACATTTTCTTTCGCACTTACACTTGCTGGACACATTGTAACGCACATGGCTCCAGCCATTGCCAGACTCATTAATTTTTTCATCTTCATAGTTTTTCTCCTTTTTGTTTTATTTTTTTGTTATCCTTTTACAGCTCCACCCATAAGTCCTCCTACTATCTGTTTTCGGAATATAATAAAAATAATGGCAATAGGTAAAAGAACAAGAACAGATGCTGCCATAATTGGTCCATATACAGTTCCTTCCGGGAAATTCAACATGGTAACGCCTACCTGAACGGTTCGCAATTCATTTTTATTTGTCACCAGCATAGGCCACAGATATGTATTCCATGTTCCAATAAATGCGGATATAAATACTGTTGTAAGAACCGGCTTATTTAAAGGAAGTAAGATAGTAGCAAAAAATCTGAAATTACTGCAGCCGTCTACTTCTGATGCCTCTTTTATCTCTTTTGAAAAGGTCAGAAAATTCTGGCGCATGATAAAAATATTCATAGCCGATACCATAAAAACTACCATCATTCCCAGATAAGTATTAATAAGTCCCAGCTTTGAAACAGTTTGATAATTTGTTACCAGCACCACATCTCCCGGAATCATAACCGTTCCCATTGTCAATGCAAACAGGAAACTTTTCCCTCTGAATTCATAAAAGGAAAAAGCATATGCTGCCATACTTGCCGTTATAATCCTGATAACAGACGATACACCTGCCAGAATCAATGAGTTCAACATATATCTTCCAAGCGTAGTCGCTGTCACAGCTACCTTATAATGTTCCAGAGTTACATTTCTCGGAATCAATCTCGGCGGATTGCTCAATATCTGATCAGATGGCATAAACGAAATCAGCACAGCATAGATAATCGGTGAAATAATCAGCAGCCCCACACATACTGCAAATATCTGAAATATTATATTTTTTATTGTTTTTTTCTTTTTGTTTGTATTCAAATATTTCATCAGTTATAATGCACTCCTTTCTTTTCAAAGGAAAAACTGAACGCCATAGCAATGGCAGTCAGAACAAACGCAATTACTGCCGCAGCATAAGCATCATTATAATTGAGATTATTAACGGACTGCTTGTACATAAAGGAAATCATTGTCTCTGTAGAACCCTGCGGACCGCCTTGAGTTAATATTAAAACAAGTCCTGACATCATCATGTTTTTTGCCAGTGAATTACAGATCAGATAAAATACCGTAGGAGAAATCATTGGAAGAATAATCTTCGTTGTTTTCTGAAATACATTGGCTCCATCAAGCTCTGCACTTTCCAGTAAATCCGCGGACATTCCCCTGATAGCTGAAAGCAAAAATAAAAAATTATAGCCGATATTCATCCAAACTGCAATAAGGCTTATGGCAATCATCGCCAATTTTTTATCATTGAGCCAGTTAAAATGTGTTCCCAAAACATAATTTAAAACACCAATGGTCGGATTATACATCAACTGGAAAATCATTGCCGCAACGGACATGGAAACTGCCATAGTCAGAGCAAACAAAGTCTCATAAACTGGTGACAGTTTCGTTTTCGTATTTGCGATCATTGCCAGAAGCAGTGCAATAAAAATCGCCACAGGCGAAGAAATTGCCACATATATCAGGGTATTCTTAATCGATTGCAAAAAAGCCGGATTTGTTAAAACATACTGATAATTTTCCCAACCTATAAATTCCCGGATTCCTCCCATAGAATCTACCAGAAAAAAGCTGCTTAAAAAAGTTTTTATAAAAGGATAATATGTGAATCCTACAAAAAATATAAGAGCAGGCAACAAATATAATATCGGCTCTATTTTCTTTATAAAACGCTTCTTTTTCCCGGCTAAAGCTTTACTTTGACACCCTTCTGTCATTGCTGTATCTCCTCCTTTCCTATCCGTTCCCGGTTATACAGCCGAATTTTTATCATGTCTATCCGTTCCATTTCTACCCTCCTTATCTTGTTTTATACTTGTCTTATATTTAATACTTGTATATACTTATATAACCACATATGTATGAAAATGTCAAGCATTTTGCACAAAAAATACCGGCTGAATTTCT
>JAUNAX010000122.1 GCA_030527365.1 Eubacteriales bacterium | reverse complement strand
TTTTTCAAATCTTTTCGTCATTATATCCCACCTGTATTATTTTTTCAAGGTTGGCAATACTATAAACAGGTTAAATTTTTGTAAAATATAAAGGAGATTCCTTATGCTGAAACGAAACTTTCTGCTGTGCGGTTCTCTTGGCTGGTGTCTGGAAATTTTCTGGACAGGAATGCACTCCCTTCTTGCCGGAGAAGCCACCATGACGGGTGAAAGCTCTCTGCTTATGTTTCCCATATATGGCTGCGCCGCTTTGATAAAACCGGTATACAAAAAAATCGCCGCCCTTCCTGTGTTTCTCCGGGGAAGCCTCTATACAGGAGGAATTTTTCTTATAGAATACATTTCCGGAAGCATCTTAAAATACTTTCATATGTGCCCCTGGGATTATAGCAGTTCCCCCTGGCAGTTTCACGGCGTAATCCGTTTTGATTACGCGCCTGTATGGTTTTTTACAGGTCTTTTTTTGAAAAAATACTTACGAAATCATCTTGAAAAAAGCCCCCGGGTATTATATTATGATTAGAAGGGCTGTTCAGACCCTGATACCAAAAAACGGAGGTATAACATGAAACACTTAATGAGTCCATTGGATTTTTCAGTAGAAGAACTTGACAAACTCCTTGACCTTGCCAACGACATCGAAAAAAATCCAAAAAAATACGCACATGCATGTGATGGCAAAAAGCTTGCTACTTTATTCTATGAGCCAAGCACACGTACACGTTTAAGCTTTGAAGCTGCCATGATGAATCTGGGAGGTAATGTTTTAGGCTTTTCTTCCGCTGATTCCAGTTCTGCCGCAAAAGGCGAAAGTGTCGCAGACACAATCCGCGTAACTTCCTGCTATGCCGACATCTGCGCTATGCGCCATCCAAAAGAAGGCGCTCCGCTTGTAGCATCTATGGCTTCATCTATTCCTGTTATCAATGCCGGAGACGGCGGTCATCAGCACCCCACACAGACCTTAACTGACCTTCTGACTATCCGCTCCCTGAAAGGACGCCTGAATAACATTACCATCGGTCTGTGCGGCGACTTAAAATTCGGACGTACCGTACACTCTCTGATCGAAGCTTTGGTACGTTATGATAATGTGAAATTCGTTCTCATCTCCCCGGAAGAGCTTCGTATTCCAAGCTACATCCGCGAAGATGTATTAGCACGCAACAACAAAGAATTTGAAGAGGTGGAACGCCTTGAAGACGCGCTTCCTCAGCTTGACATTCTCTATATGACACGAGTACAGAAAGAACGTTTCTTCAACGAGGAAGATTATGTACGCATGAAGGACTTCTACATACTGGACAAGGCAAAAATGGATCTTGCAAAAGAAGATATGTACGTTCTTCACCCGCTGCCCCGTGTAAATGAAATCTCCGTAGAGGTAGATTCTGACCCGAGAGCAGCTTATTTCAAACAGGCACAGTACGGCGTTTATGTCCGTATGGCGCTGATTCTTACATTACTGGAGGTGGAACTGCCATGTTAAATGTTGGAGCACTGAAGGAAGGCTATGTACTGGACCACATCAAGGCCGGCAAAGCCATGACGATTTACCACGACTTAAAACTGGACAAACTGGACTGTACCGTTGCCATTATCAAAAACGCCCGCAGCAACAAAATGGGCAAAAAGGACATCATCAAAGTAGAATGTCCTCTTGGCGACGTTGACCTTGATATTCTCGGCTTTATTGATCACAACATTACCGTAAATATCATCAAAGATTCCAAAATTGTAGACAAAAAAGAACTGAAGCTTCCAAAGCAGGTAGTAAATGTAATTAAATGCAAAAACCCGCGCTGCATTACTTCTATTGAGCAGGAGCTTGACCACATTTTCGTTCTTGCAGATGAAGAAAAAGAAATTTACAGATGCAAATACTGCGAAGAGAAGTACAGAGGAAAACGCAACAAATAGGGATAAAAAACGAACCCGGCTCTCCATCAACAGGAGAACCGAGTTCTTATATTTTTCTCATATACGCAATCAGACCGATAAGCCGGGTTATGTCATTGGGTAATCATCTATCTAGGCCCTTTGTTGCCAGAGGGCTCAAGCGACCCACCTGAAAGCACGACGGGCAGCCGTATCGCTTTCTTTTCGGTCTTGCTTCGAATGGAGTTTACATGTGCCCGGTTTGTTACCAAAACGGCGGTAGTCTCTTACACTGCCTTTCCACCCTTACCGGGAATCCCGGCGGTTTATTTCTGTTGCACTGGTCTGGGAGTCACCTCCACCGGACGTTATCCGGCATCCTGCCCTGCGAAGCCCGGACTTTCCTCGTCTGAACCCTTTCGTCTGTTCAGCCGCGATTACCTGGCCTGGTTGCGCAAGCGCTATTTTATCACGTTTTCCCGAACTTGTAAAGAGAATTTACACATTAAAACAGCTTCCCCCGATAAATTCCCGCAAAAGAGAATTATTCGGCACTTCCTCACTTGGAACCGGAACAAAATAATCAAAGAATTTCAGAAGGCGTTTTGCCTCTTCATACTCCGGCTCATCTTTCCCAATTCCAAAAAGAAGCGGCTCTGCATAAACCTTCAGACAGGCAAGCTCATATACAAGCGCAGAATTAAACATCACATCCGCCTGCTCCTGGAACGGGAAAATATTCTCTTCCTCTCCCCGCCTCACAGAAGGCCACCTTGCAATGGTTTCTTTTGCAGAAGTTCCCCTTGTTCTTGCATCGCGGACAATACGCCGAATCAAACGTCCGTCTGTTGTTGGAATCCGATTGTGCTCATCTATATTTAACTGAGTCAGAGCACTGATATAAATTTTAAACTTACTCTCTTTTGGAAGGGCATAGCTTAAGCGGTCATTCAAACCGTGGATTCCTTCAATTACAAGAATGTCCTCTTTTCCAAGTTTCAGATAATCCCCTTTATACTCTCTCTTTCCTGTTACAAAATTATAAACAGGCATCTCCACTTCCTCACCGGAAAGAAGGGCAAGCATATTTTTATTAAACAGCTCTACATCTATGGCTTCCAGACATTCATAATTTTTCTCTCCAAACTCATCAAGTGGCGTATTTTCTCTGTTTACGAAATAATTGTCAACAGCTATTGGATGAGGCCGCATTCCATGTGCCATAAGCTGAATAGACAGTCTGTGAGAAAACGTGGTTTTTCCGGAAGAGGACGGTCCTGCGATCATTACAAATTTTACATCTCCTCTGTCCTTTATCTGCTGCGCTATATCTGAAATTTTCGCCTCATGAAGCGCTTCCTGAATAAGAAGAAGATTTCCCACTCCTTCCTTTGTGAGCCTGTCATTTAAATCTCCTACCGTGGCAACGTCCATTTTTTCGCCCCACTCCTGAGACTCTTTCTGCACTGCAAAAATCTTATCCTGAGGAACAAACGGATCCAACTTATCGGGTGTTTCTTTTCTGGGAAGAATCAGCACGAACCCTTCATCATAAAGCTGAAGGTCAAAGTACTTCACATATCCCGTATGACATGCCATAAATCCGTAGAAATAATCCTCAAAGTTTTCAATACTGTAAATATTTACCCTTGAAACACGACGATAACGGAACAGCTTCTCCTTATCATACATATGGTGCTTATGAAAAAGGGCGATCGCCTCATCTGTTCCCACACTTCTTTTTATAATAGGAAGCTCTGCTTTCACAAGCTCTTCCATTCGTTTCTTTACAGAAGAAAGAAACTCTTCTGAAATAGCAGTCCCGCCCTCCATTGTAAAGTAAAGACCATTACCAAGAGCATAATGAACCACTGTTTTTTCCAGATTCTTCTTTCCTGCCACATCATAAATGGCTTTTAAAAGAAGAAAGGTGGCACTTCTCACATAAGCGTTATGACCGATTGCGTCTCTCGTTGTAACAAATTTAAGCGTGCAGTCTTTTTTCAGATGCTTATGAAGTTCTCTCAGTTTCCCATTGACTGTCACAAGAATGACAGGTGCATTTTCTCTGTCCTGATACTCCTTTGCAATCTCCCAGTAGGAAATTCCTGCCGGATACTCTTTTTTCTCCCCGCCTATTGTTACACAACACATTTTCTGTTCTGTCATTATCAAGTACCTCCTTTTGCTGTACTTTTATACTACAGTATACGGGCTTTTCACCTCTGCGCAGGTAACAGAAAGCCCTGGAAACGCCTCAAGAAGATCCTTCTTTAAAGCATCTGCAAAAATATATTCTGTTCCGTAATGTCCTGCATCAATAATAGCAATTCCCTCTGCTACCGCATCAATTCCCGTATGATGGTCGATGTCTCCTGTCACATATACATCTGCCCCTGCACGAATAGCATCTTTTATCATGCTCTTTCCCGAACCGGTACAGACAGCTGCCACTTCCACTTCCCTGTCCGGATTTCCGTAAAAGCGGACGTCCGAAAGATGGTTACACTCTTTTACATATCGGGCGCAATCCAAAAGTGACATTTTTTGAGGAAGTTTTCCCACACGGCCAAAGCCTTCCGGATTTTCTCCTTCCGAATTCGTGACAGATAGCACCTTTGTATCCTTAAGCTTTAAATATCCGGCACTTAAATCAGCCATTCCCAAAACATCATAATTTGTGTGCATGGCATAATAGGGAATGTCTTTCTGGATCAGCTTTATAATTTTCCTTCCTGTAAAGGTATGATTATTTATTTTTTTTATTCCGGAAAAAATCATGGGGTGGTGAGTAATGATCATATCTGCTCCCGCCTTCTCTGCCTCATTTAATACTTCTTCCGTAAGGTCAAGGGCAAGAAACACATGAGACACTTCTTTCTCATCGTCTCCTACCAAAAGCCCCACATTATCCCAGTCCTCCGCAAAGGAAGGGGAATACTTTTCTTCCAGCCACGAAATCAGTTCATATGCTTTCATATCGTCTCAGAGCAGCTTCTATCTGCTCCTTTTCCTCCTTTACTTCCTGCATACGTGCTTCTGCCGTTCCTTTTGAAACATTTGAAAGGCGCTCCAGAATCTCATTCCGGATGCGAAGTTCTCTTTCCATGTATTGTTTCAGAACAGGGTGCTTCCCGGCAAGAAGACGCTTTCCAAACATCTCCTCTTCCTTTGTCCATTTTTCCATGTTCTCTTTTTTTACAGGAATCACCTTCATGACAGGATAAAATTTTCCATCTTCAAGAATCATTTCTTCTTTTACAATCTCCCAGCCTTCTTCCCGTATAAAATGCCGGAAATGAGGAATATCAGACTGCGGCTGAAGAATCATTTCCTGAAACGTCTCCCTGACTGTTTTTCCTTCTGTGAGGATTCGTTCCATGAGAGGACCGCCCATTCCTGCGATCACAAGGGTGTCCCCCTCTCCCGGATTGATCGCGGAAAGCCCGTCAGAAAGTCTCGTTTCTATGTATGCCTCAAGACCATATTGGAAAATATGCTCCTCTGCCCTGGACAGAGGGCCTTTTCTCACATCCGCAGCAACAGCGCCCGGAATTTTTTTATTAAGAAGAAGATATACCGGAAGATACCCGTGGTCACATCCCACATCTACAAGTTTATTCCCCTCTGTTACCATATCTGCAATGGCACAGAGACGTAAGGATAACTGCATATTTTTCTCCTTAATCAAGATAATCTTTCAGTTTGCGGCTGCGGCTTGGGTGACGGAGCTTTCTGAGAGCCTTTGCCTCAATCTGTCGAATACGTTCTCTTGTTACATTAAACTCTTTTCCTACTTCCTCCAGAGTTC
Source organism: Eubacteriales bacterium (assembly GCA_030527365.1). Classification (GTDB taxonomy): domain Bacteria; phylum Bacillota; class Clostridia; order Lachnospirales; family Lachnospiraceae; genus Blautia_A. Next base: position 91 of record JAUNAX010000122.1, on the reverse strand, counting down.
TTGCTCTTCCATCATCAAGACCGAAGCGGAGACGAAGTACCTTCTGCTCTCTGTCTGTCAGCGTTCCCAGAACCTCCACAAGCTGCTCTTT
>JAUNAX010000121.1 GCA_030527365.1 Eubacteriales bacterium | reverse complement strand
TATTCGGCATAAGATTTAATACAACCGCAATGTTTAAGATAACCTGAAGGGCAATGTGAATAAAAATCCCTGTTACCATAAGAGAGCCGACCAGATCCGGCGCATTCTGTGCAATAAAAAATAACCGGTAAAGAAGATAGGCAAAAAGAAGAAGCACAATAATTCCTCCAAAAATTCCAAGCTCCTCACAGATAATGGAAAAAATCATATCGTTCTGCGCTTCCGGCACACTGCCAAGCTTCTGAATACTGTTTCCAAGCCCCCGGCCAAAAAATCCGCCGGAACCAATGGCATAAAGCGCCTGAATCGTCTGATAACCTGCTCCTGATGCAAAATCCTCCGGGTGAAGCCATACAAGAATACGGCGCAGACGGAAGTTTTCTGTTGCCCCTACGTCCATCGTAGCTGATATAAACAGTACAAACCCAAGTAACAGAAATGCGCCTGCCGCAAATATCAGAAGAAAGATTTTTGTGTTGGGGTGCGCTACAAAAATAAGCCCAACTGTAATTCCGAAAATAATAATGGCTGTACTTAAATTCTCTGTGAAGGCATATGCAATAAAAGCAAGAGCTCCTCCTGCTGCTCCCAGTATCATACACGCTTTCAATGTTCGAATCCGTTTCCCCATTTCCACAATCATATATGGAAGACAGACAATCACTGCGATTTTTGCAATTTCCGCAGGCTGAAACTGAATCCCCAGTTTAAGCCAGCGGCGGGCGCCATTTACTTCCTCTCCGAGGGGAGTCTGGACAAGAAACATTAACACAACGGCAGCTATATACAAAAGTCCTTTAAAATGTACCAGAAGATGATAATCACTCCTTGATATAAAAAGGGCGCCCAGAATACACGCTACACTGACAAGCGCCTGCCGTTTGAAAAAGTGCATATCATCGCCAAACTGCATTTCTGCCGTATAGGCACTTGTGCTGTACAGCATGATCAATCCAAAACATGTGAGAAGCACAACCACTGCCACAAGACTGAAATCATAATAATCTGCTGTAGCTTTTCGTCTGCTTCTGTTTTTCTGCAAGGAGGCTTTTGAAGACTTCCCTGTTCTTTCCATTGTACCACCTGACACTTTCTAAAAATTTACTGTATCATTGATTATAACAGAAGCATCTTTCATACGCAAGAAATTGATTGCAGGCTTTCTCGCACATTCATATTTATAATTTTATTCTTCCGGCAGTTCAATCGGATCTGTCTCAATAATAAACTTCACATTTCCATCCATAGAATCCTCTTTTCCTGCAAAAGAGGTGTACGCCACGTCATCTGCCTGGATTGCTTCAAGACGATCAAGGACGGAATCCAGTGTATCCTCTACCGTATCTTTTAACTTCTGAACACCCTCTTTGTTAAATTTATCCTGACCTTCCTTCAGTTCTTTCGCTCCGTCATTCAGTTTTTTAATGCCACTCTGTACCTGGCTGCTTCCAGATGCAAGTGCATTTGTTCCTGATACAAGGGTGTTCGTTCCTCCTGCAAGAGTTCCTGTTCCCTGTTCCAGTTCTTTTGCTCCGGCTTTTAAGGAACCGCTGTTTGCAGAAAGCTTGGATGCACCTGCTTTTAATGCCTCTGTTGCTCCTCCAATCTGGGAAATTCCCTCATTTAACTGCATTGTTGCAGATTCCAGATTTCCCGCGCCGAGAATCAGTGTATAGTCATTACTCTTTAATTCCTCTGCCCCGGCTTTTAATTCTGCCCCTGATTCCTTTAAGGAGGCAGCTCCTTTCACAAGTGCTTCCGAAGCATTTTCTGCTGTCTGAAGTCCTGCCTGGAGTCCATTTTCTCCATAAAATCCCTCTTTTAAGGCTTCTGCTCCAGCTGAAAGCTTTTCTGTACTGTCTGTCAGTTCTTTTGCTCCGGCAACAAGAGCTTTTGCCCCGGCTGCTGCCTGCTCTGCCCCCTGGGTCAGCTCTTCTCCCTTTGCAGACAAAGCTTCTGCTCCGGCAGAAAGCCCATTCGCTCCTTCCAGCGCTTTGGAAGCTCCCTCATTTAAAGCTCCGAGACTTCCCCCCATTGATTCCAGTCCTGAGGAAATCGCTCCAGCTCCGGCTGCCGCCTGGTCAATTCCGTCTGCCGCCTGATTTAAAACGTCCACAACCTGAGAATTATCTCCTCCGGAAATCTGTTCTGCTCCGCTCTGTACTGCCTCCGCTCCGCTGTACACACTTCCAAGTCCGCTCTGTGCAGTGCCAACGCCGCCGGAAATACAGCCGATCGCCTCGCTGATCGCAGCCTGTGTTCCCTCATCAAGCTGAGACATATCAATCCCGCTTAGTATATCAATAGCTGCACTTGCTGTATCAAGTCCTGCTGAAACAGTATCTGCTCCACTCTGGGCAGATGCTGCTCCGTTTGTGATAGCAGAAGTATCTACAGAAGAGTTTCCTCCAACTGATTCTGCTGCGTCACGAAGAGTCTGAGAAACACCATTTAAACTGGATTGCAAACCGCCGGTCTTTTCTGCCAGAGTATTCGCCGCACCTTCTGCTGCTTCTGTACCTGCCTGAATTTTTTCAATTCCTGCCGGAAGTGCCTGCGCTCCCGCTTTTAACGCACCGACACCCTCTGTTGTATATTCTTTTACGGACTGAGCAAGGGTTTCCGCTCCACCTTCCAGAGTTTTCAATCCTCCGGAAAGTTTTTCTGCCCCTTCCCCGTAAGCTGACGCTCCGTCTGCAAAAGTCTTTCCTCCGTCTGTAAAAGTCTTCAGTCCTTCCTCAAGAGGTTTTGCCTGCTGTGAAAACTGTGTGATCCCGTCTGCCACAGCGGTTGCACCTTCTGTGTACTTAATCACGCCGTCCGTCAGCGTTCCACTGCCTTCTACATAAGCCTTAACCCCTCCTGTGAGAGTGCTTACGCCGTCTGTATATTCTTTCAATTTATCAGTAATCGTGCCAACACCGCCTGTATATTCCATCACGCCTGCCGCAAGTGTATCCGCACCTTCTGTATAAGAAGATACACCTGTTTTTAAGGCGCTGGCGCCACTTTGAAGCTCTCTTGAGCCGCTCTGAAGCTCCCTTGCTCCGCTCTGAAGCTGTGATACACCTGATGCAAATTCTTTATATTTTGTATTCAATTCACTTGTTCCGTCATAAAGAGTTTTTGTGCCTTTCACAAGCTCAAGAGACGCATCGGAAAGATCTTTTAAAGAATCTTTCAGATCATCGATGCTGTCAATTTCATCCACGTTTATCTCGTCCAGAAGGTCTGTAAGGGCTACGGTAAATGTGGTTTCCATTTCGCAGTCTGTCACATCTGCCTCAAGGGTAAAGCCTTCCGGAATATCAATCTCTTTTTTGATTTCCTCATCAAGATCCAGACTGGCAGAAAGTCCCGGAAGTCCAAGACCTACCACTATATTTCTGTCTCCGTCTGATACAACCTTTCCATTGTCAATCGTCACATTTTTAAATTTATCTGTGGGAAGAAACATTCCTGTTGCCATCGCAAAAGGCGCATATACATCTGTATTTTTTCCATCTATCTTCTTTACCGTTTTCTCTTTATTTTTATATGTAACTACCATTTTAAGGTGTCCGCTTTTTCCTGCCAGCTCATCAGGAGTTACCTGTTTTCCGCTTAAATAATATTTAATTTCTACAGCTACGGGAAGCTCTTTTGTCGTTGTTCCCTGATAATATATGTCTGCATCTTCCGTATTCCAGGTGAGTTTTTCCCCACTCTGCTGAAACGTCTCATCGCCTTTTACATTTTTAATATCCTTTAAACCGGATACGTCAGAGACGGAAGACGCCCCTCCTGAATTTTTCAGCCAGTCAGATACAATGACATCTTTCACTGCACCGTCTGCCCCTGCATTTACATATACGGTTTCTTCCTTTGTAATTCCGGAAGTCTCTGTACCCTGTCCCGCAGCCGCGATTGTACCTGCACTTAATACTGCTGCCATTCCCGCAGCCATCGTTGCTGTCACAATTTTTTTATTTCTGTTCATATGAAACAACTCCTTTTCTTATCATTCTTTATTTCTTATTGCTGCGACCTGCCGGTTTTTCTTTCTCTTTTTTCGGAAGAAAACCTATAGAAGTATGGCAGATGATCGGGTCAAAAATCATAAACATGGCAGGAAGAACCAGAAGCACTACAACAGTGCTGACAACAGCTCCCCTGGAAAGAAGAGTACAGATAGAGCTTATCATATCCACCTGTGAATAAAGTCCTACACCGAAGGTTGCCGCAAAAAAGCTGCAGCCGCTTATGATAATGGACTTCATCGAGGTTTTGTGTGCGATGGAAATTGCCTCTTTCTTTCCTCTTCCCAGATGCCTTTCTCTCTGATAACGGCTCGTCATCAGAATTGCATAGTCCACAGTAGCGCCAAGCTGTATGGCACCAATTACAATGCCGGCAACAAAAGGTAAGGTAATGCCCTGGTAATAGGGGACTGCCATGTTTACAAAAATCGCAAATTCAATGACTGCCACCAGTATAAATGGCAGGGAAATGGATTTGAATACTAGCATAATAATCACAAAAATTGCAGCAATGGAAATCACGTTTACATTTTTCAAATCCACATCTGTTACGTCCGCCAGATCCTTCATAAGAGGAGCTTCTCCAATGACCATACCCTTTGGACTGTATTTTTTTACAATATCCTGAATTTCAGAAATCTGTTTATTTACTTCATCTGTTGCAGAGCGATATTCCGAACAGATAAACTGCAGCTCATAATTATCGCTTTCCAGAAGAGAACGCACATCTTTTGGAATCATACTCTCCGGGAAAGACGGGCCTACAAAGGAATTTAATCCCAGCGCCCACTGTACACCATCCACATCTTCAATTTCTTTTAACATCTCGGATTTTTCTTTTCCGTCCAGTCCTTTTTCCATAAGTACCATATGCACGGTGTTCATATTAAACACTTCTTCCAGTTCCTTATTTGCCTGATTGCTTGGAAGACTTGCCGGAAGAGAAGTATCAATATTATAATAAACTTCCACATTATTGTTTCCGTGAATTGCAGGATACAGAAGAACAAGGAACACTGCAACCCAGATAATATGATGTTTTGTAATAAAATCCGATACCTTATCAAAGCTCGGAAGCAGTGTTTTATGTTTTGTTTTTTCGATTGCCTTATCACACAGAAGAATCATGGACGGAAGCAGCGTTACACAGCAGATTACACCAATCACCACACCTTTTGCCATGACAATTCCCATATCTCTTCCAAGTGCAAATGTCATAAAACAAAGAGCAATAAAACCTGCTATCGTAGTCACAGAGCTTCCCACAACAGACTTAAATGTATTGGAAATAGCATGTGCCATCGCCCTGTCCTTATCTCCCGGAAAACGCTTTTTATTGTCCTCATAGCAGTTCAGAAGGAAGATAGAATAATCCATCGTCACACCCAGCTGGAGCACTGCCGTCAACGCCTGCGTAATATAAGAAATCTCTCCCAAAAACACATTCGTTCCCATATTGTAAATAATGGCAATTCCAATACTCAAAAGGAAAAGCAGGGGAACAACAAGGGAGTCCATTGCAAGAAAAAGCACCAGCAAAGAAAGCGCTCCTGCAATTACAACATACACTGGCATCTCCTTTAAAGCCAGCGCTTTGATGTCTGTTACTACGCCTGTCATACCGCTTATAAAACAGTTCTTTGACACAATGCTGCGCATCTCTGTCACAGCATCCATCGCCTCATCTGAGGATGTAGTATTGTCAAAAAGAGCAATCATCATGGTAGCATTTCCCTTAAAAAGCGCCTCTCTCAGATCTTCCGGAAGCATCTCTACAGGAACACTTAAATCCATTACACTGTCATACCAGAGAACATCTTCTACAT
>JAUNAX010000120.1 GCA_030527365.1 Eubacteriales bacterium | reverse complement strand
ACTAGGGCGGATTAGGAACTTTCATCCATTAGCGACGTGCGCCGCAAGGCGCACTAAAAATAGCGTAGCAGCCATTAAGACTGCTACGCTTAAAAATCTAACTTTTGGGGGTCACCTCATTCGGAAGTGCTTTTTTCATACCAATTTACAGAAATGGAGGACTCAAACATGAAGGAATTTTGGAACACAATCCAGCTCATCTTCACAGGTATTGGCGGATGGCTTGGCTACTTTCTTGGTGGCTGGAACGGTTTACTTTATGCACTTATTGCCTTTGTGATCATCGACTATATCACTGGTGTCATGTGTGCAATCAATGACAGAACTCTTTCCAGTGAAGTTGGCTTCAAAGGTATCTGTCGCAAGGTACTTATTTTCTTGCTTGTAGGAATCGCCCACATTCTTGATGTAAATGTTATCGGCTCAGGCGGTGTTCTTCGCACTGCAGTCATCTTCTTCTACATCTCGAATGAAGGAGTTTCTCTTCTTGAAAATGCAGCTCATCTTGGACTTCCGGTACCAGAAAAAATCAAGGTCGTATTAGAACAGCTTCACTACCGCTCAGAGAATAAGGAGGAATAAAACATGGCTTACACAAACAGTTCATTGGTATCCTATACCAAACTTAGTCCGAACCATTCCGGACAGAGAACACATTCCATTGACCGCATCACACCTCACTGTGTTGTCGGTCAGTGCAGTGTTGAAACATTCACATCAACAGATTTATCGTCTATGATGTTCTGCATTATGGTGGAAAGCGTTACGGGTAAATCATCGGGTCTGTTATATCCCAGAGCCATCGTTAAATTAGCCTGTGCATCTGCGTCTATCAGCAGGACTTTGTTTCCCTGCTTTGCCAGGCCAATACCCAGATTGACCGCCGTGGTGGTCTTGCCGACACCGCCTTTTTGATTGGTTAGATCAATCACTTTGCAATTTGACATAAATGCGTCCTCCTTTCGCATAGATTTAGCCGCTTTGTCAAGGCGGCTATGTAAGGCATTATTCTGTTTTCTTTATACTGCTTGTCGAAATCAATTCTTCTATTTTATCCAGTTCCCATCTTTCTGGAAACAGAACTGACATTATACGAAACGCATCATACATTCCTGCGATATATGAATAGGTTGCGTATTCATAATCCTGTCTATCTCTGCATTGCAGAAGATGGCCGCAAATCTCTTTTTGCTCTGCTGTTAAATCAAGCTGCATATAATTTGCTTCGGCTTCATTTTCCATTTCACAGTCTTTTTGATAAACTGCATTATCGCTTAATAGCTGTCTGACAGTTTCGTCCTTTAGCTTTTCAACAGCTATCTCGACCAACTCACGAAATTCCATATCATTCATAATTTCCCCCTTTATATTACTTTCACTTTTTTGACAGGGGCGTTTATGACTTTGAAGATAAGCTCGTCAACGCAGTCCGTGTATCTGCCCTGCTGTATGAGCTGATTTTTCAACTCCACAAGGCTTTGCAGCAAGGTTGTCTTTTCGTGGCTATCCAGATATATATGATATGTTTTTTCTCTCATAAACAGCACCTCCGTTTCTGGCTTCATTATATATGGAAGTTCTAAACTATTCAAAGGTGCAAATTTGAGCGAAAAAATAAGCGTACCACTATTTCTAATGATACGCCTATCTGTTTAGATTACCTCAAAGTGCTTCAAGGCATCTTTGATTGCTTCTACTTTTTCCGCTGTTGGATGTTTTCTCGGATTTTTTAATTCCTCTACCGCATTGGGAGCATCATACATCGGCAAACCTAAATCTCTCTTAACCTCTGCAATATATGCAGTATGTACTTTGAATCCATATTTTGCTTCTATGTACTCTTTTATCATTTTGTAGGTAACTCGCTCTTTCGGCTTATAGGCTTCTGCCCTTTCGGAGATTGCTTTTAACGGAACTTTGCCCTCGCCCTCGCCAAACTCGACTTTTACGTTGATATGACTGTCGGGCTTTTTGTGGGAAAGCAGTACAACCGTCTCAACATGTTCTGTAAAACCAAACATATCTACAGGCTGTATTTCCTTTACCTTATACCCTTTCTTTACAAGATATTTTAAATCTCTGGCAAGTGTCTCCGGGTTACAGGAAATATATACGATTTTTTTCGGATTTAACGTAATCACAGAAGAAAGAAATTTTTCATCGCTCCCTGCACGGGGCGGGTCCATAAACACAACATCTGCCGTTTCTCCCTGGGCTGCCATAGATTCCATAAATATGCCTGCATCATTTTCATAAAAAGAAATATTGGAGATTTTATTTTCTCTTGCATTGATTCTTGCATCACGAACTGCGTCTTTGTTCAGCTCAATTCCAATTACTTCTTTTGCCTGCTTTGACGCCACCATTCCAATAGTTCCAATGCCACAGTAAGCATCAATCACTCTCTCCTTTCCTTTTAAATCCGCAAGACGCACTGCTTCTTTATAAAGAATTTCTGTCTGCACAGGATTTACCTGATAAAAAGATTTCGGGGAAATCCGGAAGGAACAGCCGCATAATCTGTCCCGAATAAAACCTTTTCCGTAAATTACGATTTCCCTTTCTCCCAGTACCATACTTGTCTTTTTGTCATTAATATTTAAAACGACTGTGGAAATCTCAGGATATTCTTTTCTCAAAGCCTTGACAAAATTATTTTTGGACGGAAAAACCGGCGAACTTACTACAAGCACCACCATAATCTCATTTGTCTCAAATCCCCGTCTCACAAGGACATGGCGGAGAAGACCGTAGCCCGTATCTTCATCATATGTTTTAATTTTAAAGGATTTCAGCATTCCTCTGATTGTGCGGATAATCTCCTGGCTTTTTTCATCTTCTATCATACAGCTTTCAATAGGAACCACTCTGTGGGATTTCATTTCATACGTTCCGGAAATAATATTTCCCTTTCTGTCTCTGTCAAAAACTGCATGAACCTTATTCCGATAATGATAGGGATTATCCATTCCCTTTATCGGTTTTACTTTTCCGAATCTTCCCAGAAGCTTTTCCTCCTGCTTCTGCTTTTTCTTTAACTGCTCTTCATAAGAAATCCCCTGATACTGACATCCTCCGCACTTTTTTGCATGAGGGCAGAGCGGAATGGCTGCTTCTTTTACTTTCTTTTTCTGAGTTTCTGGTGTTTTCATTTGTTTCTCCTTTTTATACTTCTTTCTCTGCTTCATTTACAGCTATTTCATAAGCCTCCTGATAAGAAAGCCCTGTTTTTTTACAGAATTCTGTCAGACTTTCGTATTCCGGGTAAAAGTATATCTTCTCTCTGTCCCTGCATACCTTTACAAGAACTTCCCCAAGATTTGTACCAATTCTTTTTATTTCCCGCTCAAGTATTGTTCTCTTCATCTCGGTTCTCCGAATCCCTATGGTTGTGGTTTCTCTGAAAATGATCTGCTCCAGCTTCTCTCTGTCTTCTTCTTTACAGAGAACATTTAAAATCCATGCCGGACGGTTTTTTTTCATAAAAGCAGGCACATAATACACATCTTTCGCCCCCGTCTCCATAAGGCACTTCATGGTATAGCCCAAGGCTTCTCCTGTGCAGTCATCAATATTCGCCTCCAGCTTGCAGATGGTATCTTCTTTTTCCGCCTCTTTCTCTGTAATCAGCATTGCCCGAAGAATTCCCGGACACTCATACTGACGTTTGCCTGCGCCAATTCCTGTTTTCCTGACAGAAAAATGCTCCGGAAGCCTCTCTTTCGTCCGAATTGCGGCTGCAATGGCTGCGCCTGTAGGCGTCACCAGCTCTCCCTGTACCTCTGTAATTTTTATTTTCAGCCCATTTTGAGCCGCCACATTTAAAACAGCAGGAACAGGAACCGGAAGAATACCATGCTGACAGCGCACAGTTCCTTTTCCTTCCCATAATTCCGGTATAATCACTTCTGTAATCTTCAGATTATCCATACACACAGCAACCGCTACAATATCCACAATGGAATCCACTGCGCCCACCTCATGGAAATGCACTTCTTCTGCCGGCACATTATGCGCTTTTGCCTCTGCCTCTGCAAGAATAGTAAAAATTTTTACTGCGAGACGCTCTGCATTTTCAGTAAGACTTCCTGCGTGGATAATCTCTTTAATTTCCTTTATCCCTCTGTGAATATGATGATGGCTGTGTTTCTCATGTTCATACACATATTCCATCTCTCCGCCATGCTCATGTCCATGACTGCCCTCTTCATAATGCTCATGTCCATGAAGATACCCCATATCATGATCGTGATTTTCATATTCTTTATCAAGAATTACATGAAAATCGCAGGCTTCAATCCCTGATTTTTTAACCTGTTTTATCTCTGTTCTGTATCCTGTAAGCGGAAGGCTTTTCAGAGTATTTTGAAGTACGTTCCTGTCAGCTCCCAGATCAAGGAGAGCCGCAACCGTCATATCGCCGCTGATTCCGGAATAGCATTCCAGATATAATGTATTTTCCACTATGCTTCTTCTCCTTTCCCTTCTGCAAGGCGGTTAATCTGCGTTGCAAGATAACCGGCTCCATAACCATTATCAATGTTTACAACTGCCACTCCGTTTGCACAGGAATTAATCATTGTAAGAAGCGCTGACATTCCACCGAAATTTGCTCCATATCCCACTGAGGTTGGAACAGCGATTACAGGTCTGCTTACAAGTCCTCCCAGAACGCTTGCAAGTGCGCCCTCCATTCCTGCTACTGCCACAACACAGTTTGCCTTCTGTATGGTTTCCAGTTTTGAAAATAGACGGTGCATTCCACTGACTCCTATATCGTAGATCCGCTCCACCTCTGTCCCGAAATATTCCGCTGTCTGTGCTGCTTCCTCCGCCACAGGTATATCTGCAGTTCCTGCAGTACACACTACAATATTGCCGATTCTCTGTTTTTCTTTTTTACCTATTTTTAAAATCCGGGATACCGGGTCATATTCTGCCTCCGGAAAACGCTCTTTTACAATCGCATACTGTTTTTCAGATGCTCTTGTACCAAAGGCTTCTCCATATTCCTTATACAGGCTCTCATATATATTCAAAAGATGTTTATCTGCTTTGCCGCTGCAGTAAATAACTTCTGCAAAACCGGTGCGGTTTTTCCGCCCGGTGTCAAGCTTTGCATATTCCAACTCCTCATAGCTTTCTTTTTTCAATAAAGTTTCAGCCTCTTTTACAGTTACCTTTCCATCACGCACTGCCTCCAGAAGTTCCTGTACTGTCATTGATTCTGTCATTCCTTTCCCCGTATAAATTCTCTTTTTAATATACGATAAATCCCCTCTGTTGACAAGAGCCATGAGGCTGTTTTCCACAGCTTCATGGCTCCTCCTAATAAATTTTATATTGTGTATTTCTATTTAGATTCCAAGAGCGATTTCCATCATCTTATTAAATGATGTCTGACGAGCTTCTGCGGAAATTGCTTCTTCTCTGTAAATATGGTCGGAAATTGTTAAAATTCCAAGAGCTTCTTTTCCTGCACGTGCTGCTGTCATGAAAAGTCCTGCACATTCCATCTCTGCACAGAGAACGCCCATTTTTCTCCAGGCATCAGATGCCTGCTTGTTGTCACTATAGAACACATCAGAAGAAACTACATTTCCTACTCTTACCGGTGTTCCCTGCTCTTTTGCAACTTCTACTGCTCTCGATACAAGATTGTAGCTTGCTGTCGGTGCAAAAGTTCCCGGAAGGCAGAACTGACTTCCAAAGTTGGAATCTGTGCAGGCTCCCATTGCAATGATAACATCCATTACGTTTACATCGTCCTGAAGAGCACCTGCAGAACCAATACGGATAATGCGGTCTACATCATAGAAATTGTAAAGCTCATAGCTGTAAATTCCGATGGACGGCATTCCCATACCGCTTGCCATAA
>JAUNAX010000119.1 GCA_030527365.1 Eubacteriales bacterium | reverse complement strand
TTTTGATTTCATATTCGTTTACCATGCTTTCTTCCTCCTTGAGCGCATTTGGTTTGATTGTTTCTTATGTAATTCTACATCATCCCACAGGGAAAGTCAAGAAATACTTGTTGTTTCATGTTGGTTTCTCTGTGCATATTATGTTGTTTTTATTGTTTTTTATTGTGGTTTTCTGTTTTTTCTGCTCCCAGAGTATTATATCGCCGTCCTCCCGGAGATTTTGCATCAGCCGCCTATCTGGCAGTCAAGAGCAGTAATTCTTTCTACTGCTTTTTTCAGAGTCTTCATATGCTCCGCTTCAGGCGGAACAATCCCTTCCATATAATATGGTCTTCCAAGTCCTTCATACTTGTCCTGCCCAAGTCTGTGATAGGGAAGCAGATGAATTTTACTTACTCCCGGAAGAGTTGCTGCAAACTGAGCGATTTCCTGTATTTCTTCCACTGTATCATTAAATGTGGGAATTACCGGAACACGGATCACCAGCTTTGTCAGCCCGGATAAGGCAACTTTCCTTGCATTCTCCAGCATCAGCTCATTGGAACGCCCTGTAAACTCCTTATGTTTTACAGGATCCATGTGCTTTATATCCATCAGATATGTATCCAGCCAGGGAAGAGCATTTTCTATATCTTTCCACGGAGCACACGCCATACTCTCCACAGCAGTGGAAATCCCCCGTTCTTTCGCCCCCCGCAAAAGTGCGGCTGCAAATTCCGGCTGACAGAAGCATTCTCCTCCGGAAAGGGTCAAGCCCCCTCCGGAGCGATAATAATACGCCCTGTCTTTTTCCACTTCTTCCAATGCTTCCAGGACAGTCACATCTCTTCCGATGATCTTATCCTTTCCCTGAACCTTCATTGTTTCTATTTCATATTCCTGAGACTCCGGATTACAGCACCAGCGGCATCTGAGCACACAGCCTTTTAAAAATACGATTGTTCGGATTCCCGGACCATCGTGGATAGAATATCTCTGAATGTCAAATATTCTTCCTTTTTGTTGTAAATAATCCATATTCTCTCCTAAAATCCCTGTTCCGTCCTGCGGATAATATCGTCCTGAAGAGAACGGGACAGCGTTGTAAACAATGCGCTGTAGCCTGCCACGCGGACTACAAGATGTTTATATTTTTCCGGATATTTCTGGGCATCAAGAAGAGTATCTCTGTCCACTACATTAAATTGCATGTGCATTCCCTTCTGGTCAAAGTAAGAACGAATAAGCGCCACAAATTTTTCAAGCCCCTCTCGTCCGGATAAAGCAGAAGGATGGAATTTCTGATTAAATAAAGTTCCGTTAGACACAATAAAGTGATCCAGTCTGGAAACAGAGGTTGCCGCTGCTGTAGGGCCATTCACATCTTTGCCTGCTGACGGAGAAACGCCATCAGCTACCGGAGTATGGGCATATCTTCCATCTGGAGTTGCCCCTGTCTGTCCGCCAAGAGGAACATTTGCAGAAACAGGATAAAGTCCTGCCTGGAACTGTCCGCCTCTCGGATTTTTGTAATTCTGAAGCGGTTTTGTGTATGTGTACGCCACATCTCTTGCAAAATAATCCACTTCCGGAATATCGTTTCCAAACTTCGGCACTTCCTCTATCATATTATGAATTTCTTCATAACGTCTCATTTTCTCTTCTCCTGGCTGCGAATTCATCACCGCCTTTAAAATAGAAGAAACTGTATCTTCCTCTATCTTCTGTCCAGCTGCCTTCATTTTTCTCAGAACTGCTTCTGCTGTATCGCTGATCGCCTGCTGATCCAGACCTTTACCAAAGTTCCATGCAAGAGCTTCCTTCATCTCTTCCATTGTAACCTTCTTTTCCTCATACACAAGCTTTCTTACCGCAAAAAGAGAATCTGCCATATTGGCAATTCCAAATCCCTGAGGTCCGGTAAAATTATAAACAGCGCCGCCTTCCTGAACGGTTTTTCCACGTTTCAGGCAATCGTCCACCATACAGGACAAAAATGGAAGAGGGCATCTTTTTGCATGTGCCACATCAATGGCATTGTCTGCATTTACAAGAAGAGAAATACAGTATTCCATCTGCTTCTTATAAGCATTATAAAACTCCTCAAAAGAAGACATTTCCGTTACTTCTCCGGTAGGAATCCCCACCATTTCTCCTTTGTCTTCGCCGTTTGCGAATACAAGTTCCAGAGGTCTGCACATATTAAAGAACGCAGCATCATGCCAGCCTTCTGTTTTCCCTGCTTTCTGCGGTTCCACACAACCGATAATGTTGTACTCTCTGGCGTCCTCAAGGCTTAACCCTCTGTTCTGGAGGGAAGGAATAATTACTTCATCATTATAATAAGCAGGAAGACCGATTCCCGTTCTCGTAAGCTCCGCCGCCTTAATTAAAAACTCATGAGGAGAGCCATTCCATACCCTCACAGAAAGGGAAGGCTGAGGAAGTCTTACGTGCATGGAAGCCTGAATACACATAAAGGAAAGATCGTTTGTCACATCTTCTCCTTCTTTATTCTGACCTCCTGCAATCAGATTCTGGAAAAGGCTGTAGCCTGCAAAGCCTTCTGCCGACACTGCATCTCTGCATTTATTCAGATCATTTAATTTTACCCAGATACAGTCCATAAGTTCCTGAGCAAACTCTCTTGAAATATTTCCATTTTCCATATCCTTCTTATAATAAGGATACATATACTGGTCAAACCGTCCCGGAGAAATAGAATGTCCGCTGGATTCTAACTGAATCAACTGCTGAACGAACCAGAAGGACTGGCATGCTTCATAGAAATTCTGCGCTCCCTTTGCCGGAACACGGCTGCAGTTTTTGGAAATCATAAGAAGCTCTTGTTTTCTTGCCGCATCTGTACACCGTTCTGCCATTTCCTGTGCAAGAACGCTGTATCTCTGTGCATATTCTATCACGGCTCTGCAGCTTAAAATCACTGCCTGCAGGAAATGAGAACGTTCCGCATAATCCCCGTCTCCCACATTGCATTCAGAAAGCTCCTGCTCTGCTTTTTTTATGATTCCTTCATAACCGATAGCAAGAACCTCTTCATATTTTACGGTTACATGTCCTACACCATTGTAGAAATAATTTCCCGGTGTAAAAATATTATGCTCGATTGCACGAACTGCCTCCGGCGCCATATAGGAAAGAGCCAGTTCACTTGTAGTCTTTCCCTTCCAGTATTTGTGGATTTCCCGAAGCTCCTGTTTCGTTTCTTCCGCAATGTAAAACGGGTCTGCGCTTCTTGTCTCCACAGTATCCAGCTCATCTTCCAGCCACTGATACGAAAACTCCGGATATGTCTGGCAGCCTCTTGGCGCCAGGGTGGAGCTTCCTACGATCAGTTCATCTTCCCGGATAATGATAGGAATATGCCGAAGAATATGGGCAAATGCTTTTGCCCTCCTTGTAATGATCGGTTCATTTTCTGTTGCTTTATAGGATTCCGTAAGAAGTCTTGCTCTTGCAGATTCTATTACCGGCATATGCTGATACAAATGATCCACAAGTCTCTGAATCCTGTCTGTTTTTGGAATATCAGATGTTTGAAATTTTTCCATGCTGCTCCTTTCTCATGACCAATGCGTATTGAAAAGCAACTCTTCTCCGCGCTTATCAGGCAGCTTTCCTCTTTATTACGGTCCATGTTATATAGACATATTATACTTCACACCCACTATAATGTCAACAAAACTCAACATCCATTCACCTTTATTTATGTGGTTTTACCCAGGTATTTTATGTGGTTTTTATTTGTTTCTACAGCAATCTCCGTTTTTCATGTTGACATTATTTTTCCTCTCTGGCATACTGAAAACACAGTAATACAATAAGGAGGCATCACATTATGTATCTTTCCGATATGCACACCCACTCTATCGCAAGTGGTCACGGAACATCCTGTACCATATCTGATATGGCAAAAACTGCTTCTTCTAAAGGGTTAAAGCTTCTCGGCATCACAGACCACGGTCCTGCCACCCTTTGCGCAGGCACTCCCTCCTATTTCCGAAGCCTTACTTTTTCCCCGAAAAAACGTTTTAATGTGGAACTTTTATACGGTGTGGAATTAAATATTCTTGACACAGAAGGAAAAATCGACCTGGAGGAAGAACTTCTTTCCCGCCTTGATTATGCTATCGCAAGTATGCACGCCCAAAACTACAGAACAGGAACAAAAGCAGAAAACACAAACGCATATATAAATGTTATGAAGCACCCCGCCGTAAAAATCCTGGGGCACTGCGACAATCCGGCTTTTCCCGCGGACTACGAAGCCCTTGCCATTGCAGCAAAAGAAAACGGCATCGCTTTTGAAATTAACGAAGCTTCCCTTGCCCCCTATGGCTACCGGGGAGATACAAGAAAAAATAACAGGGAAATCCTTTACTGGGCACGAAAATATGGAGTACCTGTCCTTTTGTCAAGCGACAGCCACGGAGCCGAACATATCGGGGATTTCACTTACTCAGAAGAATTTATTCATAATGAATTATTTCCGGAAGAACTGATTCTCAACAATCAGCTTCCAAAATTGAAAGTATTTTTGCAGACACGATAAGGAGATACTACCATGAATCAGACAGAACCTTCTATTTCTTCTGAAGAATCCCCTCTGGGAACCGCCCCTGTGGGGCAGCTTTTAAAAAAATTTGCCATTCCCAGCATTGTCAGTATGCTTGTAGGCGCACTTTATAACATCGTAGACCAGATTTTTATCGGGCAGGGTGTAGGAATGCTCGGAAATGCAGCCACAAACGTGGCTTTTCCTTTGACGACTATTTCAACCGCCGTCTGCCTTCTTCTCGGAATCGGAGGCGCAGCAAATTATAACCTGGAGCTTGGACGCAAAAATAAAGATAAGGCAAGAAGCATTGCCGGCACAGCCTTTGGCAGTCTGATTATATTTGGTATCGCCCTCTGCCTTTTAATCCGCTGCTTTTTAAAACCCCTTGTTATTGCCTGCGGAGCAACGGAGCAGACGCTTCCCTACTCGCTCTCCTATGTAGGAATCACCTCCCTTGGTTTTCCATTTTACATACTGGCAACAGGAGGAAATCATCTTGTACGCGCCGACGGAAAACCTGCATACTCCATGTTTGCCACCTTATCAGGAGCCGTGATCAATACTGTTCTTGACCCTGTTTTTATTTTCGTTTTTGACTGGGGTATTAAAGGAGCCGCTTTGGCTACTGTAATCGGTCAGGTTTTTTCCGCCTGCATGATTCTTTTTTATCTGCCAAAATATCAGGAGCGTTCCCTTACTTTACGTCACTTCATTCCGAAACCCGGCTGTCTGAAGGCGATTATTTCTCTGGGTTCTGCTTCCTTCTTAAATCAGCTTGCTATTACGGTTGTACAGATTCTTCTCAACAACAGCCTCCGCCACTACGGCGCAGAATCTGTTTACGGAAGCGACATTCCTATTGCAGTAGCAGGAATCGTCTCAAAGGTAAATATGCTGTTCCTCTCTGTGGTTATCGGTATTTCTCAGGGAGCGCAGCCCATTATCAGCTTTAACTACGGCGCGGAAAAATTTGACCGTGTAAAAAAAGCGTACTTACAGGCAGCAGGAATTGCCTCTGTAGTAGCTTTTACAGGATTTCTGTTTTTCCAGATTTTTCCTCGGCAGATTGTGTCAGTTTTCGGAAATGGCGATGCACTTTATTACAAGTTTGCCGTGAAATTTTTCCGGATTTTCCTGTTCTGCACCTTTTTTAACGGACTGCAGCCTGTAACTGCAAACTTCTTCACTTCCATCGGAAAAGCGACAAAAGGAATTTTCCTTTCCATGACGAGACAGATTATTTTTCTTGTTCCTCTTGTCATTATCTTTCCTGTGTTCATGGGCGTGGAGGGAGTCATGTTCGCAGCACCTATTGCAGACTGTGCCGCAGGAGTGCTGGCTATTCTGCTGGTAAAAAAAGAGTTTAAGAAAATGAC
>JAUNAX010000118.1 GCA_030527365.1 Eubacteriales bacterium | reverse complement strand
GATGTGATTGAATTTCAGAAAAAACGTCTCGGAACAACAAGAGGCTTTATTGCAGTAAAACCGAATTGTTCCATTCAGAGTTATGCGCCTGTTCTTACTGCATGGAAGGAATTTGAGCCATATGAAGTAGTTGCCACTACATACCAGGCAATTTCCGGAGCAGGAAAAACATTTAAAGACTGGCCGGAAATGGAAGGAAACATCATTCCTTACATTGGCGGTGAAGAGGAGAAGAGCGAGAAAGAGCCGTTAAGAATCTGGGGAAAAATCGAGGACGGCGTGATCGTTCCGGCAGAAAGCCCGGTAATCACCTGTCAGTGTATCCGTGTGCCGGTTCTCAATGGCCACACGGCTGCTGTATTTGTAAAATTCCGCAAAAAACCAACAAAAGAACAGCTGATCCAGGCATTAAAAGATTTCCGCGGTCTGCCTCAGGAACTTTCTCTTCCAAGCGCCCCGAAGCAGTTTATCCAGTATCTTGAGGAAGATAACCGTCCACAGGTAACAATGGACGTGGACTATGAAAACGGAATGGGAGTTTCTGTTGGAAGAATCCGTGAGGACAGTGTGTATGACTATAAATTTGTAGGTCTTTCTCATAATACAGTAAGAGGAGCAGCAGGCGGTGCGATTCTCTGTGCAGAAACATTAAAGGCAAAAGGATTGATTCAGGCAAAATAAAATCATATGCGGTATGGGATTATTGGTACAGCCGGTCATGTGGATCATGGAAAAACGTGCCTGATTCATGCGCTTACAGGTATAGACACAGACCGTCTGAAGGAAGAAAAGGAAAGAGGCATCACCATAGAGCTGGGCTTTGCATGGATGGATTTTACAGATGGAGAAAGAGTAGGAATTGTAGATGTTCCAGGTCACGAAAAATTTGTGAAAAATATGCTTGCAGGTGCAGGAGGCATGGACATAGCTATGCTGGTAGTGTCTGCTGATGAGGGGGTTATGCCTCAGACAGTGGAGCATCTGGACATTCTTTCTATTCTGGGAATACAGTATGGCGTAATTGTGCTGACGAAAACAGAGCTTGTAGAGCCGGAGTTTTTAAATCTTGTGAAAGAAGATGTAAGTAACCTGGTAAAAGATACTTTTCTGGAAGAGGCTCCCGTTGTTCCAGTGTCTGTATACAAAAACGAAGGAATAGAAAAGCTGAAAGAAATACTGTATGAGCTGTATCAGAAAATCCCCCAATGTTCTGATAAAAAAGATTTCCGACTTCCTATAGACCGTATATTTACTGCAAAGGGTTTTGGAACGATAGTGACAGGTACACTTTTAGGCGGGAGAATGAAAAAAGGGCAGGAAGCTGTTCTTTATCCGAAAAATGTACCTGTAAAAATAAGAGGAATCCAGGTGCACGGGCAGAATGAAGAAGAAGCCTGGCCGGGACAACGTGTGGCTGTGAATATTCCGGACATAAAAAAGGGAGAACTTCTGAGAGGAGATGTGTTGGCATTTAAAGACAGTATGTATCCTACCCAGATGGCAGATGTGCGTTTATCTGTTCTTCGGCATTCTCCGTATTCTGTGAAAAACAGGAGCAGAGTCCATATATATCACGGAGCAAAGGAGTTACTTGGAAAAGTAATTCTTTTGGATAAAGACGAATTGAAGCCGGGAGAGAGCGGCTATGCGCAGCTTCTCCTGGAAGAACAGACCGTGTTTGAAAAAGGGGAACGATTTGTTATCCGTTTTTATTCTCCCGTTGAGACAATCGGAGGGGGAATTGTTCTTGACTGTGCTCCAAAAAAACACAGGCGCTATGATGAAAAAACAGAAAAAGTCTGTAGAATCAAAGAGCAGGGGGAATTAAAAGAGCAGCTTTTGGTTTCTGTATGGGAACACTGTGGAGAATTTCTGACACTGGACGAACATTCCAAGAGAAGTGCTCTTGACGGGACAGAAATAAAAAACATCGCAGAACATTTCACTAAGAGGAAACAGCTTATATGTCTTGAAGAAAATCTGTATATTCACAGAGAAGAAATGCAATTCTATAAAAAAAAGACGGAGGGATTTCTGGAGGATTTCCATAAAACATATCCTCTCAAAGAAGGTATGCCTCTGGAGGAAGTGCGAAGCAGACTTGGTGTGAAAAACAGCCGGATTGCAGATGAAATTCTTTCTGTTTTAAAAAAAGAAAAGGCAATTAAAGAAAAAGACGGATTTATCAGTAAAATAAGTTTTCAGGTCGTTTTAAAAGAAGGAGAATACAAAGCTTCTGAGGAAATCCAGAAGTATTATCTGGAAATCGGTTTTTCTCTTCCTTCCACAGAGCTTTATATAAAAGAACAGGAAAATCCCGGAAAATTTCAAAAGGTCTTTGCTGCTCTTTTAAATAAAAAAATTCTCGTTCGTCTTAACGAACAATATTGTATACACAAAAAATATTATGAAAAGGCGAAGAGAGCATTTCAGGAAATGAGTGAGAGAGAAGAAGCGATAGAAACGGGAAAATACAGAGATTATCTAAAATGTTCCAGAAAGGTAGCAATTGCACTTTTAGAACATTTTGACAGGGAAGGTTTTACAAAAAAAACAAAAGACGGAAGAGTTTTGCGAAATATGATACAGAAATAAAACAGGAGGTAAAAATGGATAAAAATAAAATACGCCTTACACAGATGGCAACGACATCTGGCTGAGCGGCGAAAAAAGGTCCGAAGACCCTTGCCCAAGTTTTGGGTAAGTTACCAAAATTCAGCGACCCCATGCTTTTAGTGGGGACAGAAACATCAGATGATGCTGCCGTTTACAAAATAAATGATGAGACAGCGATGATTCAGACGGTGGATTTTTTTACTCCTGTTGTAGATGAGCCCTATTTTTTTGGACAAATTGCGGCTGCTAATTCTTTAAGCGATGTGTACGCAATGGGAGGAGAGCCTCGTATCGCTTTAAATATTGCTGCGTTTCCGGATTGTCTTGATATAGAAATTCTGGGAGAAATTTTAAAAGGCGGAGCAGATAAAATAAAAGAGGCAAACGCCCTTCTTGCGGGAGGACACACTATATCTGATGATGTGCCAAAATACGGGCTTTGTGTAACCGGATTTGTAAATCCGGAAAAAATGTGGAAAAACTGCGGTGCACAGCCGGGGGATATTCTGATACTCACGAAACCTCTCGGAACAGGAATCCTTTCCACTGCAATTAAAGGGGAGATGGCTTCAGAGGAAGAGGCGAGTTGTGCAGCAGAAAGCATGGCGTTTTTAAACAAATACGCAAGAGATGCAGCAATGGAATTTTCCATTCACAGTTGTACAGATATAACTGGTTTTGGGCTTTCCGGTCATGCTATGGAAATGGCAAAGGGAAGCGATTGCTCTTTTGTGATTTATGGAGAAAAGCTTCCTGTTTTAAAGGGGGCAAAGAATTATGCACAGATGGGTTTGATTCCAGCAGGAGCATACAGAAATCGGGAATATCTGGAAAAAGATGTAGATAGTAAAGTATCAGCTTCCTGGCTGGAAGATATATTTTATGATCCTCAGACCTCAGGCGGGCTTCTTCTTTCTGTGAAGAGGGAAGAGGCAGAAAACCTGATGAAAAAAATGGAGGCTCTTTCTCTTCCCTGTGCAGCAGTGGGAGAGGCAATAACAAAAAAAGACAGGTTTTTAATATACAGATAAATGATGGGATAAATATGGAAAAAAAAGATATGTTGCGCCAGATACCCGGTGTAGATACTCTTTTACAGGAACCAGATACAGTCACACTCTGCCTTCGGTATGGAAGACAAAGTGTGACTGCTGTTATTCAGGAAGAAGTAGCAAGGGTTCGAAAAAAAATTTTAAATTGTAAAAGTCAGGAAGAAGGGGAGGCTCTTCTTATGGGATTAAGACAGCAAATTTATATGCAGGCTGAAAAAAAGAACAGTTCCTCTTTTCAGAGAGTTATTAATGCCACAGGGATTCTTCTTCATACAAACCTTGGACGCGCTCCTTTTGGTAAACGTCAGATGGAAGCGGCGTACCAGGCAATGGCAGGATACTGTAATCTGGAATATGAGCTGGAAAAAGGAAGCCGGGGAAAAAGACAGAGCCATTATCAGGATTTGATTTGCCAGGTAACAGGAGCAGAGGCTGCCGTTGCTGTTAATAATAATGCAGCTGCTGTTACTCTGATCCTGTCTGCCCTTGCCAGAAACAAAGAAGTCGTAGTATCTAGAGGCGAGCTTGTGGAAATCGGAGGACATTTTCGCATACCGGAAGTGATGGAAGAAAGTGGCTCGATTCTTCGGGAAACGGGTTGTACAAACAAAACAAGAATAGAAGATTACAGAAAAGTAGTAACAGAAAATACAGCGGCTTTTTTAAAGGTTCATACAAGCAACTACAAAATAGTAGGATTTACAGAAGCGCCTTCGGTGGAAGAGCTTGTGGAGGCAGGGAAGGAATATCGCCTTCCTGTAATTGTAGATTTGGGAAGCGGGGTTCTCGTGAATCTTGAGAAATTCGGTCTTTCCCATGAACCTACTGTGAAAGAGATGTTGAAAAAGGGAGCCGATATAGTGTGCTTTTCCGGAGATAAGCTTCTGGGAGGTCCACAGGCGGGTATTATTACAGGAAAAAAGAAGTATATGGAAATAATAGAAAATCATCCTATGATGCGTGCCATGCGCCTGGATAAATGTACAACAGCAGTTTTGGAGGCGACTTTTCGGGAGTATTTTAATGAAGAAACAGTATGGGAGAATATTCCTGTGCTGAAGATGATCGGAAGGCAGAAGGATGAACTGAAAAATCAGGCAGAGGAAATAAGAAGTGCACTTTGGAAAAGTGGATTTAGAGGAGAAATTCAGATTCAGGAGGATACTTCTATGATAGGCGGCGGTTCTCTCCCCGGAGAGACACTTTCAGATTTTTCTGTTTCTATAAAACCGGAAAAAGAAAGTACAGAAGCATTTGCTGCACATTTTCGAAGACAGAGTATTCCCATAATTGCTCAGGTAAAAAATAATCGTGTTTTTTTCCATATGAGGACGATCTTTTCTGAAGAGAAAGAGATATTTGAAGAAATATTGAAAGAAGTGTTATTATCTGGCGAGTGCCTGTGAGAATCGAACTCACCCAGGGCGCTTTTACGTCCAACACTGGTTTTGAAGACCAGGGGGCACACCAGTTACCCAACGACACCCAAATTATTTTAATTATAACAAATAATGCCAGAGCTTTCAAGGCTTTTACTTGTACAGGAAAGATGTTTTTGTGAATGTTGCACAAAAATCATTTTTCTTTCTTAACGTATTGTGAAAAGAATGTCAAAGTGCTATAATGTTCACAACAAAAACAAGTGGAGGTGTTTTTATGAATTACGAGGATGTTGAAAAGGTATCCAATGCTGCCAAAGGGAAAATTTCACTGTTGAATCAGGATTTTTTCAAGTATTTTTTACGTGCGGTCATGGCTGGATTCTTTATTGTAGTTGCCATGATTTTCAGTAACGTAGTCGGCAGTGTGTTTTCCAAAACCATGCCGGAGTGGGGAAAATTCCTGGGAGCAATCGTGTTTGCCATTGCAGTACTCCTGATTTCC
Source organism: Eubacteriales bacterium (assembly GCA_030527365.1). GTDB lineage: Bacteria > Bacillota > Clostridia > Lachnospirales > Lachnospiraceae > Blautia_A. The sequence goes on along the minus strand of JAUNAX010000118.1, from coordinate 493 downwards.
TTTATAGGCGGGGAACTGTTTACCGGAAATAACCTGGTCATGGCTTTTGGGGCATACGATAAAAAGGTAACCTGGGGACAGGCGGGAAAGGTATGGCTTGTCAGCTATATCGGGAATTTTGTGGGCTGTCTGATCCTGGCTCTGATCTTTGTAGGAGCAGGCGCATCTGGAACAGCAGACTATTTTGCAGGATTCATAAACAACAAACTCTCTATTCCGATGGGAGAAATGTTTTTCCGCGCAGTTCTCTGTAATTTCTTTGTATGTCTTGGCGTTCTCTGCGGAATGAAATTAAAGAGTGAAGCAGGAAGGTTCCTGATGATCGTAATGTGTATCACAGGATTTGTTGTGAGCGGTTTTGAACACTGTATTGCAAATATGGGAATTTTTACAGCAGCCTATTGTCTGGTGCCGGGATTATCTCTCGGAGCAATGGCGAAGAGTATGCTGATCGTAACACTGGGAAATATGATAGGAGGCGCTGTTTTACTGG
>JAUNAX010000117.1 GCA_030527365.1 Eubacteriales bacterium | reverse complement strand
CTCTCATCCCCTGTTAAAAAAGCTCAGTAAATAATACTGAGCTTTTTCTGTATATCCGGAAAAATAATATAAGAGGTGTAAGTGATGAAACAGCTTCAGGTATTAATAAAGCCAGCGTCTTCTGCATGTAATTTAAGGTGCAGATATTGTTTTTATGAGGATGAGAGCAACTGCCGGGAAATAAAAAATTACGGAATTATGAGTGCAGAAATAAGAAAAGCATTAATTGAAAATGCTCTTTCCTGTGCTGAGGATAGCTGTATCTTTGCTTTTCAGGGGGGGGAACCGGTTCTTGCAGGATTAGAATGGTTTCAGGATTTTATTGAAGAAGTGAAGAAAAGAAAAGCCAAAAAACAGCAGATTGCTTACACAATTCAGACAAACGGAACTCTTTTGGATGAGAAATGGCTGTCATTTTTAAAAGAAAATCAGTTTCTTGTAGGGTTGTCTCTGGATGGAACTGAAGCATTGCATGATGAGAACAGAAGAGATAAATATGGAAATGGGACGTTCTCAAAAGTTCTTTCTGTGGCGGAACAACTGAAGGAGAGAGGAATCTCTTTTAATATTCTGACTGTTTTAACAGGACACTCTGCAGAAAAAGTCGGAGAAATTTATGATTTCTATAAGAAACAGGGATTTTTATACCAGCAATATATTCCTTGTCTGGATCCATTAAATGAAAAACCGGGGAGTAATTCCTATTCCATTGAACCTGAACAGTATGAGTATGCGTTAAAGATTTTATTTGACAGGTGGTTTGAGGATATTATAAAAGGAGGAGGCTGTTATATCAGACAGTTTGATAACTGGATGAGCGTTCTGTCGGGAGGAGTACCGGAAGCGTGTTCCATGTGCGGAAAATGCACTATGCAGAATGTTGTGGAGGCAAACGGTGATGTATATCCATGCGATTTTTATGTACTGGATGAATACAGGATTGAAAATGTGACGGAAAAATCCTTTGAGGAAATGTCGCGTATGGCAGAAATTTCGGATAAAGTTTCTTTTTTCAGGGAAGCAGAGAAACGGGACGACAGATGTAGAGAATGCAAGTTTTATCCTCTGTGCAGAGGGGGCTGCAGAAGAGACCTGATAAGGGAAGGAGAAAAATGCAGTCAATATTTTTGTGAGGCGTATAAGGGATTTTTTCGATATGCCATAGGGCGAATGGAATGGCTTATTGGAAGCGGAGATATTTAAAAATAGAAGTACGGGGGGATGGATAAGAAATGAAGCTTATGGTGGCAGATGATGAGAGGTGGATCCGAAAAGGGGTAAGGAAAATGATCGAGCAGGGAGAGCATTCTTTTGAAAAAATTCTGGAAGCGGGTAGTCTTTCAGAAATGGAAGATGTTTTTTTGGAAGAGAGGCCGGAAATTGTAGTATCGGACGTTCGTTTTCCCTGTGGAACAAGCTGTGAGTTATGCAGAAAGTTATATGAAATAGAAAGAAAAACAAAATTTATCATGCTTTCCGGTTATGACGATTTTGCTTACGTAAAAGCAGCGCTTGGATATAAAGCGCTGGATTATCTTTTAAAGCCCGTAGATAAAAAGGTCTTAAATAAAGTGGTTCAAAAAGCTGTAGAGGAATATGAAGCAGAAAGGGGAGAAAAAGTTAGGGATAAGAGTGCAGTCAGTGAACAGAAAAAGGAGATTTTAAGCGGCGATGACATTGTGAAGAGAATTATGGAGGAGATAGGAGAAAACTGTGCCGGAAAATATACTTTAAAAACATTCGCTTCAAAATATCATATCAGCGAAGCTTATCTTTCCAACCTGTTTGCAAAAACAGCAGGGGTGAGTCTTACTAACTATATTATGAGAGAGCGTGTGGAACGCTCAGCCGGGCTTATGCTTCAGACAAACAGAAAAATCAGTGACATTGCAATGGAAGTGGGATATGAAGATCCAAGATATTTTATGAAGATTTTTAAGAAGGTAACAGGTGAGACACCTACAGATTACAGAGCGCGTCAGCGGCAGGAGATTGATTATGAAGAATAAACGAAAACCGCCGATTTATCTGAAGGTCATTCTGGGATTTTTTGTAATTCTTGTAGGAACACTTCTTCTTGTGTGGCTGATTGTGAATGCTTACTGCATTTCATTTGTAAAAGAACAGAGGGTAGCATATAACATAAAAATGCTGCAGGAAGCAGAATATGAGTTTAAAGAGCTTTATGTGCAGATGAATCAGCTTCTTACTACAATATCCGGTGAGTACGTGGAAAATCAGGAAGAGCCGCAGGCCTTTTTGAGGATTAAAGGTGAGCTGGAATTTGAGAATAAAATTAAAGATGCCATTTACAGAAACGGTTTTTATAATATTTGTGAAGGGGTAATCGTCTATGAGGACAAAGAGAATTACCGTTATGTAGGCTCTGGAGCAATTCAGAAAGGATATGCTTTTGAGGAAAATTCCTGTTTTTCACAAATGACTGAGAAAAATTTCACCTGCAGAGTTTTTGGACCAATGGAGGAAATATATAAGGCAGAGCATGTGGAAAAACAGCAGGTAATCTGCTTTATGAAGCGGAAACAGGGGGTGGCAAAAGAAGGAAGTCTGCCGCCCTTTGTTATGGTAGCGGTAAAATATTCCGCAATTCAGGAAATGCTTGACCGAATGCTTTCTGATAACGCAGGTTTCTTTTTGATGAATGAAGAGGGGGAAATCCTGCAAAGCTCCGGAAGAAAAAATAAATATAAAGACACGGAAACTTTCGAGGATATAAAAAGAGAGATTCTGGAAAATATGGAACATACGGGAACTTTATCAAGAAGAGGCACGCTTCTTACCAATATGCGTCTCAATAATTATGAGTGGATTCTTACTGTGGCAGATAAAGAGGATACCTTATTTCAGGATATAAACCAGCTTGCCATGTATGTGGAAATTTTTATTGCAGCATGTGGAGCGGCAGGAATTGGAGCAGCTGTATTTCTTTCCAGAAAAATGTTGTTTCCCGTTGAGCTTTTAAGGAGAATGGCAAGTGAGATGGCAAAAGGGGAACATATAGATGAGGGGGAAGGAGATGAGGTTGGAGAAATCAGAGGCATTCTAAATGGAATGAAGAAGGAGATTGAAGATTTAAGCGCAAGACAGTATATCAGTGAGGTGAGAGAGCGAGAAGCACAGATCCGTGTACTTCAGTCGCAGATTAATCCCCATTTCCTTCATAATACTCTGGATAATATTTACTGCATTGCCCAGATTGAAGAAATTGAACCGATCGAAATTCTTACAAGGAATCTTTCAGAAATGATGCGGTACAGCGTAAATAATAAAAATATGTATGTGCCTCTGTCGCAGGAATTAAAACATATGAAGGCGTATGTGGAGATTATGAATGTCCGGTATGAGGACTGTATTGAACTGAAAACAGAGATTGAAAAAGATATTGAAAATGCACAGGTAGTTAAGCTTCTTCTTCAGCCGCTTGTAGAAAATGCCTGCATTCACGGGATTTTAAAGAAGAAAGAGCAGAGGGGAGTTCTGTGTATCCGTGCTTTTCGAAAAGAGGAGATTCTGGAGATACATGTAGAGGATGATGGAGTGGGGATAACAGAAAAAATAAGGAAAGAGATGAACCGTGTGTTCAGAAAAGAAGTGAAAAGTGTTCGTACCCCGAAAAATAAAGGGTTTGGAATTGCACTTGTAAATGTGAATGACAGAATCCGCCTGCTGGATGGAGATGAATATGGCATTCATACAGAGGAGAGACCTGGCGGCGGCACGGTTGTAATTGTGACACAGAGATACAGGATATGGGAAGATGAAATATAAAAAATAACAAAAATAGAAAAGAAGATGTAAACATTGAAAGAAAAAAACAATGAAAAAGCATCTTCTTTTTTTATATATTTGTCATAAATAAATAAAAAACAAAAAATCATACACCTAAATAAGAAAAAACGTCTACAGATTTTAAGAAAAATGAAAGGTATAATGGGCTTAACAACAACGACAGGAGTGAAATCAAATGAAAAAGAAAATCAGATTTCGGACATTTAAGCCCTATCTTTTTCTCATTCCTATTTTTGCTCTTCTTATTATATTTAAGTACATACCGTTTGGAATGGCAATTACAAAGTCATTTTTTAACTGGAACGGAGCAAATTTGAATGAGTTTATAGGACTTGAAAATTTTGTGGAAGCATTCCACGACAAAATGTTTCTGGAAAGCATTGTCCGGGCATTTTTTGTTATGGTGGTGCAAGTGCTTATTGTTCTCACCATTCCCTTATTGACAGCGGAGCTTCTATACGCAGTGCGCTCAAAGAAAATGCAGTATTTTACCAGAACTGCCATTACTTTTACGATGGTAGTTCCCACAGTGGTAGTCATTCTTTTGTGGCAGTGGCTGTTAAACGGAGACACAGGTGTAATCAATACTTTTTTAAGAGACATAGGGCTTTCTGAACTGGCAAAACCCTGGCTTGGAAATTCACAGACAGCCCTGGGATCTGTTCTTGCAGTGGGATTTCCCTGGCTTGGTATGGTGTCTCTCGGAGGTATGCCGTTTCTTTTATATTTTGGCGCGTTGCAGTCAATTCCCACAGATTTATTTGAAGCGGCAGATCTGGACGGCGTCACTCTTTTCCAGAGGATACGGATGATAGACCTTCCCATGATCGCAAGCCAGATCAAGCTTATGGTAACACTTGCTATCATCAATTCTCTTCAGGTTTTTGATACGGTTTATATCCTTACAAAAGGAGGACCGGGAACCTCTACTATGGTTCCGGCAGTTTATATGTATGAACAGGGATTTTCCTACAGGAGAATGGGATATTGCTCCGCGCTTGGAACCATCTTATTTATACTTATAATGCTTTTGACACTGGTAAATAATAAGTTTCTGAAAAATACGGAAACAATGGATTAGAAAGGGGGAGAAAAATGAAAAAAGCAGCATCTGTTCTGGGAAGAGTATTTCTTGGATTAATCGTACTTCTCGTATTGATCCCGTTTTTTCTTCTCCTTTCCAATTCTTTTAAGTGGAGCGAAGAAATTGTAAAGACACCGTTTTCTCTTCCGTCAGTATGGCATTTTACAAATTATGTAAAGGCAGGAGAGCAGGTATTTCGGCCTATGTTAAATACATTTTTTGTGACGGTGTGTGTGATTGTAATTGTGTTAATAACGGGAACGTTGGCGGCATACGCTTTTGTGAGATTTAAGTTTGCAGGTTCTACATTTTTATATCTGGCAATTATGGCGCTTTTAATGATTCCGGGATTTGTACTTCTGATTCCGCAGTTTATTCAGATAACAAATTTACATATGTATAATACTTTCTGGGGCTTAATTCTGCCTCCGGCAGCAGCAAGCTCGGCAACAGCTACCTTTCTTTTAAAGACTTCGATGGAGGGTCTCTCCAAAAGTCTTTTTGAGGCGGCAGATATGGAAGGAGCGGGAGAGATACAGATTCTTACAAAAATCGTGGTGCCTCTTTCAAAACCTACACTTTCTACTGTTGTGATTATGACAGGGCTGGCAGCCTGGAACAATTATCTGTGGCCGCTGGTATCTACAACAGGGGAAAATACGCAGCAGATAGCAGTGGCTCTGACAAAGCTGATTCGAAGCGCTGTGGAAGGAAACGGAGTTGTATTCGCCGGATATGTAACGGCATCGCTGCCTCTTATTATTTTATTCTGCTGTGCAAGCCGTTCATTTGTCGCTGGTCTTACACAGGGAGCAGTAAAAGGATAATAAATAAAAGGATAATAAAAAATTTAATTAAAGGAGGAAACAGAAAATGAAAAAAAGAAATCTTACAGTAATGTGCGCAGCAGTCTGCGCGGGACTTCTTGGAGGAATCCTTCCGGGGATGGAGGTAAAAGCGGAGGATAAGACAAAGCTTGTGTTTGCCCAGGATCTTGATACAGACGAAAAGGCAAATAAGATAATGAATGAGATACTCGCAGAGTATACGGAAAAAACAGGAACGGAAATTCAGTTTGAGTCTCTTCCGTCTGCAGATTACAGAACATGGCTTATGACACAGTTTTCGGCGGGACAGGGACCGGACGTATATACAGGTATTATTTATGATATGACGCAAGATT
>JAUNAX010000116.1:4146-6094 GCA_030527365.1 Eubacteriales bacterium | reverse complement strand
TTGCAGTGAAAAGCGGAAATGTATATCTTGGATTTGCAGACCGTTTTACAGGTACTCTTATTATTACCGGAGAAATTTCAGATGTTATGTCAGCTCTGACAGAAATCGTTACTTTTTTCAGAGATTCTCTCGGATATGTAGTCTGTGACATCACAAAGAGATAGGAAGTGCAAAACATGACCCGTATAACAAAGGAAGAACTGCTGGAAAAGCTGTTCCACGATGACTATGAGCATCTGAAGGGAAAACGCCTTCGCATGACCCGTGTGCGCGTTCCCGGAAAAGAAGTCTGCCTTGCCCATATTATCAGTACTTCTCAGACTTCTGTTTATCAGAATCTGGGACTTCACATCGGTGTTCACGAAGGAGAAAACCATGTGGGGGAATCTCTTGGTCTTATCCGTTTCACTCCCTGGGAGGCTGTTGTAGTCGCTGCTGACGTAGCGCTCAAAAGCGCCGCTGTGGACATTGGATTTATGGATCGTTTCTGCGGTTCTCTTATTATCACTGGAAATCTTTCTCAGGTACAGACCGCCGTGGAAGAAGTGGTTCGCTATTTCCATGATGACCTGGGCTTTCAGACCTGCGATATACACAGAAGTTAAACTAATCGGAGCAATATAATTATGAAGAAATTATTTTTAATGGGGCGAAGCGAAGCCGGAAAAACTTCTTTAACCCAGGCACTAAAAGGAGAAGAACTGCATTACGAAAAAACGCAGTACACCATTACGGACGACGATACTATCGACTCGCCCGGAGAATACGCAGAATCTAAACGCTTCAGCGTAGGACTCGCCTGCTTTTCTTTTGAAGCCGACGTAGTAGGAATCGTTCAGGCAGCAGATGAGCCATATAATCTTTTCAGCCCCTGCCTGGGGGCTTTCATCCTGCGTCCCATTATTGGAATTATCACAAAAACTGATTCTCCTTACGCCAACATTCCTATGGTAAAGCAATGGCTGATAAATTCCGGCTGCCAACGTATTTTTCTTGTAAATAATGTAACAAGAGAAGGCATTGATGAACTGATCGAATATCTTGCCGATGATCCGGTAACTGTTACACTGGAACAGGCAAAATTTAAACAGAGTCTTGGATTAAATGAATGGGATCCGCTGCCTGAGGGTGTCCATTATCCGGAAGGAATATAAAACAGGGGAGATTTTCCTCCCCTGTTTTTATCTGCTTTCAGAAAGCTCTTTTAAAATTTTGCATCCATGCGCATATAAAGAAATGTGAATTCCTTTTCCCACATCAAGAAAACGCGCTGTTCCTGTAGCCATATCCACTCCCACCGGAACAATCGTAGCAGAAGTCTCAGCCGGCATAACCGATTCATCTACCAGATAAGAAATTCCAATTTGTTTAATCATTTCCCACACATCTTTATCCGCATCTTTTAAATAAAGAAAAAGTATCAGACATAAATTTCTTCCCTTCCGTTCCTGGGAATTAAAATACTCAATTTCTCTTTCTATTGTTTCCTCCACATCTGTACACGTTACACATCTCACATAATAATGTATAAAGTCTTTCGAAAAATAAAATTTTTTCTTCCAATAATAATCTCCCTCTATTTTTGTGAATTTTCTGCTCTCAAGACTTTTCTCCACCTCGCCTCTGCTCATGCCAGACATCTGGAAAAGTTCTCTTTTTTCATTCTTTTCCCACTCTTTTACTGCTTCATATCCTATCAGCTCAGGCGCTGATTTATATATCAGCCAAATTGCACAGATACTACAAATCAGCATAAAAATTATGCCTCCCCATTGAACCCATTCCGGCGATTCCTGTGCCGAACAGGCTGCTATTAAGACGCCAAATCCTACTATACCTGTAAAAATAGCAAAGAGAAACATTTTCTTTGATTTTTTTATATTCTGTTTCTCCTCTTCTGTTAAATTTTCATTATGCTCTACCTTCATAATTTTTCTTTCTCCTTTCC
>JAUNAX010000116.1:0-4046 GCA_030527365.1 Eubacteriales bacterium | reverse complement strand
GATTCTTACGAAATTCTTCCGTTTTCCATTTCATATACTACATCAGCGAGATTCATTGTTGATTTTCGGTGAGATACAAGAACGATTGTCTTATCTTCCCGCGATTCCTTTAAAGCTTTCAAAATCATTCCCTCATTCAAAGAATCCAGATTGCTTGTGGGTTCATCTAAAAGGAGGAAGGGGGCATCATGAAGAAAAGCTCTTGCGATTCCAATTCTCTGTTTCTCCCCGCCTGACAAAGTATCGCCAAGCTCTCCTGCTTTTGTATCATAACCTTTCGGAAGGCTCATAATGAAATCATGAACTGACGCCTTCTTTGCAGCTTCCTGAATTTCTTCCAAAGATGCACCAGGTTTTCCCACTGCAATATTATTCGCAAGAGAATCATGAAAAAGATACGTTTCCTGTGTTACATAGGATTCCATATTTCTCAAATCCCGCGTATTTACTTCTTTTATATTCTTTCCCGAAATGGAAATGATTCCCTGCTCTACGTCCCAGAAACGCATAAGAAGCCTTAAAAGCGTGGACTTTCCGGAGCCGCTCGCTCCGTGAATGCCGATAACCTTTCCTCTGGGGAAAGATATAGTATAATCCTTTAAAATTTCTTCTTCCTCATAAGAAAAACTCACACCTTCTGCTTTTGCCTCTTTAAACACAGTCGCTTCTTTTCCCTCTGTTTCTTTTACCTGAGGAATTTCTTCTAAAAGAGAAAGAACCCTTTCTCCACTGGCAAGCGTCTGATTCAGATTATTAGACAGATTAGAAAGAGCCACTACCGGACCAAAAGACCCCATCATGGCTGTAACAGAAAGAATTAATTCCTGATACGTCACATTGCCATTCTCATAATTCCAGAGCATAAAAAACAACATTCCAAAAGAAAACAGCAAAATAAAAAAATTAGTCAAAGAACTTTGAACAGCTTCATGGCGATTCAGCTTTTTCTGCATTTCTCCCAGCTCATTCGACTTCTTTTTCATTTTTTCCGCCCGCTCTTTTCCCTGGTGAAACTGAATAGTTTCATCTAATCCCCGAAGAGAATCCAGAATAAAACTGTTTAACTGACCAAAAGAATCCCTAAACTCCATACCGTCATCTGCTCCGGCTTTCCCATTGAAAAGCGGAAGCACCGCACCGATTATCACATAGGCCACCAACGCTATCATTCCTGCCGGCAGATATTGTTTACCGATGAAAATAACCATAATGGCAGATGTGAAAACCGCAATCGCGATCGGAGAAATTGTATGTGCATAAAAAACTTCCAAAAGTTCAATATCTGAAGTAATAATAGAAATTAAATTTCCTCTTTCCCTTCCTTCCAGCTTCGCAGGACAAAGCTTTCGAAGAACTGCAAACACCTTATGACGGATAACAGCCAGAAGCTTAAACGCAATAAAATGATTACAGTACTGCTCTCCATAATGAAAAATCCCACGCAAAACAGCTAAAAGCAACAGAATAACAGCAACATTTCCAACTGAATAAAAATTTCCATCAAAAATACGTCCCAGAAGTTCATATCCGGCAATTACCGTTAAAAAAATAGCACACAAATATCCAAGGACTCCCAGAAAAACAGCAACACACATTACCGGTATCAGCGGTTTTACAAGTCCTGTAAGCTGTCTCATGATCACAATCCCTTTTCTTCTCTTCTTCGATTCGTTCATTCTGCCACCACCTTTTTCTTTTCTCTGCTATAAGATTCCAGTTCTTTCTGACTGCAGAAAAGTTTTTTATATGCTCCTTCCTCTTTCATCAGTTCTTCATGTGTTCCTGACTGAACAATTTCTCCTTTTTCCAGCATATAAATCCTGTCGCTGTCCATTACATTTGCCAGCCTGTGAGAAATAAGAAGTACTGTTTTTGTTTTAGAAAGCGTGCGAATCACTTTCATAATCATTTCTTCACTTTCCATATCAATATTCGAAGTAGCTTCATCAAAAATATATACCGGCGTATCATGTAAAAGAGCTCTTGCCATCGCAAGTCGTTGTCTCTGTCCTCCTGAAAAATTGCTGCCGCGTTCCATCACAGGTGTATCCAGCCCTTTTTGCGATTTTATAAATCCATAAAGATTTACCTGCTTTAATACTTCTTCCATCTCTTTCTCAGAAGCGTCTTTTTTTCCCATTTTTAAATTATCACGGACTGTGCCTTTAAACAGATAACTGTTGTGACTTACAAAAGTAATGTGCTCCATCAGACTCTCTTCTGAAATGTCACGAAGTTCCTGTCCCTGAATTTTAATACTGCCTTTATAATTTTTATTTCTTCCCATCAAAATTCCCGCAATGGTACTTTTTCCACATCCGGACACGCCTGCAACCGAAAGAAAACTTCCCGCCGGTAAATCCATCCATATATTTTTAAGGATTTTTCTTTTCCCATCATAGGAAAACTGTACATTTTGAAGCGAAATGGAAATTTTTCCCTCCGTGAGATCCTTCTTTTCCCCTTCCTCCTCCGGCAAATCCAGAAGAGCAAAAATTTTATCACTTGCCGCCATTCCATTCATTGCAATATGAAAAAAAGATCCGAGAAGACGAAGGGGAATAAAAAATTCTGATGCCAGTAAAATGATCATAACTGCTCCCCCAAAGGTTACATTCCCTCTTCCAAACTCAGAAATTGCCACGATCATACCTGCAGCAGCCCCTCCATATGCAATCACATCCATTACACTTGTAGAATTTAGCTGCATCATAAGGACCTTCATTGTAATCTGGCGGAAACGCTGAGACTCCCGGTCCATTTCCTCTGCTTTTTGTGCATCTGCCTGGTAAATCTTCAAAGTAGTGAGTCCCTGAAGATTTTCAAGAAACGAATCACCCAGCTCCGTATAAATTCCCCAGTATTTATTCAAAAGTTTTTTTGCCAGTTTTTGTACAGCAACAATCGAAACAGGAATCAGAGGCACACAGATCAGAAGAACCGCGCTTGCCTTTATGTTTATAAAAGCCAAAACAAAAAATAATGTAAGAGGAGCCAGCAGGCTGTAAAAAAACTGAGACAAATACTTTCCAAAGTAAATTTCAAGCTGCTCTACCCCTTCTGCCGCCATCTGCACAACCTCAGAGGTTGCCACATTTTCTCTGTAGGATGCCCCTAGTTTCAACAACTTTTCATAAATCTTTTCTCTTAAAATTCTTTTCACATCTACACTCGCTCTGTAAGAAGAAAATGAAACCTGTCTGTCAGAAAAGAAACGAAACAGCATTGCTGCAAAAACTACCGTACCTCCCAAAACTATATCCTTTGCCAGGAGTTCTCCTTTCAGAGTTTTCTGTAAAAGAAAAGAAACCGTCCCCACCATAATAATCTGACACAAAAGCGACAGCCATTTCCATACTACCTGAAAAACAATATGTTTTTTTGCATGTGACAATAATCGAATCAGTCGTTTTTTTATCATGATACCGTTCCTTTCGTTGTTTTTACTCTCATAAAGAAATACCAAAAATGCCAGATCCACACTACGACAAGACATATTCTTCCTGCAGGAGCATTTTTCATAAAGAAAAAACCAATCGCCATGAACACAGTAACAACTCCGAAAATACGAAATTTTGTCCCTGCAGACATGGAGCGCTCCTCCACAAAGCTTTCCAGATGTTTTTTATAAAGTGCTGTCTTTTTAAACCAGAGCTTCAGCTTCTCTGAGCTTTTTGTAAAACAGAACACCGTTCCCATATAAAAAGGAACTGTAGGTAAAACAGGAAGTATCACTCCCAAGGTTCCAAATCCCAGGCAAAGAAAACCGAGGATTATCCAGAAAATATTCATTATTCCTTTATGGCGCATTGTTTCTTCTCCTTTAGTTAGTTTAATCTAATTAGTTTTATCTAACTTATTATACAAAAATCCATTTCCCTTGTCAATTCCATTTTTCCGAAAATTGTTAAACTTTAAACGATTTTAAAAAAACAGAATTTTTTTTATTGATTTCTTGTAGTAAATATGTATAATATAGATTAGAAGTGGCACTTTCACTTCTTTCAGAACGGATAGAAGCACCTGCTTTTTCCAGGTGTGCTTAT
>JAUNAX010000115.1:3562-6165 GCA_030527365.1 Eubacteriales bacterium | reverse complement strand
CCACTCCCAGAACGGCAGGTATGTAGCCAGTGCGCCGATGATGATGGATAAAATCGCATTACGTTTCATAACTTTCATCCTCCTGTTTATACCGCTTCTTTTTTCTTATAAAAGTTCAAAATTTTTATAGATGCCTCATCTATGATTTTCTGTATTTCCTCCGGAGTTTTGTCCTTACAATAATCATCATGGATTCTGATTTCTCCTGATCCGCAAGGAATTGTCTTTATTACTGCCATATTACGCACCCCCTTTATTTATCCTATGTGGTTTATGTTTTATGGTTCCTCTGCCACCACCTGCGTTCTTGTTGACTTCCCCTTCGTTCTCTCTTATCCTGTAAATACAGGACACCGCCATGTCCAAGTATTATGAAAGGAGAAACATTCATGACACCTTTTGATTTTGACGATTCCGGTATTGATGATTTTATAAGTGAATTAAACCATCTTTCTTTTGACGTTGAATGCCCGGAATGCAATCATTCTTTTTCTATTTCTGTGGATGACATCGACCAGTCAGTAATATGCCCTAACTGTGGAATATCCATATCTATAGAATCAGAATAATTTTTCTTTCAGCTCAACAAACTCTTTCGCAGCTTTGTTGAGCTGCTTCATTTCTTTTTTTATTTTCTTCACTTGTCTTAAAGTCTTTTTGTATCCATGTAGCTTGACTTTCACTGTTTTAACTTCTTTGTTATCTCCTTCAAGTTTTGCGTCTGTGTTCCAGAATCTTTTCTTGTCTTCATTCTGTATTTCGATATTTGGTAGATTTTCAGATTTTCCAATGTTGTCCAGATATTTAATTAGTTCCGCGTAGAATGGCTGTTTTTGAAACTTTTCCAACTCATTCCCTTTTAGGTAAATCCTTAATTCCGCAGCAACAATTTCGGAATCTGCATAAAGGTTCTCAATAGTGTATAGCTTATTCATTCTCTTCACCTCCTACTTTTCCAGAAGTTCTTGACTTTCACCAACGCTTCCCCTATTCTTTTAATACAGGCTATTGTACACAGCCGAGTATAAAAAAGGAGAAACATTATGTTAAACAGAAACAGTCGAAAATTTCTTAGATTTTTAAGAAAATCTAAACCAGATTTTGATGATAGAGTTTACACCTATGCTTTCATCGAGGAACATTATGCAAAATCAATCTCTATGGAATCTGTTTTTGCCACTGTTCGCTACCTGGATAAAGTAGGATACCTCGAAATCGCCAAAGCAAACGGCGTATCTTTAGGGGTTGTGCTCACCGAACTCTCTTTGCATCCATATGAGTTCCGAATCGAAAGAATCAAAAACTTCTTGTTTAAAAGCATCCTTGTTCCTATTATCGTTTCTTTTGTGACTACCCTTATAACCAACCTTTTAGCACCCAATTTGTTACAAGTGCTGTTAAAATACTTACAAGAATTGTTATAAGACAACCGCCATCTTTTTTTTCATCATTCATTTTGGTGTCTTCTTTTTTATCTTCCAGTTCGTACTCAACCCGTGTACCACGGACTAATCGGGTTTCGTCTCTGTGTTCTTCTTTTTCCAGTTTTTTATTCCTCCCTTCTTCCTCCTGTCCTGCTTTCTTATTTTCTAAAAATATCTCCTCTAAAAGTACGCTGATGATTTTGTGCAAGTTAAGATATTAGAATCAGAAAACGGTTATTATCTAGCTATGTCAAAACTGTCTTTGTAGATTGCTTCAATTTCTGGTGCATCTACAGGATTCGTTATTATGTGCTGGGAGCTATTTATTACCTTAAATACTCCCAGTGACTTTTTATTCTTTACATCTACTATCTCTATTTCCTCGTTCATTGTTCCATCTTTGTTTTTTACATGCATATGTGTCACCATGAATTCATCTCTGATTTTTTGTTTTTCCCATTCGTCCATTTATTCACTCTCCTTTCTCTTCTTCTCTTTCCTCTGGTAGCCTTGGCTTTAGAAATTTATCGGTATTTGCCATTGCTTTTCCATATTCTCCCATCTATAATTTATTTACAGGCATCTGCCAATGCCAAGTAAAAAGAAAGGAGCATATCTTGGATAATTTAACCAAATTTCAAAAGTTTTTACTTACCTCCATGTATAAGGAGGTCATAAGCCGCCAGCCTGCACTCCCCATGGAAAGTGCAAATTATTTTCATGATTCTGATGAGATAAGAGATTTATTTTCTCCAGAATCTTCTTCCGATTATATTGCAGACATATGTTGGAAATTAAATGAAAAAGGGTACATTTCCTGCTATCCTGGTGACGATTTAGCTAATGACATTAAACTTACTGATGAAACTATCATCTACATGGAAAACAAATTCAAAAACGGATTAAAAGATGTTATTAATTTTCTTTCAAAATTTATTCCTTAGAATCCTTTCCGGCTGTGTTGTTTTCATCACAGTCGGATTCCCTGTAAACTTCACGTCTGCCATATATTTTTTTCTTGAAGTTCACAGCATGACTTATGTCTTTTGTATGTCTGCATGGATTTTCTTTTGTATTTTTATAGCAGTGTGTCTTTTTACAGTCTTCTTTTTCTCCGTCACACAGATACCAGATTGTCTTTTTCTCCTCTATCGTCTTCCTCACCCCGCTTTCTCTTCT
>JAUNAX010000115.1:0-3462 GCA_030527365.1 Eubacteriales bacterium | reverse complement strand
GTCCGCCTGTACACCTATATGCACAAGATTGCTTCCGCTGGAAATGGATTCTATTTTGACGATATACCAACAGATACCATCGAAGCTCCCTATCTTCCCGGAGCTGATTTCATTATCGGTGTTAATGGGGACAGCATGGAGCCAACTTATAAAGATGGTGATTTAGTCTACGTAGAAAAAAGACAGATTATAGAAACCGGAGAAATTGGTGTCTTTATTTTGAACAATGAATGTTTTATTAAAGAAGCCGGAGAAGATGGATTGATTTCTCATAACAAGAAGTATGGCGTAATCCCTGGCTCTGAAAATATTCAGTGTGTTGGAAAGGTTTTAGGGAAAGTAGAGATGAATTAATTCGCTATAAGCGTTGTAAAATAATAATATTTTATTTGCATTTATTACATATATGTAATATGATAGGAGTATAAATGAATACTAAAGAAGCTCTTCAATTATTAATATTTTATCTTGGGAGCTTTTCACTGCACCCACAATTTTTAAAAGAACTTCAGAATCTTTTAAAAAAAGAATTAAAAGGAAAAGAAAGCCGTTTCTTCAAGCTGCTTGTGACGCAGTTAAAAAACATACAAGATTTTGGCGTTATGGTACATACTGTAGATAGCAATGAGAAAATTCAGGGATTGGATGGGCATTTTTATTCTATTCATTTTTCTCAATCTCAATTTAACATTCGTTTTCTCATTCACATCTCAGATGATAATGTAGCATCTTTTCTATCTGCGTTTTACGAACGTGGTGGGAAAAAGGCAACTGATTATAGTCAGTATACCTCTGTTTTGTTAAGCCGTCTCAAGGATATGGAGGGAAATTACAATGAATGATTCTAAATATGATATTGATAGCCTTTTAAATTTGTTCGAAGAATACCTTGAGCCATCCGATGTATTATTATCGAAACTTATGGCTCAAATATCTACAGCAATTACCAGAGAGCGTTTAAAGAAACATATGAATCAATCCGATTTTGCAAAATATATCAACGCCTCTCAATCTCTTGTTTCTCGTTGGGAACAAGGAGACTATAATTTTTCTTTAAAAAAAATTGCTGAAATTGCTTCTTCTTTAAATTTAGATGTAAATATTTCTATGTATAATGCCGCTCTGCATCATGTACAAAACGGCATCGAATACAGCCCCCTTGTTTCTACTTTCAAAACATCTTGTTCTCGCAAAGAAGCAAAATACTCTACTCAAAGTTATGTTTCATTTAATCTATCTCAAAAACAGGAGGAAACTAATTATGCTTCAATTTGTTGATTCATTTTATTGCGCTTACAACAATTCCACTCAGAATGTAGTTCTTCGTTTGCGTCAGGAAGAGCCCATTGAAAGTCCTGATTCAGGCAATGTGCAGATTCAGCCTACAGAAGTTGCAAATATTATTATGAGCAAATCTTGTGCTGAACAGTTATCTGCAGCTATTCAACAATTATTCTCTTCTGAAAACAATTCTGCCGAACAAAATGGCGAAAAATAAACACTGTATATGGATTTGAACATGATGAGAATTCCGGGCAATATAGCTTTGAAGAAACGATAAAAGCAGGGCTTTTCAAAGATCTGGAAATTCGAATTGCTGATTTACTGTAAAACAAAAACCGCCCCTGCGCCAACAGAGACGGCCTACATCCGAAGATGTATGTATATTTTACGTGCAGGAATATTGTATCATCTTCGGGCAGCCATCGCAAGTGGAACCTTTGTTCCTGCTGGCTGTTATTTTTATACTCATTTTTACATATTTTGCAAAGAGGTGATACCATGAGTTTAGAAAATATCTGTATTTATCTTCGCAAGTCCCGTTCTGACCGGGAAGCAGAAGCCCGCGGCGAAGGAGAAACTCTTGCCAGGCACGAGAAAACTCTTCTTGAGCTGGCCAAACGCCGCAGTTACCATATTGGCGCAATTTACAAGGAAGTTGTATCCGGTGAAACCATTTCCGCCCGTCCTGTTATGCAGCAGCTCCTCCGGGAAGTAGAAGCCGGTATGTGGGACGGAGTTTTGGTAATGGAAGTGGAACGTCTTGCCAGAGGAGACACGATAGATCAAGGAACCGTTTCAAGGGCATTTCAGTATTCGGACACTAAAATTATTACTCCCTTAAAAGTATACGATCCAAATAATGAGTTTGATGAAGAATACTTTGAGTTTGGTCTTTTTATGTCGCGCAGAGAATACAAAACAATTAAGCGTCGCCTTAATGCCGGACGGCTTGCGTCTGTAAAAGAGGGAAAATACTGTGGAAACCGCCCTCCATACGGATACGAACGAGTAAAACTCAAAGGAGAGAAAGGTTTTTCTCTGACTCCCGTTCCCGATCAGGTCGAAGTGGTACGTCTTATTTTTAACTGGTATGTAAATGGAGATAACGGAGAGCGTCTCGGTGTCGCCAAAATCACTCGGAAATTAAATAATATGGGAGTGCCGGCGCTTATACGAAAGGATTGGTCTCCTTCTACCGTCAGTAGCATCTTGCAAAATCCCGTATATTGTGGAAAGCTTCGCTGGGACGCAAGGAAAACTGTTCGCCGGGTCGAAAACGGGCAAGTTGTTATTTCCCGCCCCCGTTCTTACGACAGCTGCATTCTTTCCCAGGGATTACACCCCGCCATTATTTCCGAAGAATTATTTCAGCAAGCCCAAAAAATCCGCAGCAAGAACCCGCCCCGGCCGATCGGGAGCGCTTCGGCCATAAAAAATCCCCTTTCTGGATTAATCTACTGTAAAAAATGCGGAAGAGCTATGGTGCGCCGTCCCTATACAAAGGACGGGTACGATGATATTTTAATGTGCGCCTACACTTCCTGTGACACAGTAAGCAGTAAACTTTATCTGGTAGAACAGGCTGTAATAAACGGGCTTGCAGAGCTTGTGCAAAATTATAAATTAAACGATACCCTGACAGATCATTCTGGAACAGATATTATCCAGGCGAAGGAAATTTTAATATCCGAGAAGCAGTCCTATCTGGTCAAGCTCCAGGAACAGAAGAACAAACAGTATGATTTTCTGGAACAGGGAATTTACACAACAGAAATCTTTCTGGAGCGTTCTGCTGCCACTGCCGAAGAAATAAAAAATTGCGAATCCACTATAGAACAATTAGAAAACGAACTTGCCCATGATCGGAAGCTCCTTGCGCAGAAAAACAATTTTATTCCTCGATGCGAGTATCTCCTATCTAACTACTGGGACTGGGATGTGAAAACGAGAAATGACGTATTAAAAGAGCTAATAGAGAAGGTCGAATACAGTAAAGACACGAAAAATTATTTTATGAAGGGTAATGAGATTACATTTTCCCTTGATATTTTCCCTAAAATTCAATGATTCTAAACCATTGATAACCTCTATGTACTGACGAGCTGGCACACTTGGAAATGGTTTCTACCATTGTCCATCAACTTACCCGAAACCTTTCTATGGAAGAAATTAAAAATT
>JAUNAX010000114.1 GCA_030527365.1 Eubacteriales bacterium | reverse complement strand
TATGCACAAACAGCCCGCTTCGAAGCTTCGGCTCAAACCAGGTAGATTTTGGAGGCATAAGTTTGCCTTCATCTGCAATTCTCATAATATCCTCCATCTCTACCGGGAACATGACAAATGCTACGCCGCCTGTCTCATCTGCCATTTCCTGAAGCTGTCGGAGTTTCATATTTCCTCCTGCAAAGCGAATGCGCTTATCGACTGCAGGCTCTTCAATCCCAAGCACAGGACGCAGCACCTTATCCTGGAGAATGGATACGTCAAGCTGCGCAATCTGGTCTTTATTTTCGTAAACGTCCTTCCAGGCCTTCAAATGATACCACTGTCCGCCTGTATACATACCCATACAGTGTTTCTCCACAGGCTTACAGGGAAATCCCGGCATTAACATCAATTCAAAATTAAATTTCAGACTGCCGATAAAGGCTTTTTCTGTAATTCCGTTTAAATCTGTCACAATACGGTGATAAGGAAGAATGGTAAGCTGCTCGTATGGAAACACAACAGATAAAAAGTAATTAAATTCCTCCTCGCCTGTGTAATTCGGATTTTCTTCTCTGCATTTCATGCCTGCTTTCACAGCAGAGGCCGCCCTGTGATGCCCGTCTGCAATATAAAGAGATGGAATTTTTCGAAACTCCTCCTCTGCTATCTTCATTTCTTCTGTTTCATCGACCACCCATACTCTGTGAGTAATCTCATCTTCTGCTGTGAAATCACAAACCGGTCTGTGGGTCTGCTTCCAACTATCAAGAAGAAGCTTCAGCTTTTCCGTATAGCGGCAGGTAAGAAATACAGGGCTTGTATTGGCACAGCAGACTTCCGTGTGCCAAATTCTGTCCTTTTCTTTTTCCGGTCTTGTAAGCTCATGCCCCTTAATCACACCGCTTTGGTAGTCGTCAATGGAACTGCATCCGACAAAGCCTGTCTGGGATTTTCCTTTTCGAATCAGTTCATATATATAGAAACATCTTTTTTTATCTTCTACCAGAGTTCCCTCTTTTATCATTTTCCGGAGATTTTCCTCTGCTTTTCTATATACAGATTCGTCATACATATCCATCTCTTTGGGACAGTCAATTTCTGCCCTCTCTACATGTAAAAAAGAATCCGGATTAGATTTCCCCAATTCATACGCCTCCTCACGACTTACAACGTCATAGGGAAGAGACGCTACACGGGATGCCTTTTCCGGTGTTGGTCTCAATGCCTGAAATCCACGAAATATTGCCATAATAAACCCTCCTGAACCTGCAGAAAAACTGCTTTAAATTAGCTTTTAGTATACCACAAATCCACCTTTGCGGCAATGAATCATCTATTCCTAATTATTTTTTGAAAAACCTAAAAATTTTTGTATTTTCTTATTGCAAAATCGTTTTTTTATGGTATGATAAAGATAGGAAATGAAATTTTTCTGAGAGAAGGAGGTTCCCATTTATCATGACAGAAGGATTAAAATGGATTACAAATGAGGTGCCAAAATCAGAGGATTCTTATCTGGAGCTGATGTCTGAAGAGAACGTAAAAAAAGCAAATGAATTTCACAAAAGCTTTCCCCAGTACAACGTCACTCCTCTGAAAAAACTGGGCGCGCTTGCAGAATACCTTGGGGTAAAAGGCATTTACTGTAAAGACGAATCTTACCGGTTCGGACTGAATGCTTTTAAGGTTCTCGGCGGCTCTTACGCAATGGGACGTTACATAGCAAAGGAGCTTAAAAAAGACATAAGCGAGCTTCCATATAATGTACTCTCTTCCGATAAACTCCGCGAAGAATTCGGTCAGGCAACGTTTTTCACTGCAACAGACGGAAATCACGGAAGAGGTGTTGCCTGGGCAGCAAACCGATTGGGTCAGAAAGCAGTTGTGCGTATGCCAAAGGGCACTACAAAGACCCGTTTCGACAACATTGCAAAAGAAGGCGCAGTGGTTACTATCGAAGATATGAACTACGATGACTGTGTAAGAATGGCTGCTGCAGAAGCGGCTAAAACAGAACACGGCATTATCGTACAGGATACTGCATGGGAAGGATACGAAGAAATTCCGTCATGGATCATGCAGGGCTACGGAACACTTGTAAGAGAAGCTGACCAGCAGTTAAAAGAAAACGGTATAGAGCGCCCAACACACGTATTCGTGCAGGCAGGCGTAGGTTCCCTGGCAGGCGCAGTTGTTGGATATTTTGCAAACAAATACCGGGAAAACCCACCTGTTATGGCTGTATGTGAAGCAAGCGCAGCAGACTGCCTCTACCGCTCTGCTGTCGCTAAAACAGGAAATCTTGTAAATGTCACAGGAGACCTTCAGACGATCATGGCTGGGCTTGCCTGCGGCGAGGGAAATACCATCGGCTGGGATATTCTGAAAAACCATGTCACTGTATTTGCTTCCTGCCCTGACTGGATGAGCGCAAAAGCAACCCGCATTTATGCAAATCCTCTTGAAGGAGATCCGCATATCGTATCCGGAGAATCCGGCTCCGTTCCTCTTGGTCTTTGCTACACAGCACTTCACGATGAAGACGCAAAGGATTTAAAAGAGGCATTAAAGCTTGATGAAAATTCTGTTGTTCTCGTAATTTCCACAGAAGGAGATACAGACCCGGTCCGTTATAAAGAAATCGTGTGGGACGGTCTTTACGGAACAAACGAATCACTGAGCAAATAGTATTTTATATTTTTTAGGGAGGTTTTTATTATGGATTACGCAAAAATTAATGAAGCTGCAAAAAACTATGAAGCAGACATGACAAAATTCCTTCGGGATCTTGTAAAAATCCCGGGAGAAAGCTGCGGTGAAAAAGGGCACATCATGCGCATCAAAGAAGAAATGGAAAAACTGGACTTTGACAAAGTGGAGATTGATCCCATGGGAAACGTTCTGGGGTACATGGGAACAGGCAAAACACTCATCGGCTTTGATGCCCATATTGATACCGTAGGAATCGGAAACAGAGACAACTGGAACTTTGACCCGTATGATGGCTTTGAGACAGAGGAAGAAATCGGCGGACGCGGAACTTCCGACCAGATGGGCGGTATTGTTTCTGCTGTATACGGCGCAAAAATTATGAAAGACTTAAATCTTCTCAATGATAAATTTCAGGTTCTTGTAACCGGTACGGTTCAGGAGGAAGACTGTGACGGTCTTTGCTGGCAGTATATTATCAACGAAGATAAGGTTCGCCCGGAATTTGTTGTATCTACAGAGCCCACAGACGGAGGCATCTACAGAGGACAGCGCGGACGTATGGAAATCCGTGTGGATGTAAAAGGTGTTTCCTGCCACGGCTCCGCACCGGAACGCGGGGATAACGCCATCTACAAAATGGCTGACATTCTTCAGGACGTGCGCGCATTAAATGAAAATGACGCTGCAGACGATAAAGAAGTAAAAGGTCTTGTAAAAATGCTGGACGAAAAATACAATCCGCAGTGGGAAGAAGCCCGCTTCCTTGGAAGAGGAACCGTTACTACCTCCGAAATTTTCTATACTTCTCCAAGCCGCTGCGCAGTTGCAGACTCCTGCTCCGTATCTCTGGACAGACGTATGACAGCAGGTGAAACATGGGAAAGCTGCTTAGATGAAATCCGTGCTCTTCCATCTGTAAAGAAATATGGCGATGATGTTACCGTATCCATGTATGAATACTCCCGTCCGTCCTGGACTGAGCTTGTGTATCCAATCGAGTGTTACTTCCCTACATGGGTAATTCCCAAAGACCACAAGGTTACAAAAGCGCTGGAAGAAGCATACACAGGACTGTACGGAACAGAGCGTGTAGGTAATGCAGAGACAGAAGCTATGCGAAAAGCCCGTCCTCTTACAGATAAATGGACTTTCTCCACAAACGGTGTTTCCATTATGGGAAGAAACGGCATTCCATGTATCGGCTTCGGTCCCGGTGCAGAAGCACAGGCTCACGCTCCAAATGAAAAAACATGGAAAATCGACCTGGTAAGATGTGCTGCTGTTTACGCTGCTCTTCCAGGCGCATACTACAAATAATAATCATATATAACTTTCGTACCTCCACAGTTATCAAAATTATAACGCAAAATCACATAACCAGAAAGGATATAAAAATATGAAAACATTACAGGATTACATTGACAAACTGAACAGCCTGAATTTTAAAGAAATGTACAATAACGATTTCTTCTGGACCTGGGATAAAACAGACGAAGAACTGGAAGCAGTCTTTACAGTGGCAGATGCTCTCCGCTTTATGAGAGAAAACAACATCTCCACAAAAGTATTTGAAAGCGGTCTCGGAATTTCCATTTTCCGTGACAACTCCACACGTACCCGCTTCTCTTTCGCTTCTGCCTGCAACCTTCTGGGACTTCAGGTACAGGATCTTGACGAAAAGAAATCTCAGATTGCACATGGAGAAACAGTTCGTGAAACAGCAAACATGGTTTCTTTCATGGCAGACGTAATTGGTATCCGCGACGATATGTATATCGGCAAAGGTCACGCTTACCAGAAAGAATTTATGGAAGCCGTTACAGAAGGAAATAAAGACGGTATCCTGGAGCAGCGTCCTACTCTTGTAAACCTGCAATGTGACGTAGACCATCCAACTCAGTGTATGGCAGACATGCTTCACATCATTCATGAATTTGGCGGTGTGGAAAACTTAAAAGGCAAAAAGCTTGCCATGACATGGGCTTACTCTCCATCTTACGGAAAACCGCTCTCTGTTCCTCAGGGTGTGATCGGTCTTATGACACGTTTCGGCATGGATGTAGTTCTTGCTCATCCGGAAGGATACGATGTGATGCCTGAAGTAGAGGAAATCGCAAGAAAGAACGCAGAAGCAAGCGGCGGTTCTTTTACAAAAACAAACAGCATGGAAGAAGCTTTTAAAGACGCAGATATTGTATATCCGAAGAGCTGGGCTCCATTTGCAGCTATGGAAACACGTACCAACCTTTACGGCGAGGGAGATTTCGACGGCATCGACAAACTGGAAAAAGAACTTCTTGCGCAGAACGCACAGCATAAAGACTGGGCTTGCACAGAAGAGCTCATGAAGACAACAAAAGACGGAAAGGCTCTGTATCTCCACTGCCTCCCTGCTGATATTACAGGCGTGAGCTGTGAGACAGGCGAGGTAGACGCAAGCGTATTTGACCGCTACCGCATTCCGCTTTACAAAGAAGCAAGCTTTAAACCATACATCATTGCTTCTATGATTCTTCTTTCTAAATTTGAAAATCCGCAGGAGCTTCTGAAAAAACTTGAAGTAAAAGCTGCTCCGAGAATTCTGAAATAATTCTGACATAATACAAAGGGGCTGTAGCAATACAGCCCTGTTTTTTCTTTGGGAGGTTTTTATTATGTATAAAAGAAAACGAATTGTCATTGCTCTTGGCGGAAACGCACTTGGGGATACGCTTCCGGAGCAGATGAAGGCAGTAAAAACAACAGCGAAAGCCCTCTGTGATCTGATTGAAGAAGGTCATCAGATTGTAGTTGTCCACGGCAACGGTCCGCAGGTGGGCATGATCAACAATGCCATGTCCGCACTTTCCAGAGAGGATGCTTCACAGCCAAACACTCCTCTCTCCGTATGTGTTGCCATGAGTCAGGCATATATTGGTTACGATCTGCAGAACGCTCTTCGGGAAGAACTCCGCAAGCGCGGTTTTATGCGAACTCCTGTTGTCACAGTTGTAACACAGGTGCGTGTGGATCCGGACGACCCGGCATTTGAAAATCCAAGCAAGCCAATCGGTCATTTTCTCACAAAAGAAGAAGCGGAACATCAGGCTGACGCCTATGGGCACATTATGAAAGAAGATGCAGGAAGAGGATACCGCCGTGTCGTAGCTTCTCCAAAGCCTGTGGAAATCGTAGAACAGGACGCCATCAACAGTCTTGTTGACGCAAATAAAATCGTTATCTGCTGCGGAGGCGGAGGCATTCCTGTCGTCTTAAAAGAAGACCATTTAAAAGGCGCTTCTGCTGTGATTGACAAAGATTTTGTAAGCTGCCTTCTGGCAAAAGAGCTGGACGCAGATATGCTGATCATTCTCACTGCCGTGGAAAAAGTAGCGATCCATTTCGGAAAGGAAAACGAGAAATGGCTTTCCGACCTTACAGTAGAAGAAGCACAGAAATATATTGAAGACGGAGAATTTGCAGCAGGCTCCATGCTTCCGAAAGTACAGGCTGCCGTTGACTT
>JAUNAX010000113.1:3854-6216 GCA_030527365.1 Eubacteriales bacterium | reverse complement strand
TTTTTCGCTGCCGCTGTTTCTTTTAAAAGTGCTTCATATACATCTCTATGCTGTTTCAGGTCTGAACCTGCCGGATGATAAGTAGGCACAATTTTCTCTACTATATGACAGATTTCCGTATCATTAGCGTAACTTGCATCTGCCAGAATTTCTAACTGATGAAGGAATTCTTCCACATCAAAAGGAATTGGTTTTCCTATATGAATCAGATCATTATCTGTTTTCATCAGCCCCTCCTCTGCCATCAGCTTCTCTTCATATAATTTTTCTCCCGGACGAAGGCCTGTATATTTTATCTGTATATCTACATCTGGCTCATATCCGGAAAGCTTAATAAGATTTCGAGCAAGTGTATCAATTTTTACAGGAGCGCCCATGTCCAGAACAAAAATCTCTCCGCCTCTGGCGTAAGTTCCAGCCTGAAGTACAAGGCTTACTGCTTCTGGAATTGTCATAAAATATCGGATAATATCCGGATGTGTAACGGTAACAGGACCGCCCTTTTCAATTTGTTTCCGGAAAAGCGGGATTACAGAACCGTTACTGCCAAGAACGTTTCCGAAACGAACTGCCACAAATTCTGTTCTCTTTCCACTATATGGAATATCTGCTGCCGTATCTTCTCCGAATTCATCATCCTCATAATGGGCGCCAAGGAAGGGAAGAAGCTTTGCTTTTCCTGTTTTGCTGATCATATCCATGGACTGAATGACCATTTCACAAAGTCGCTTACTTGCCCCCATAATATTGGTCGGATTTACCGCTTTATCTGTACTGATAAGTACGAAGCGCTGACAGCCGTTACGAAGTGCAGCGCTGGCCACTTTATATGTTCCCATTACATTGTTCTTAATTGCTTCACAAGGGCTTGTTTCCATCAACGGAACATGCTTATGTGCAGCTGCATGATATACAATCTCAGGCTTGTATGTACGGAAAATACTATTTACTCTCCTGCTGTCACGCACAGAGCCAATTAAAACCTTCAGATTTAAATCCGGATATTTTGATTTCAATTCCTGTTCAATATCATATGCATTGTTTTCATATACATCAAAAATAATCAGTTGCTTCGGATTATGCCCTGCAATCTGACGGCAAAGCTCGCTTCCAATAGAACCGCCACCGCCTGTGACAAGAATTACCTTTCCTTTCAAATATTGAAAAATTTCATTCATGTCAACTTTAATCGGTTCTCTTCCAAGTAAATCTTCAATAGAAACCTTACGCATTTTACTTAAAGCAATTTCACCTGTCACAAACTGATAAATACCTGGAAGAATTTTCAGCTCGCAGCCTGTTTCCTTACAAATATTTAAAATATCTCTCTTTTCTTCGGCAGAAGCGCTTGGAATGCAAAAAAATATCTGGTTTATCTTATATTTTTTCACACTTACCATAATGTCGTCTCTTCCGCCTACTACCGGAACACCATCTACGTATCTGCCCCATTTATTGGAATTATCATCTATAATGCAGCAAACTTTTCCTTTGATTTCTCTTGCACGGCTCATTTCTCTTAAAATCGTCTGCCCTGCTGCACCTGCACCAATAAGCATGATGCGGTAATAACTGCTGCCCTCTTCTTTCTCCCTTTTTCCACGCTCCATAAGAACAAAGCGATAGGAAAAACGGATTCCAGCAGTAAATAAAAACTGGATCAGAATTCCAAACATATAATAAGAAATGGGCATTCTGCAAACAGCCAACGTAATAGCTACTGTATGAAACAATCCTGTTATTATTGTTGCGGAAATAACTCTCACAAATTCACTGTAGCTTGCGAAACGCCATATGCTTTTATATAACCGCAGCAACCAGAATATCACTACTGAAAATATTGTATACCAAGGCGCAAACTTCAGGTATGATGATAAGTATACTTCCGGAATCTCTGAATACCGGCAGTCAAATCTTATCCATAACGCCAGAAAATACGCCACATTCACTGCTATGGCATCATAAATTGCAAGATACATTGCTATAATCTGCCAGTGTTCTAATTTTCCCTTTTTCTGCATTACAAAATATCCTCCTGCTGTTAATGCGAAAATGCCTACGATTAATATAAACTGTAACATATCACTCTTCCTCTTTTTAGTTTCTCTTTCCTTTTCTTGCCTGGAAGGGCTAAATAATGTTTATCAAAGCCCTGTAAATGCAAAAAAAATCATACGCCAGAAACGTATGTTATTTTTCTCTCTTACAAAGAAGCTTCCTTTTATTATGAACTCATTTATTTTACCCCCCCCCAACCAAACACACGAGCGAATATGTTATTAATAATCCTTTATTTTTCTCCGCACCATTGCTTTATTTTTAAGAATATTCTACAACGAATCAATGTATAAGTCAATACTCA
>JAUNAX010000113.1:0-3754 GCA_030527365.1 Eubacteriales bacterium | reverse complement strand
CTGGAGGAAGTTCTGGGCTTTGAACTGGATGAGGTTTTTATAAATAAGGAAGAAAGTCATAAAATCCCCTCACCTTCTCCTTTAAATATCGCAGTTGCTGGCACAGGATATGTAGGGCTTTCTATCGCCACTCTTCTTGCACAGCACAACCATGTAACAGCTGTTGATATTATTCCGGAAAAGGTGGAGATGATTAATAATCGGAAATCTCCCATTCAAGACGAATATATCGAAAAATATCTTGCTGAAAAAGAACTTGACTTAACAGCAACACTTGACGGAGAAGCTGCTTACAAAAATGCAGATTTTGTTATTATCGCTGCTCCCACCAATTATGACAGCCAGAGGAACTATTTTGACACTTCTGCTGTGGAGGCAGTGATCCAGCTTGTTTTAGAAGTAAATCCAGAAGCAGTCATGGTAATTAAATCCACCATTCCTGTTGGTTTTACAGAGTCTGTGAGAAAGAAATACAATACAGAAAACATTATTTTCAGCCCGGAATTTTTGCGGGAATCAAAAGCCTTATACGATAATCTTTACCCAAGTCGTATTATTGTATCTACTGACCCTGAAAATAAAAAGCTTACAGAGGCAGCGCATACTTTCGCCGCTCTTCTTCAGGAAGGTGCCATCAAACCAGAAATTGATACCCTATTTATGGGATTTACAGAGGCTGAGGCAGTAAAACTTTTTGCAAACACTTACCTTGCGCTTCGCGTTTCTTATTTTAATGAACTCGATACTTATGCGGAAGTCAAAGGACTGAACACGCAGGATATTATTAACGGCGTGTGTCTTGATCCGCGAATCGGAACCCATTACAACAATCCGTCCTTCGGATACGGCGGCTACTGTCTTCCTAAAGATACAAAGCAGCTTCTCGCAAATTACAATGATGTTCCTCAGAATATGATTTCCGCTATTGTAGAGAGTAACCGTACACGAAAAGACTTCATTGCAGACCGCGTTCTTCATATGGCAGGCTATTACAATTACGCAGACAGCAACCAGTGGGAAAACGCCAAAGAAAAAGAAGTGGTTGTTGGGGTATACCGTCTTACTATGAAGTCAAACTCCGATAACTTCCGCCAGAGCAGTATCCAGGGTGTTATGAAGCGAATTAAGGCAAAAGGCGCTTCTGTTATTATTTATGAACCAACACTGGAAGATGGAACAACTTTCTTTGGAAGCAAAGTTGTAAATGATTTAAAGAACTTTAAAGAAATGAGCAACTGTATCCTTGCAAACCGCTACGACAGCTGCCTGGAAGACGTAAAAGAAAAATTATATACAAGAGATTTATTCCAGAGGGATTAATCTCCATTTATAAAAAGAGGGAGTGACTTACTAAGAAGCCGCTCCCTTTTTCACGCTCTTATGAAGTTTTCATAAGACACACATATCTTTACAGACTTGCACGAATGAGCTTCGGTCTGCAGCCTGCTTTTTCCAATGCTTTTACAATCTGGTTTTTGTGATCTGTTCCATATGCTTCCATTGTAATCTTAAGTTCTACCGCAGCATTACGATTTGTGCTTACAAACTGATTATGGTCAAGTTTAATAACATTACCCTGATTTTCAGAGATGATGGACGCAACGCGGACCAGCTCGCCTGGTTTGTCCGGGATCAGCAGAGAAACCGTAAAGATTCTGTCTCTCTGAATCAGTCCGTGCTGCACTACAGAAGACATAGTGATTACATCCATATTTCCGCCACTTAATATGGAAACTACTTTTTTATTTTTAAAATCAAGATGGCGAAGCGCCGCAACTGTGAGAAGTCCGGAATTTTCCACGATCATCTTATGATTTTCTACCATATCAAGGAAAGCCACAATGAGCTCATCATCGTCAATGGTCAGGATTTCATCAAGATTTTCCTGAATATACGGAAATATTTTCTCTCCCGGACGCTGTACAGCCGTACCATCCGCAATAGTATTGACACCGGAAAGCCCCACAACCTCGCCTTTTTCCAGAGATGCTTTCATACAGGCTGCTCCGGAAGGCTCCACTCCGATCACCTTAATATGGGGATTTAAAAGCTTTGCAAGCGTGGATACTCCTGTTGCAAGTCCGCCTCCCCCAATGGGAACAAGAATATAATCTACAAGGGGAAGCTCCTGCACGATTTCCATTGCAATGGTCCCCTGTCCAGTTGCAACTGCAGGGTCATCAAACGGATGAATAAAGGTATAACCTTCTTTTTCTGCAAGCTCCAGGGCGTAAGCACAGGCTTCGTCGTACACGTCTCCTTTCAGGATTACTTCTGCCCCGTAGCTTTTTGTGCGCTCCACTTTAATAAGAGGAGTTGTGGTAGGCATGACAATCACTGCCTTTGCTCCGAATTTATGAGCTGCATAAGCCACTCCCTGTGCATGATTTCCCGCTGATGCAGTAATCAGCCCCTTGTTTCTCTCTTCTTCGGTAAGCGTACTGATTTTATAATATGCGCCTCTTACCTTGTAAGCGCCTGTACGCTGCATATTTTCCGGTTTAAAAAACACACGGTTCCCTGTTAATTCCGAAAAATAAGAGCTTTTGATCAGCTTTGTCTCCTGAGTTACTTCTCTGACGATTTCTGAAGCCTCTTCAAATTTTTCCAGTGTAAGCATATGGTTTCCTCCCCTTATGGTATCTTTATTCGTTTTTGTTGTCTACATCAAATAAGGCGTTTACAAAGGCATCCGCATCAAATTTCTGTAAATCATCAATGCTTTCTCCCACACCTATATATTTTACAGGAATATCCAGTTCCGACTGAATTGCCACTGCAATACCGCCTTTTGCTGTTCCGTCCAGTTTTGTAAGAATAATACCATTTACGTTTGCTACTTCGGAAAACTGTCTTGCCTGAGCAAGTGCATTCTGCCCCGTTGTTCCATCAAGAACAACAAGAGTTTCCAAGTATGCCTCAGAATATTCTTTTGCCAGAATTCTGTAAATTTTTTCAAGCTCTGCCATAAGATTTTTCTTATTGTGAAGACGCCCTGCTGTGTCACAGATCAGAACATCTGCATTTCTCGCTTTTGCGGCTGCAACTGCATCATATACAACAGACGCAGGATCTGCGCCTGACTGTCCGCCAATAATATCAACGCCTGCCCGGTTCGCCCACTGGGTAAGCTGCTCTCCTGCTGCCGCACGGAAGGTATCTGCCGCTGCAAGCACTACTTTTTTACCCTGATCCTTTAATTTTCCTGCCAGTTTTCCAACAGATGTTGTTTTTCCCACACCATTTACACCGATGACAAGTATTACTGATTTTCTGTCCTCAAAAGCATATTCTGTGCTGTCCACATACATCTGTTTTTTGATGCTGTCGATTAAGAGCTGTTTACATTCCATCGGCTCTTTGATATGCTGCTCTGCAACCTGTTCCTTTAAATTATCCAGGATAGATGTTGTAGCATTGATTCCTATATCCCCCATAATCAGGATTTCTTCCAGTTCTTCGTAAAAATCTTCATCAATGCTGGAATATCCCTTAAAAATAGAATCGAATCCTGCCACAATGTTGTCGCGTGTTTTTGTCAAGCCACTGACAAGGCGTTTAAAAAAGCCTTTTTTCTCCTCTGCCATATTTCCTCCTCTTTACTGTGTCAACTGATTTTCGACTAAATCTACAGAAACAAGTGTGGAAACACCTTTTTCCTGCATAGTAATACCATAAAGACGGTCTGCCGCATTCATGGTACCGCGTCTATGTGTTATTATAATAAATTGTGTGTTTTTCGTCAACTTCTGAA
>JAUNAX010000112.1 GCA_030527365.1 Eubacteriales bacterium | reverse complement strand
TCATCAACGAGCCTACAGCAGCAGCTCTTGCATACGGACTTGACAACGAAAAAGAGCAGAAGATCATGGTATATGACCTTGGCGGCGGTACATTCGATGTTTCCATTATCGAGATTGGTGACGGAGTTATCGAAGTTCTTTCCACAGCAGGAGACAACCGTCTTGGTGGTGATGACTTTGACCAGAAAATTACAGACTATATGCTTGCTGAGTTTAAAAGAACAGAGGGCGTTGATTTAAGTAATGACAAAATGGCTCTTCAGAGATTAAAAGAAGCAGCAGAAAAAGCAAAGAAAGAGCTTTCTTCTGCAACAACAACAAATATCAACCTTCCATTTATCACAGCAACAGCAGAAGGCCCGAAACACTTTGATATGAATCTTACAAGAGCAAAATTTGACGAGTTGACACATGATCTGGTAGAGAGAACAGCAGATCCGGTACGCCGTGCGCTTTCCGATGCGGGAATTACAGCTTCCGAGCTTGGTCAGGTACTTCTTGTAGGTGGTTCTACACGTATCCCGGCTGTACAGGATAAAGTAAGACAGATTACAGGCAAAGAGCCAAGTAAATCCTTAAACCCTGATGAGTGTGTTGCACTTGGTGCTTCTGTACAGGGTGGTAAACTTGCAGGTGATGCAGGCGCAGGTGATATTCTTCTTCTTGATGTTACACCGCTTTCTCTTTCCATCGAGACAATGGGCGGAATCGCTACACGTCTGATCGAGAGAAACACAACAATTCCTACAAAGAAGAGCCAGATTTTCTCAACAGCAGCAGATAACCAGACAGCAGTAGATATTAACGTAGTACAGGGTGAGCGTCAGTTTGCAAGAGACAACAAGTCTCTCGGACAGTTCCGTCTTGACGGAATCCCGCCAGCACGTCGTGGTGTTCCGCAGATCGAGGTTACCTTCGATATTGATGCAAACGGTATTGTAAATGTATCTGCAAAAGACCTGGGAACAGGAAAAGAGCAGCACATTACAATTACAGCAGGCTCCAATATGTCTGATTCCGAAATCGACAAAGCAGTAAAAGAAGCTGCAGAGTTCGAAGCACAGGATAAGAAACGTAAAGAAGCAATCGATACAAGAAACAATGCAGATTCTATGGTATTCCAGGTTGAGAACGCGCTGAAAGAAGCTGGAGATAAACTGGAAGCAAATGACAAAGCAGCAGTAGAGGCTGACTTAAATGCACTGAAAGACCTTCTTTCCCAGACTGCAAACACAGAAGAGATTACAGATTCCCAGATTGCAGACATCAAAGCTGCACAGGAAAAAATGATGGAGAGCGCACAGAAGCTTTTCGCAAAAATGTATGAGCAGACACAGGGAGCAGCAGGCGCAGGCCAGGCAGGTCCGGACATGGGAGCAGACGCTTCCCAGGGCGGACACGATGACGACGTAGTAGACGCAGACTATAAAGAAGTCTGATAAGAAACAAGTATAGGAAAAGGAATCATGGCTGATAAAAGAGATTATTATGAAGTCCTTGGCGTGGACAAAAACGCCGATGACGCAGCATTAAAAAAAGCATACCGTAAATTAGCCAAAAAATATCACCCGGACGTAAATCCGGGTGATAAAGACGCGGAAGCAAAGTTTAAAGAAGCAACAGAAGCATACACCATCTTAAGCGACCCGGACAAGAGAAGACAGTACGACCAATTTGGTCATGCAGCCTTTGAGAACGGCGGAGCAGGAGGCGCAGGCGGATTTGGCGGCTTTGATTTTAACGGCGCAGATATGGGCGATATTTTCGGTGATATTTTTGGTGACCTTTTCGGAGGCGGAAGCCGGGGCAGACGTGCAAATAATGGTCCCATGAAAGGTGCAAATCTTCGGGCAAGGGTGAACATTACCTTCGAAGAGGCAGTTTTTGGCTGTGAAAAAGAGCTGGAAATTGTATTGAAGGACGAGTGTACAACCTGCCACGGAACCGGAGCAAAACCGGGAACTTCCCCTGTTACATGTCCGAAGTGTAACGGAGAAGGTCAGATTGTATACACCCAGCAGTCCATGTTCGGTATGGTTCGAAACGTACAGACCTGTCCGGAATGTCACGGAACAGGTAAGGTGATTAAAGAGAAATGTTCCAGCTGCCGCGGAACAGGATATACTTCTTCCAGAAAGAAGATTCAGGTATCTGTTCCGGCAGGTATTGATAATGGACAGAGTATCCGTATCCGTGAAAAAGGTGAGCCTGGAACAAATGGCGGTCCAAGAGGCGATCTGCTTGTAGAAGTTAATGTAGCACGCCACCCGATTTTCCAGAGACAGGATATGAATATCTTCTCCACAGCGCCGATTACCTACGCACAGGCGGCTCTTGGCGGAGAGGTCCGTATCAGTACAGTGGATGGCGAAGTGGCATATGAAGTGAAGCCGGGAACACAGACAGATACAAGAATCCGTCTGAAAGGAAAAGGCGTTCCTTCCCTTCGAAACAAAAATGTACGCGGCGACCACTATGTAACGCTTGTGGTACAGGTTCCTACAAATCTGAATGCAGAGGCAAAAGAGGCGCTTCGCAAATTTGACGAGGCATGTGGAAACCGTCCTTCCACCTCAAAAGGGGAGGCAGGAGAAAAACAGGAAAAACCAGAAAAGAAGAAAAAGAGCTTCATGGATAAGCTCAAGGAAACTTTTGAGGAATAAAGCAGAAGGCTCCGGTCACAGTACCGAAGCCTTTTTTTCCGTGAGTCTTTTGCATTCTCTTGACAATTACTTCTGTATATCGTATGGTATACCAAAAAGCCCGTGAAAGAAGGAGGTTCTTATTGAAGTTTTTGGAAAAATGTAAAAAGTGGATTCCTGTGTGGGAGATTCTGCCTCTTATATCCATTTTAGCAGTGAATTGTGTTGTTTATTGGGGGAGCAGTGTCCTCACGGCAGACAGATATCATTTTGACTTTACTTTTGCATTCGACAGGTCAGTCCCTTTAATACCGGAATTTGTCTGGATTTATATTCTTGCGTTTCCTTTCTGGGCTGCAAATTATATTCTTGCAGCACGAAGAGGAAAGAAGAGTTTTTACAGATTTGTGGCAACCGATTTACTTGTACATCTTACGTGTTTTATTGTATTTATGGCGGTGCCGACGACAAATATCCGACCTGTTATTACAGGAGATACGCTGTCTGAGCGCGTGCTTTCTCTTGTGTACATAATGGATGGGGGGAATATGCCCTCTAATCTTCTTCCCTCTATTCACTGCTATGTGAGCTGGCTTTGCTGGAGAGGATTAAAAGGAGCCAGGGAAATTCCGGTGTGGTATCAGAGATTTTCTCTGGTGTTTGCGGTACTTATTATTATTTCTACACAGGTATTGAAGCAGCATTATATTGTGGATGCCATTGCAGCAGTTATTCTTGTAGAAGCCGCGTGGCGATTTTTTGCGAAAGAAAGCCGTTATCAGAAGATAATGAATATTTTTGAATACTGGAACAGAAAAATCTGGAAAGAAAAGATGGGAGACAATCAATTATGAAATGGAATCGTTTTACTGTAAAAACAACAACAGAGGCAGAGGACATTGTGATCTGCACACTTGCAGAAGTAGGTGTGGAAGGCGCGGAAATTGTGGATAAACAGCCTCTCACAGAGGAAGATAAGGAGCAGATGTTTGTTGATATTATGCCGGAAACACAGGAGGATGACGGTGTTGCATATTTGAATTTTTATCTGGATGAAGATACAGATAAAGACGAAATGCTGAAAAAAGTCAGAGAAGCTCTTGAGGAACTTCGCTCTTTTATGGATATTGGAGAGGGAACAATTGAGGAATCTGAGACAGAGGACAAGGACTGGATCAACAACTGGAAAGAATATTTTCACCAGTTTTATGTAGATGATATTCTCATTGTTCCTTCCTGGGAGGAAGTAAAGGAAGAAGACAAAAATAAAATGATTCTCCACATTGATCCGGGAACTGCTTTTGGAACAGGTATGCATGAAACAACACAGCTTGTGATCCGCCAGCTTAAAAAATATGTTACAGAGGATACAGAACTTCTGGATGTGGGAACAGGAAGCGGAATCCTTGGAATTGTTTCTCTGAAACTGGGGGCAAAACATGTTCTGGGAACAGATCTGGACCCTTGTGCAATTCCGGCAGTTGCAGAAAATAAGGAAGCAAATGACATTCCGGATGCAGCCTTCGATATGATGATTGGAAATATCATTGATGATAAAGAAGTACAGGATAAGGTGGGCTATGAAAAATATGATATTGTAGCGGCCAATATTCTTGCGGACGTTCTTGTGCCGCTTACCCCTGTTATTGTAAATCAGATGAAAAAAGGCGGATATTACATTACTTCCGGTATTCTTGATGTGAAGGAAGATGTTGTTGTACAGGCTGTAAAAGATGCCGGACTGAATGTTGTGGAAGTGACACATCAGGGAGAATGGGTGTCCGTCACAGCAAGAAAGGACTGATAAGATGCAGCGTTTTTTTGTAGAACCTTATCAGATTCAGGAAGAAGAGCACAGAATTTCCATTACAGGAGGGGACGTAAATCACATCCGAAACGTTCTCCGCATGAAGACAGGGGAAGAACTTTGGATCAGCGATGGCGGAGAAAAAGAATACTGCTGTACGATCGAAAGCTTCGAGGAAGAGGAGGTGATTCTGCACATTCTTTACGCCCAGGAGCCGGAATATGAGCTGCCTGGAAAGATTTACCTCTTTCAGGGGCTTCCGAAAGCAGATAAAATGGAACTGATTATACAGAAGGCTGTTGAACTTGGGGCATACAGCGTAGTGCCTGTAGCCACAAAGCGGTGTGTGGTAAAGCTTGACGGTGCAAAGGCAGAGAAAAAGACGGCAAGATGGCAGCAGATTGCAGAAAGTGCAGCAAAGCAGTCAAAGCGTATGCTCGTGCCGGAGGTTCACTCTGTCATGAAATTTAAAGATGCCCTTGCTCTCGCAAAAGAGCTCGATGTCTGCCTTGTTCCTTATGAGCTTGCAAAAGGAATGAAGGAGACAAAAGCACTTATAGAGAAAATTGAGCCGGGACAGTCTATCGGGATTTTTATTGGACCGGAGGGCGGCTTTGAGGAAGAAGAAATTCAGATGGCAATAGAGGCAGGGGCAATGCCGGTTACACTGGGACACAGGATTTTAAGAACGGAGACGGCAGGCCTTGCCATTCTTTCTGTGCTTATGTTCCACCTGGAAGGAGATAAAAAGTGATGGAAGCATATTTTGATAATTCCGCCACAACAAAGTGCTATGAGGCGGTGCGGGAAATTGTGTGCAAAACTATGACGGAGGATTACGGAAATCCTTCTGCCATGCACAGAAAAGGCGTGGAAGCGGAGCAGTATATAAAAGATGCAAAAGCATCGATTGCCCGGCTTATGAAGGTAAATGAAAAAGAAATCCTTTTCACATCAGGGGGAACAGAATCCAATAATCTCGCTCTGATCGGCGGTGTTATGGCCAATAAGAGAAAAGGAAACCACATTATTACAACAGCAGTGGAACATCCGGCAGTAGGACAGCCTGTAGAGTATCTGGAGTCACTCGGATTTGAAGTGACGATTGTTCCGGTTGACGAGAGTGGCGTAGTGCGCCTTGATGCCCTTGAAGAAGCCCTTCGCCCGGATACGATCATGGTTTCTACCATGTATGTAAATAATGAGGTGGGCTCTGTCATGCCGATAGAAAAAATTGCAAAGCTGATTCATGAAAAGAGCCCGAGGGCGCTTTACCATGTAGATGCAATACAGGCATTTGGAAAATACAGGATTTATCCGAAGAAGCTGGGAATTGACCTTCTCTCTGTAAGCGGACATAAGATTCACGGGCCGAAAGGTGTTGGATTTCTTTATATTAATGAAAAG
This sequence comes from Eubacteriales bacterium, assembly GCA_030527365.1. Taxonomy (GTDB): domain Bacteria; phylum Bacillota; class Clostridia; order Lachnospirales; family Lachnospiraceae; genus Blautia_A. The sequence continues at coordinate 536 of JAUNAX010000112.1, read as the reverse complement.
GTAAGGATAGAGCCGCAGATTTTAGGCGGCGGTCAGCAGGGAGGAATGCGATCTGGAACAGACAATGTTCCGGGAATAGCCGGTCTTGGCATGGCGGCAGAGGAGATTTACAGAAACTTTGATGAAAATGTGGAGCATATGTACCAGTTAAAAGAATATATGGCAAAAGGACTTTCTCAGATAGAAAACGTAAAAATAAACGGAATGGAGCTTCGTGAGGGAGCGCCTCAGATTTTAAGCGTAAGTTTTATGGGAATCCGAAGCGAAGTTCTTCTACATACACTGGAAGATAAAAGGATTTATGTTTCAGCAGGCAGCGCCTGCTCCAGTCATAAGAGAAAAGCAAGTGGTACTCTGACAGCAATGGGACTTTCTGCAGAACAGAAAGAAAGTACAGTGAGATTAAGTTTTTGTGAGGAAAATACATTTGAGGAAGCAGATTACTGTCTGGAAGTGTTAAGGGAAGTCGTACCGGCTCTCCGAAGATATTCCAGACGATAAGAAAGGAGAAAATATGATATTTCACGCATTTTTAA
>JAUNAX010000111.1 GCA_030527365.1 Eubacteriales bacterium | reverse complement strand
CGTGAAGAAATACTGCTGTCTCTATATTAAATGTTTTTTTTAATAATGTAAAGTATTTTCTTGCAACCAGTTCATTTTCTGTATGGACCCGCAGAATTTTATTCCCGTCTTTTTGATATTCCATGCTTCCGCAGACACATAAAATGGCGGCAAGCTCTGCTATTCGGCAGTGTCTCGCCGTATTGATCTGTCTGGAAAGCTCTTCCTTTACCATTCCTGAAAAAGACATTTTCCAACCTCATTTCTTCTATTTTTTCAGCATTCTGTCCTTCTCAATATCACGGTGTTCAAGGCGGAATCCGTACTGTCCGCTTTTTAACAGCCTTCCATACAGTTCTCTTGCAAGAGTGACAGAACGGTGTTTTCCACCAGTACAGCCGATCGCTATCACAAGATTTGTCTTTCCCTCTTTCACATAATGAGGAATCAGAAAACGCACCATATCTTCCAGCCTGTCTGCAAATTCCTGAGCCGCACTGCTGTTCATCACATATTCAAACACGCTGTCCTCCATGCCGGTAAGCGGTCGGAGTTCATCTACATAATATGGATTCGGAAGAAAGCGCACATCAAATACAAGATCCGCATCTGCCGGAATCCCATACTTAAATCCAAAAGACAGAACAGAAACCATCAGGTTGCAAAATTCCTGATTATCCACAAAAATCTTCTCCACTTCCTGTTTCAGTTCTCTTGTAAGAAGATAACTTGTATCAATGATATAGTCTGCCCTCTCCTTTAAAAAGTGCATTTTTTCACGCTCAATGCGTATTCCCTCGTCCACTCTTCCCGTCATTGCAAGGGGGTGACTTCTCCTTGTTTCCTTATATCGTTTCACAAGGACACTGTCTTCCGCATCCAGAAAAAGAATCTCAAATTCATAACCGGCTTCTTTCATTCTGTCAAGGACAACTTCCAGCTCATCAAGCGCTCTTCCGCTCCTGGCATCTATTCCAAGCGCCACATTCTGAACGTCCTCCCCATGTATTTCCGGCAGAAGCGAGGCAAACTTTTCCAAAAGCTGAATGGGCAGATTATCTACACAAAAGTATCTGGCATCTTCCAGTATTTTAAGTGCAGTAGATTTCCCAGCTCCCGACACTCCTGTTACAATTACAAAACGCATGACTCTTCCCTCTCTTTTCCTTTGTTACGAAAAATCGCCCAGAAACCGTACCTCCGGCTCCAGCATCACTCCAAATTTTTCATAAACTGTATTCTGCACATCATGAATGAGCGCTCTTACATCTGCCGCAGTCGCCCCTCCTGCATTGATCACAAAACCACAGTGTTTTTCTGACACCTGCGCTCCGCCCACACGGTATCCTCGAAGCCCGGAATCCATAATAAGCTTTCCTGCAAAATATCCCTCCGGGCGCTTAAATGTACTGCCTGCGCTTGGAAATTCCAGAGGCTGCTTGGAAGTTCTTCTCTCTGTCAGGTCTTTCATAAGCGCTTTTATTTCTTCTTGATTTCCCTCTTTCAGAGAAATTTCCGCTTCCAGAACAAGATACCCTGCTGTTTTTATAATACTGGTCCGGTATCCCAGATTCAGCTCCTCCAATGACAGCTTTCTTATATTTCCTTCTCCGTCTACAACTGTAACTGTTTTTAATACGTCCTTCATTTCTCCGCCGTAAGCGCCTGCATTCATAGTCACAGCGCCGCCAAGAGTCCCCGGAATCCCCCCTGCAAACTCAAAGCCTGTAAGCGAATGATTTTTGGCTTCTGCCGCTACAGCAGAAAGAAGGGCTCCTGCCTGCGCCCGTATCACAGTTCCTTCTGTCTCGATCTTATTCATATTACGGTACATCTGAATGACCGCTCCCCTGTATCCCCTGTCACTTACGAGAAGATTGCTTCCATTCCCCAGTATAAAACAGGGAATATTCTCCTCCTTACATATTTCAAAAATTCCTTTTATCTGTGTTCCTTCTGTTGGAAGCAGAAAGTAATCTGCCGCTCCACCAATGCGAAATGTAGTGTGACTGCTCATAAGTTCATCTGTGAGTACATTCTCTTCTCCCAGTAAATTACAAAATCTGTCTTTTATTTTCAATGCTATAACTCCTTTTTCTTATTCTCTGCTGCCATTTCAAGCCTTACTTCTTTTTTCCGTCTCCCAGAATATCCCGCACAACTTCTCCTGCGATAAGAAGTCCTGCGACACTTGGAACAAAGGCAATGCTTCCCGGAACCGGTCGGTCCGTATTTCCTTTTCTCTCTCCGTTATCCTGAACTGCCTTTATGGGTTTTTCCTTTGAATAAAGAACCTTTACCTTCCGTATTCCCCGCTTTCTGAGCTCTGTTCTCATAACTTTTGCAAGAGGACACACACTTGTCTTTGAAATATCTGTAATTTCAAATTTGGAAGGTTCCATCTTGTTTCCCGTTCCCATACAGGAAATCACGGGAACACCGCATTCTTTTGCCTTCTGGATAATAAGAAGCTTTGAGGTTACAGTATCAATGGCGTCCACAATGTAATCCACGCCACGAAAATCAAACATATCTGCTGTATCCTCATTATAAAAAGTCTCATATGTATGAACCAGAATATTTTCATCTATATCCCGGATTCTTTCTTTTGCCACCTGCACCTTACTGCGTCCTACTGTAGAACGAAGTGCATAAAGCTGTCTGTTAATATTTGTAACAGAAACGGTATCATGGTCAACAAGCGTCAGGCTTCCCACTCCGCATCTCGCCAGCGCTTCTGCCACGTAAGAGCCAACGCCGCCAAGGCCAAACACCATAATTCTGGCTTTTGCAAGTTTTGTACTTCCCTCTTCCCCCAGCAGTATTTCCATTCGTGAAAATGCATTCTGCATATCACAAGCCCTCCTTTTTCCTGTTAAAATCTGCACTTTTCCCTGCAGTCTACTCTATTATACTATGTGGTTCCTCACTTGTACAGTTTTTCATTTTTTATTAAGAATTGGCACATATTTTTTATGATTTTCCTCATACTAAACATAAATCGGAGGTGAATCTATGCTGCAGCAGATTTTTCTTGCTTTCATTGGCTTCTGCTCCGGAGTGATTATTGCAGGAGGCATTGTCGGACTTCTCATAGGTCTTTCTATTGTACCAAGATACGCAGGGATTACCCGCACCGGGAAACACATTATGCTTTATGAAGATTTCACCCTTCTGGGAACTTTATTTGGAACTCTTATGTTGCTCTTTCATATTCCACTCCCTCTGGGGCGTCCTTTTCTTCTACTTTACGGACTGTTTTCCGGTATTTTTCTCGGCGGCTGGATTATGGCTCTGGCAGAAATGGCAGACGTATTTCCCATTTTTACAAGACGTATTAAATTCACAGAAGGTCTTCCAAAGGTTATTTTCTTTGTAGCTCTTGGCAAAATCTTCGGCTCTCTGCTCTATTATTTCCAGAATTGGCAGAAATAAAATTCATTTAGAAAGGACGGTGTTTTTATGCCGGACACAATCTCCCAACAGCAAAAACAGAAACAAAAAAAATATGAAGCATATGTAAAAAAAGTAACGCCTGCCCACAGTCTCCCTTTAAATATGGGAAAAGCCTTTCTCACAGGAGGTATCATCTGTACTCTGGGACAGTTTATTTTAAATACTGCAAAATCTATGGGCGCAGATAAAGAAGCCGCCGGAACCTGGTGCTCTGTAATCCTGATCCTTTTAAGTGTGCTTCTTACAGGCTTTAACCTTTACTCCAAAATCGGCAAATTCGGAGGCGCAGGCAGCCTTGTTCCCATTACCGGTTTTGCCAATTCTGTCGCCTCTTCTGCCATTGAATTTCAGGCAGAAGGACAGGTATTCGGCATCGGCTGCAAAATCTTTACCATCGCAGGTCCGGTAATTTTGTATGGTCTTTTAAGCTCCTGGATTCTGGGTATCTTCTACTATATCTTAAAAATAATGGAGGTGATTTCATGAACCAAAAACAGACAACAGGACTTTCCAGCGTTTCCTTGTCCCACCCTGTATTTATTCAGAGCTGCGCTTCTGTTGTAGGAAAAAAAGAAGGGGAAGGTCCTATCGGAAACCTATTTGACCTGGTATGTGAGGATCCCATGTTCGGAAGTGATACATGGGAAGCTGCTGAAAGCGCCATGCAAAGAGAAGCAGCTGTTCTTGCAGCCGGAAAAGCCGGATATAAGCCGGAGGAAATCCGCCTTGCCTTTGCCGGAGACCTTCTTGCCCAGACAACTGCCTCCTCCTTTGGAATCGCAGGACTTGGCATTCCCTTTTACGGACTGTACGGCGCCTGCTCCACTATGGGAGAATCTCTCTCCCTTGGTTCCATATCTGTATCTGCCGGGTATGGCGAACCCGTTCTCTGTGCAACCTCCAGTCACTTTGCAAGTGCAGAAAAGGAATTTCGTTTTCCCCTGGGCTATGGAAACCAGCGTCCCTTATCTGCCACATGGACGGTTACTGGAAGCGGCGCCTGTATCTTAAGCACCTGCCCTCCTTCTAAAAAACAGCAGAAACAATATACGCCCCTTGCTTCCTCAAAAGGCTTTGCTGCCATTACCGGACTGACTACAGGACGGCTCGTTGATTTTGGTTTTAAAGACTCCCTGAATATGGGTGGCTGTATGGCTCCTGCTGCCTGCGACACAATCTGGCAGCATCTCTACGATTTCGGACGAAGCCCTTCCGATTACGACTGTATCTTCACTGGTGATCTTGGAATGGTAGGACAGAAAATTCTTTTTGACCTTCTCGAAGAAAAAGGCGTAGAGATTCAGGCACAACACCAGGACTGCGGACTCCTGATTTACGACAATGAAACACAGGATACCCATTCCGGCGGAAGCGGCTGCGGCTGTGCAGCCTCTGTGCTCACTGCTTATATTCTTCCGAAAGTTGCAGCCGGTGAATGGAAACGCATTCTTTTTGTTCCCACAGGCGCACTTCTTTCAAAAGTCAGCTTTAATGAAGGTGTTTCCGTTCCCGGAATTGCACACGCTGTTATTATTGAACACATTCCTGCATAAATACGGAGGTAATTATGGATTATATAAATGCTTTCTGGGTTGGCGGCCTTATCTGTGCCCTTGTCCAGATTCTACTTGATAAAACAAAGCTTCTTCCAGGCCGGGTTATGGTACTTCTTGTATGTGGCGGCGCAGTTTTAAGCGCTGTGGGCATTTACGGGCCTTTTGTGGATTTTGCAGGAGCAGGGGCTTCCGTCCCGCTTCTCGGATTTGGAAATATACTCTGGGAAGGCATGAAAAAAGCCATTGATAAAGACGGGCTTTTAGGGCTTTTTACAGGAGGCTTTACTGCCTGCGCTGCCGGGGTATCTGCTGCCCTGATTTTTTCTTATCTTGCCAGCCTTATCTTTAAGCCAAAGATGAAAGACTGATCATAAAGCGAGGTGTATATATTGAGCGATACTTTGTATCTTATGCTGGAACAGAATGTAGAAGTGCGGCATCCTCACATTTACCTTCAGGATATTGCAAAGCTTTCCTGCAGCAATTCCAAAATTCTGAACCGTCTCAGAGTTCTTCCTGTTTTAAATCTGGAACCGCATAAACCAGGACGCTACGTTCTTTCTTCTATGGAGCTGATCCAGCAGATTCAGCAAAAAGAACCGGATCTTACTATCTCCCACATTGGAGAACCTACTTTTATTATCACCTATCAAAATGAACCTGTCCACGGACTTCTCTGGAGATGGCTGAAAGTAGTCTTTGTCTGCCTTGCCACTTTTTTTGGCGCAGCTTTTTCTATTATGACTTTTAACAATGATGTAGATGTGGGCGGTCTTTTCTCCCAGATTTACACTCTTGTTACAGGAAATGTTTCCAGCGGATTTACCATTCTTGAAATTTCCTACTCTGTAGGAATCGGGCTTGGCGTACTGTTCTTCTTTAATCATTTTGGAAAGAGAAAGCTCACAGACGACCCTACGCCTATGCAGGTGCAGATGCGTATTTATGAAGATGATGTAAACAAGACGATCATGGAGGAGATGGAACGGGAAGGTACGAAAAATCAATGACTTTCTTTCACATTCTTCTAATCAGACCATAAAAGACGATGTTCTGATTTCCTTCACTCTTTCCGGGAGTGCTTATTTTTATGGGACGCCGCAGAAATCACAGATACGGCGTCCCCATTTTTTTCCAACTTACTATTAATGTTTTTGATTTTGCTTTTCCTATAAAAAATTTATGACTGCTTGTCTATGCAATTTTTGTGTGTTACTATAAAATCAGCTCTTATCAAAATTCACTTCTTTTATCATCTTTTATGTCACATCTTTACTCACTTTACCTTTCATTGTTTTAAGGAGGAATTCTATTGTTATATCACAATTTACTTGAACGTAAAAAATATTTGTTAAAAGAAATTGAAAATTTAAAACACCGCCTTGCCTCTTATCCTGCCGGAGAGCTTATTTGTGCCAAAAACGGAAAATATGTCACTTATC
>JAUNAX010000110.1 GCA_030527365.1 Eubacteriales bacterium | reverse complement strand
CCATCAGAGTTTTTAATAAAACCGGCTGGATATCATTGCTTATGCGGATCCGAAGTCCATTTGCTTCGATTTCAATCATATGTGAATTGTCAAGGTACAGAGAACCGTTTTTTTTCATTGAAACTAGTTCTGCCGGAGTATGTTCCGACTCTATCGCAATCCGGACTACATCCTGTTTATGGGATGTAAAATCGAGAGTGCTTGCTTTTCCAGATGGTTCTGGTATCTCACAGGCTCTTTTGCGAAGCCTGCTGACAGCATTGTAAAAACAGCTGGGAGAAATCCCATTTTCATGACACCAGGCAGCATCGGTAAGACCGCTTTGCCGGCAGGATGTCACCAGTTCCAGCCATTCATCCAGGGAACGGCCTGGAGTACGTTTACCATTCATAATGAAACCTCCAATTGTAGTAAAAATCTACTTCCTATCAAGATGATGGAGTAAAAAACTATTTTCTATCATTATGCATGAAAAAAGGATAAATTTGTAGTTACCCAAAAATTAAGCGCTTACGCTTAAAAGATGACCTAAAACAGAATTGGAAATAGATAATCGTTCATGCGTTTGTCGTGTCCAAGAGAGCCAAGCCTCTTTACAAACCCTGTGAAATATGATAGGATTTTTACATACGAAAACTCATGGAAGAAGAGAGTACATTTGCACACCGCATTACAGAGAAATCCCGTATGGTGAGAGGGATATGTATGGAGCAGATGGAAGATGGCTTTGGAGAGGCACTGCTGAGGGTGACTTAGGCAGTGACAGGTTCGCCTGTTACAGCGACAGGGTATAAGAAAGTACCTGATAAGGTTTCTGCTGTGAAGCAGAGATGAAAAGAAGTGGTAACACGGGTAACGCTCGTCTTCTCAGTATATGAGAAGGCGTTTTTTTATACTATAGGAAATTATTCTGTAATGTTCCATAGCATAAAAAACGCTTCGCGTAGGAGCGCACTGCGGCGGAAAAGAAATATGTCGCTAAAGCGACCCGCCGCAGGCGGAGAATCTCACAAGAGAGATTCTTTGTTAACTGGGGAAGACTGAAATAGGCGATATTTAAAGTTTTGGAAATAAAATCCTATATTTTACAGGCAATTATAGGGCGCAATCCTGTTTTCCTTATTTTTCGCCTATAGTTTTCCAGATTAAAGTAGGCGGAAATTTTATGTTGGAAGATTTCAACTGAATTTTTCGAGACTTAAAGTAGGCGGAAATGTCATATTAGAGTATTCCACCTGATTTTGGACTTAAAATAATAGGATGAAACATAGACTTCCTCTATTTTCGCTTATTTTCCAGAGAAAAAAGTAGGCTATAAAAGGAAAAACAAAAATATCTGCCTATTTTGTCCTGATTTTTTACAAACAGAGCCCAAAATTATCCGCTGTAATATCAAAAATAAGCCCCCTGCCCTGAATAATAAAAATTTATATAAAGAAAAAGGAGACAATCATGGAAAAGCAGAAGTATTATATTACAACAGCTATTGCCTACACATCAGGCAAACCTCACATTGGAAATACTTACGAGGCAGTTCTGGCAGATGCCATTGCCCGCTACAAAAGACAGCAGGGGTATGACGTATTTTTCCAGACAGGAACAGACGAACATGGACAAAAGATTGAGATGAAAGCGGCAGAAGCCGGAATTACACCGAAGGAATTTGTAGACAATGTTTCCGGTGAAATTAAAAATATCTGGGATATGATGAACACATCTTATGACAAATTCATTCGTACAACAGATGAAGACCACGAAAAACAGGTTCAGAAGATTTTCAAAAAAATGTATGCAAAAGGGGATATTTATAAAGGACATTATGAGGGAATGTACTGTACTCCATGTGAGTCCTTCTTTACAGAATCCCAGCTTGTAGATGGAAAATGTCCAGACTGTGGACGCCCCTGCGTTCCTGCAAAAGAGGAGGCTTATTTCTTTAAAATGAGCAAATATGCAGACCGTCTTATTGAGCATATCAACACACATCCGGAATTTATTCAGCCGGAATCCCGTAAAAACGAGATGATGAATAACTTCCTTCTTCCGGGACTTCAGGATCTTTGTGTATCCAGAACTTCCTTTAAATGGGGAATCCCGGTAGATTTCGATCCAAACCATGTGGTATATGTATGGCTGGACGCTCTTACAAACTACATTACAGGTATTGGATATGACTGTGATGGAGAAAGCACAGATCAGTTTAAGAAAAACTGGCCTGCAGATCTTCATTTAATTGGTAAAGACATTATCCGTTTCCATACAATTTATTGGCCGATTTTCCTGATGTCACTTGATCTTCCCCTTCCAAAGCAGGTATTCGGTCATCCGTGGCTTCTCCAGGGAGACGGAAAAATGAGTAAATCCAAAGGAAACGTGATTTACGCAGACGAGCTTGTAGATTTCTTCGGCGTAGATGCAGTCCGCTATTTTGTTCTTCATGAAATGCCGTTTGAAAACGATGGTGTAATCACATGGGAGCTGATGGTGGAAAGATTAAATTCCGAGCTTGCAAACACACTTGGAAACCTTGTAAACAGAACTATTTCCATGTCCAATAAATATTTTGGCGGCGTTGTGGAAAATAAGGGAGTGTGTGAGCCGGTTGACGAGGATATGAAGTCCTTTATTCTTTCTGTTCCGGGCAAGGTTGAGGAAAAAATGGACAAGCTCCGTGTGGCAGACGCTATGACAGAGGCATTTTCTATCTTTAAACGCTGCAACAAATATATTGACGAGACAATGCCGTGGGCGCTTGCAAAAGACGAGGACAAAAAAGACCGTCTTGCAACGGTTCTCTATAATCTGGTGGAAGGTATCTGCATTGGTGCAACTCTTCTGGAATCCTTTATGCCGGAAACAACACAGCGTATTCTTTCTCAGCTTCATGCAGAAGGCAGAACTCTTGAGGAGTTAAAGACATTCGGTCTTTATCCGTCAGGAAACAAAGTGACAGAAAAACCGGAAATTCTTTTTGCCCGTCTTGACTTAAAAGAAGTGATGGAAAAAGTAGAGGCTCTTCACCCGGCAGTAAAGGAGGAAGAGAAAAAAGAGGACGAAAACGTAATCGACATCGAGGCAAAACCGGAAATTACGTTTGAAGATTTTGAGAAGCTTCAGTTCCAGGTTGGAGAAATCATTGCCTGCGAAGCAGTAAAAAAATCGAAAAAACTTCTCTGCTCTCAGGTAAAAATCGGAAGCCAGGTACGCCAGATTGTATCCGGAATTAAGGCTCATTATTCACCGGAAGAAATGGTGGGCAAAAAGGTTATGGTAGTGACAAACTTAAAACCTGCAAAGCTTGCAGGAGTTTTAAGCGAGGGCATGATTCTCTGTGCAGAGGATGCTGAGGGAAATCTTTCACTTATGACACCGGAGAAAGATATGCCTGCAGGGGCAGAGGTTTGCTGATATGAAGAAAAATAAAAAAGCGATTATCGCAGCCGTTGTTCTTGTAGTTGTAGCAGCCGTTCTTTTTGGAGTGTATTCTTTTACAAAACCAAAAACAGAAAAAGGCAGCAAGGAAGTAACTGTTCAGGTTGTTGATAAAGATGGAAAAGCAGAAGATTTTACTTATCATACAGACCGAGAATATCTCGGAGAAGTTCTGAAAGATGAAAAGCTGGTAGAAGGCGAAGATGGGGAATACGGACTTTTTATCACTTCTGTAAATGGTATAAAAGCAGATGACAGCAACCAGGAATGGTGGTGTATCACAAAAGGCGGTGAGCAGGTCAATACTTCCGCTGATAAAACTCCGGTAGCAGATGGAGACGCCTTTGAGCTTACTTTGACAGTAGGTTACTGATACGGAGGAAGTGCCTATGAACAGGCAGCCGAAAAAAAGTACAATGAAAGCTGTGTACATGGTGACAATGGGGTTTTTGAGCGCCATTCTCCTGATTGGTCAGGTGGGAATGGCAGCTCTTCCCAATATTGAGCCGGTTACCATGCTGATTATTGTGTATACTCTGATTTATAAAAAACAGGTTTTTTACATTATCTATACATTTGTAGCCCTTGAAGGGCTGATTTACGGGTTTGGAATCTGGTGGTTCAGTTATTTGTATATCTGGACGATTCTGGCAGTGATCGTGCTTTTGATGCAAAAAAATCAGTCGGTTCTTATGTGGGTCGTTCTGGCAGGGGCATATGGCCTTTCTTTCGGATTTCTCTGTGCCGTTCCCTATTTTATTTCAGGAGGATGGGGTGCAGGAATTGCCTACTGGGTATCCGGAATCCCGTATGACCTTATGCACTGTATCGGAAATACGGTGCTTACTGCTCTTTTATTTAAACCCGTATACAATGTGCTTAATAAAATGCACACATCTCAGCTTATTTATATAACAAATGTTGAAAAGGGACAGAAGTCGAAAAATACTCCTTGACAAAACTGGTGTAAAGAGATTATAGTATTTAAAAATAAAAGGGAGTAGCTGGCACAGCAGTGTTTGCGATGTCGTCAATCTCGACAGATGAATATCTGTCCGTATCGTGATGAAACAGCGAGACTTTTATTGCATGATGAAATGCAATAGAAGTCTCTTTTTATTTTGCATTTCTCGGAAATAAAAATACTCTTAAAGAAAGGAAGATGCCTATGAAACCTTATTACAGCCAGAGCGCAGAAGATGTGCGAAAAGAGATCAACGGGGGGATGGAACCTCTCAGCGATTCCAGAGTAAGAGAAAACCAGGAAAAATATGGTTTTAACGAGCTGGTAGAAGGAAAGAAAAAGAGCACTCTTCAGATTTTTCTGGAGCAGTTTAAGGATTTCCTTGTAATTATTCTTATCTGTGCCGCAACCGTATCGTTTTTCCTTGGAGAAACAGAAAGTACAGTTGTTATCCTTGTAGTTATTACCATGAATGCCATTCTGGGAACAGTACAGACAATTAAAGCAGAGCATTCGCTTAATAGTTTGAAACAGCTTTCCGCGCCTAATGCAAAAGTTCTCCGTGGTGGAATTGTTGTGGAAGTACCAAGCCGTGAAGTTACAGTGGGCGATGAAGTACATCTGGAAGCGGGAGATTATGTTCCGGCAGATGGACGAATTGTTGAGTGTGCCAGCCTGAAAGTAGACGAAAGCGCGCTTACAGGCGAGAGTATTGCAGTAGAAAAAAGCAGTGAGACACTGGAGGGAGAGCTGCCTTTAGGCGACCGCGTAAATATGGTTTATTCCGGAAGTTTTGTTACTTACGGAAGAGCAAAATTCATTGTAACAGATATTGGAATGAATACAGAGGTCGGAAAAATTGCAGGACTTCTGAAAAATACTTCCGAGAAAAAGACGCCGCTTCAGGTAAATCTCGACCAGTTTGGACAGAAGCTTTCCGTGATCATTCTTGTTCTCTGTGCCGCATTGTTTGGGCTTCAGGTAATAAAAGGCGGCGAAATCGCAGATGCGTTCCTCTTTGCAGTTGCTCTTGCAGTAGCAGCCATTCCAGAAGCTTTAAGCTCCATTGTAACAATTGTTCTTGCGTTCGGTACACAGAAGATGGCAAAACAGGGTGCGATTATCCGTAAGCTGCAGGCTGTGGAAGGTCTTGGAAGCGTGTCCATTGTATGTTCTGATAAAACAGGAACCTTGACACAGAACAAAATGACAGTAGAGCATTATTATGTAGATGGACAGGATATTCCGGCAGAGAATATTAATCCGGAAAATCCTCTTCATAAACAGATGCTCCGCCTCAGTATTCTCTGTAACGATTCCACAAATATTGATGGAAAAGAAATCGGAGATCCGACAGAGACAGCGCTTATTAATCTTGGAGACAAGCTTGGCGTTCCGGCAGAGAGAGTGAGAAAAGCGTATCCACGTTTAAGTGAGATTCCTTTTGACAGCGACAGAAAGTTAATGTCAACCTTTCATAATCTCAAAGACGGTTATACAATGGTAACAAAGGGCGCTGTGGACGTGATGCTGAACCGTGTAAAATACATTCAGAAAAACGGTGAGCTTGTTTCCCTTACAGAAAAAGATATTCAGGAAATTGCAGCAGCAAACGAAAGCTATTCCAGACAGGGCTTACGTGTCCTTGGTATAGGATACAGAAAGTTTGACGGAGAAAAAGAGCTTTCTCTTGAGGATGAAAATGACCTTGTATTTCTTGGTTTGATCGCTATGATGGATCCGCCCCGTCCGGAGAGTGCCGCAGCAGTTGCAGATTGTATCAGCGCCGGTATCCGTCCGATCATGATCACAGGCGATCATAAGGTAACAGCAGCAGCTATTGCAAGAAGAATCGGTATTTTAACGGATGACAGCCAGGCGTGTGAGGGCTCTGAAATCGACGGATTAAGTGATGAGGAATTAAAAGATTTCGTAGAAAACATTACAGTTTATGCCCGTGTGACACCGGAGCACAAAATCCGTATTGTCCGCGCATGGCAGGAAAAAGGAAACATTGTTTCCATGACAGGTGACGGTGTAAATGATG
>JAUNAX010000109.1 GCA_030527365.1 Eubacteriales bacterium | reverse complement strand
GTATGTGCAAGAGGTCTTCAGGCAAGTCTTGTAGGACAGGTTCTTGTAGAAGAATCCATTCTCGGCTGGGAAGAGCTTGAGCTGGAAATCGTCCGTGATGCAGACAACAACATGATCACAGTCTGCTTTATCGAAAATATCGACCCTCTTGGTGTACACACAGGAGACTCCTTCTGTTCCGCACCAATGCTTACTATCTCCGAAGAATGCCAGAAACGTCTTCAGGAGCAGGCATATAAAATCGTAGAATCTGTACAGGTAATCGGCGGTACAAACGTACAGTTTGCCCATGACCCTGTAACAGACCGTATTATTGTTATTGAAATCAACCCACGTACTTCCCGCTCCTCTGCCCTTGCTTCCAAGGCAACCGGATTCCCGATTGCCCTTGTATCCGCAATGCTTGCAGCTGGTCTTACACTGAAAGATATTCCATGCGGAAAATACGGAACTCTTGATAAATATGTTCCGGACGGAGATTATGTTGTAATTAAATTTGCGCGCTGGGCATTTGAAAAATTCAAAGGCGTACAGGACAAGCTGGGTACACAGATGCGTGCAGTCGGCGAAGTTATGAGTATCGGAAAAACTTATAAAGAAGCCTTCCAGAAAGCGATTCGAAGCCTGGAAACAGGACGCTATGGTCTTGGACACGCAGGAAACTTTGACAACATGACAAAAGAAGAACTTCTTCATATCCTGGCAACTCCGTCCAGTGAACGCCACTTTGTTATGTATGAAGCCCTCAGAAAAGGCGCTACTATCGAAGAGCTTCATGAGCTTACAAAAATCAAACCTTACTTTATTGAGCAGATGAAAGAGCTTGTAGACGAAGAGAATGAACTTCTTGCAAACAAAGGAAGCCTTCCTTCCGATGAACTTCTGACCTCTGCAAAGAAAGACGGTTTCTCAGACAAATATTTAAGCCAGATTCTGGAAATCCCGGAAGAAGACATTCGCAATCACCGCACGTCTATCGGTGTGGAAGAAGTATGGGAGGGCGTTCACGTAAGTGGAACAGAAGACAGCGCATACTACTACTCTACTTATAACGGCGAAGACAAAAACCCGGTTTCTGAAGAAAAACCAAAGATTATGATCCTTGGCGGCGGTCCAAACAGAATCGGTCAGGGTATCGAGTTTGACTACTGCTGTGTACACGCTTCCCTTGCCCTTAAAAAACTGGGATTTGAGACAATTATCGTAAACTGTAATCCGGAAACTGTATCTACAGACTACGATACCTCCGATAAACTTTATTTTGAGCCTCTGACTCTGGAAGATGTATTAAGTATCTACAGAAAAGAAAAACCCCTTGGCGTAATCGCTCAGTTCGGCGGACAGACACCGTTAAATCTCGCTGCAGAGCTTGAGAAAAACGGCGTAAAAATCCTTGGAACTTCCCCGTCTGTCATTGACCTTGCAGAAGACCGCGACCTGTTCCGCGAAATGATGGAAAAACTGGAAATTCCAATGCCGGAATCCGGAATGGCAACAACTGTTGAGGAAGCTGTTGAAATCGCAGAAAAAATCGGCTATCCGGTTATGGTTCGTCCTTCCTATGTACTCGGCGGACGCGGCATGGAAGTTGTATATGACCAGGAAAGCATGGCAAACTACATGAAAGCTGCTGTCGGTGTAACACCGGACCGTCCAATCCTCATTGACCGCTTCTTAAATCATGCAATGGAGTGCGAGGCAGACGCGATCAGTGATGGTACACACGCATTTGTACCGGCTGTTATGGAGCATATCGAGCTTGCCGGCGTTCATTCCGGTGACTCTGCTTGTATCATTCCTTCCGCTCACATTTCTGAAGAAAATGTAGCGACTATCAAAGAATATACACGCAGAATTGCGGAAGAAATGCACGTAAAAGGTCTTATGAATATGCAGTATGCCATTGAAAACGGCAAGGTTTACGTTCTGGAGGCAAACCCGAGAGCGTCAAGAACCGTTCCGCTTGTATCAAAGGTATGCAACATTCGTATGGTTCCTCTTGCAACTGATATTATTACTTCTGAAATCACGGGACGTCCATCTCCTGTTGCAACATTAAAAGAGCAGGAAATTCCATACTTCGGAGTTAAAGAGGCAGTCTTCCCATTTAATATGTTCCAGGAAGTTGACCCGATCCTCGGACCGGAAATGCGTTCTACAGGAGAGGTTCTCGGACTTGCTCCTTCCTACGGCGAAGCCTTCTACAAAGCGCAGGAAGCAACGCAGGCAAAACTTCCTCTTGAGGGAACTGTACTGATTTCCGTAAACCGTAAGGATAAAGAAGAAGTGGTAGAAGTAGCAAAGCTTTTCCACGAAGACGGCTTTAAGATCCTGGCAACAGGAAATACTCATGAGCTTATCAGTGAAGCCGGCATTCCTGCTGAAAAAGTGAAAAAACTTTCTGAGGGACGCCCGAATGTCCTTGATTTAATTACAAACGGCAAGGTAGATCTGATCGTGAACTCTCCTGTTGGAAAAGACAGCATCCATGACGACAGTTACCTCCGTAAGGCAGCAATCAAAGCAAAGGTTCCTTACATGACTACCATCGCAGCTGCAAAAGCAACTGCAAAAGGTATCCGCTATGTGAATAAACATGGAGCAGAAGAACTGAAATCTCTCCAGGAGCTTCACAGCGAAATCCACGATAAATAATAAAAATCTTCTATATTAAAAACCCGGAATATTCTTTAAGACCATCTGATCTCTGGAATATTCCGGGTTCTTCTTTTACTGAAAACCGCTCTGCTTATGAATTAAAATAACACCGATTCTTCCTCAAACTGCTTGTAATAAAGCGTCTGATAATATCCTTCCCGTGCAAGCAATTCCTTGTGTGTTCCTCTTTCTATAATCTTTCCATCTTTTACCACAAGAATCAAATCTGCATTTTTAATCGTGGAAAGCCTGTGGGCGATCACAAACGAGGTATGTCCTTTTAAAAGCGTCTCTGTCGCATTTTGTATCAGCTGTTCCGTTACAGTATCAATGGAGGAGGTTGCCTCGTCAAGCACGAAAATAGACGGGTCTGCAAGGATTGCCCTTGCAAAAGAAATCAGCTGTTTCTCTCCTGTGGAAAGTCTTCCGCCGCTTTCTCCCACATCGCTGTCGTATCCCTTTTCCATCTTTTTCACAACCTCATCTGCAGATACCCGCTCTGCTGCCAGCCGGATTTCTTCCTCCGTTGCGTCCAGTCTTCCGTAACGGATATTTTCTCTCACTGTTCCTGAAAACAGGTGTGGATTTTGAAGCACATAGCCCATCTGACTGTGCAGCCATAGCTGGGAACGCTCTCTGTAATCTACGCCGTCTATTAAAATCCTGCCTTCTGTAGGCTCAAAAAATCTTCCAACCAGATTTACAAGTGTGGATTTTCCGGCTCCTGTCTCCCCCACAATGGCAACATTTGTCCCTGCTGGAATATGAAGATTAAAGTGTTCCAGAACGTACTCTTTTCCATCAGGATAGCGGAAAGAAACGTCCTCAAATGTAATATCTCCCTTTATTTTTTCCCAGTTTTCTTTCTTCGGGTGAAAATTATCTCCATACTTTTCCTTCACATCTTCCCTGTCTGTCACATCTGGCTTCTGCGCCAGCAAATCGGTGATTCTCTCTATATTTGCCTGACAGGAAATCAGATCTGCAAGCAATCTTGCAAGCTGCTGGATCGGTTCAAAAATAACGACCGCATAAGAAATAAATACAGAAAGAACACCAAGCTGCATAATCTCGTTTTCTACCATATATCCGCCCTTTGAAAGCACAAAGGCAGAGGCAACGGAACTGCAGAAAAGGATCAGGGGAATATAGATGGCATTGAGCTTTGCTGCCCTGGTTCCCGCATGATTCATACTTCCTGTGATCCTGAAAAATTCTTTCTCATTGTTCTTCTCAATCACCATACTTTTTGAGGTTTTTACTCCTGTGATTCCTTCATTATAACCATTTGTAATCTGGGAATTGATCTTCCTTACTTTCCTGTTCCACTTCAGGATTTTATTCTGGAAAACCACAGTAAGAACTGCAATACAAGGCACAGTCATAAGAAGGAGAAAAGCAAGCTTTGCATTAAGGAAAAACATGATCACAAATACCCCTGCCACATAAATAAAAGCCCAGAACATATCTACCAGTCCCCATGCGATCATGCTGGCAATTTTCAACGTATCGCTCATAACTCTCGCATGAATATACCCCACCGGCGTCGTATTATAATAAGAAAACGAAAGCGTCTGAAGATGCTCAAACTGTGCCCATTTCAAATCCTTTCCTACGTTCATTTCGATTACGGTTGCCGCATGTACGGAAATGTATACACTTAAAGCCTGAAGGATTATCATTCCCACATACACCAGAGTAAAAGCACCAATCCCGTCTTTTGTGTCAGGCACAATAAAATTGTCAATGGCGTAGCTCTGAAAAAGCGGCACTAAAATATCCACTCCTGCAAGCAGGATATTCAGCCCCAGAGTGATTAAAAAGTATTTTTTATACGGCTTAAAAAAAGGCACCATCTTTGCCCATATGCGAAACTGAAATGGTTTGTTATACTCCTGTTCTTCATAAGCTGCCATGTTTTTCTCTCACCTCGTTTCTGTCATCGTGGCTCATCTGAATCTCATATATTTTTCTGTAAATTCCATTTTGAGCAATTAATTCACTATGCGTTCCCATCTCTTCTGCTCTTCCCTGCTTCAACACCATAATCTCGTCTGCCGCCATCAATGTAGTAATTCTATGGGAAATCAAGATCACGGTAGAATCTTTCATATGTGTAGAAAGAGCTTTTCGTATAAGAGAGTCTGTTTCTGCGTCTACAGCAGATAAAGAGTCATCAAAAATAAGCACCGGTGCTTTCTGAAGCAGCATTCTGGCAATCGCAACTCTCTGTCTCTGTCCTCCGGAAAGGGTTACTCCTCTCTCGCCTACAAGAGTATCGTATCCGTCCGGAAAACTCATAATTGCATCATCTACGCAGGCGATTTTCGCTGCGTTTCTTATCTCCTCAAAAGTAGCGTTCGGATTGGAAGCTGCTATATTTTCTCTTATAGTTTTTGAGTAAAGAAACGGCTCCTGCAGCACCATTGCCACATTTTTCCGAAGAATTTCAAGAGGAATATACCGAATATCCTGACCTCCAAGAGAAATATTTCCCTCCCCATCTTTCAGCTCATAAAACCGCGCCAGAAGCTGCGTGACCGTTGATTTTCCGCTTCCTGTCCCGCCTAAAATACCGAATATTTTTCCCTGGGGAATATGGAAACTCACGTCTGATAAAGCCTTCTGTCCTTCTTCATAAGCAAAGCTTACATGAGAAAAAGAAATATCAAAACCAGAAAGCGGTTCCATTTCTTTCTGTCCGTATGCTTCCTCCTCTGCTTTTATAATATAGTCCACACGCTCAAAGGAAACACCAGCCTTACTCATGTCTGAAAGAATCCTTCCAAGACCTCGAACCGGCCACACAAGGGCTGTATTGTATGAGGCAAAAGCAATAAATTCTCCCACAGAAATATTTCCATTTACTGCTTCCAGAGCACCTGCCACAATTACAGTAATAACCTGAAGTCCCGTGATAAGATCGCCCATTCCCCAGTAAAGACCTGACAGAGTTCCAAGACGTATCCAGAGCTTTGCAAAAGCGTCATTCTTTTTCCTGAAACGCTCCATCTCATACTGTTCTCTTCCAAATGCGCGAACAACACGTACTCCTGTTGCATTTTCCTGCACTACGCTAGACAATTCTCCCTCCGCCTCGTCCGCATCTGTAAATCTTCTTGCGATCAGACGATAAAATATTGCAGAATATGCCACAATAACTGGAACAAAAAGGAGAACGATACATGATAGTTTTCTGTTCATAGACCACATCATGGCAAAGGAAACACCGATTAAAAACACGGTACGAAACACTTCAAGAAGCTGGGTTACAACAAAGTTTCGGATAACCTCTACATCAGAAGTACATCTCTGTATAATATCTCCTGTCTGATTTTTGTCGTGCCATGCAGAGGGCAGTCTCTGCACATGGGAATACAGGGCATTTCTCATATTTTCTGCGAAATTTTCTCCTGCTCTCGCTGTAAAAAAACGGCTGAAAAACATGGATACTCCTGACAGCATTGCAACACCTACAAGAACGCCCGCTATCATCCACAAATGCTCTGCAAGATACGGATACTTATCCCCATCCAGAACAGAATCAATAGTGAAACGAAAGATCTGCGGCGTAAGAGAATTAAAAACAGTCGTAACAAAAGAAGCAATGACAGCCACTATAAAGTACCTCTTCGCACCCCTGAAAAAACGGAGAGTCAGCTGTATTTTTCTGTTTTTCATTCTTTGAAAACTCCTTCCTGTAATATTACAGGAGCCCCTGTCCCAAGACAGCGGCTCCCGGTCTTTCTGTATTAAATTGTACCACAGGCTTTTTCACATTACAATCTTCTCTGCCCGATACATGGCATATTTATAAACGG
>JAUNAX010000108.1 GCA_030527365.1 Eubacteriales bacterium | reverse complement strand
ATCATTTATATATATACCTTTTGCCCTGTATTGTCAAGGTTTTTCTGTTTATTTTTAGGCGTTTCTGTCCTTATTTTCCAGTTTTTCCCGTAAAATATGTTCTGCACGTTTCAGCTCGTCCCAGCTCATATCTGCCGCCTCTTTATCCTCCGGTCGGAAAATCTTCGGATGCCGGAATTTCATCTTCCGGGAAATCCCGGAGATCACATCTTCCACTGTGAAAAGCCCCTCTTCCTGTGCAATGATACTGTGAAGTATAATCTGCAAAAGCACGTCTCCAAGCTCCTCACAGAGATTCTCTCCGTCCCCTGTTTCCTCAAGAATGGAAATCCCTTCCAACACTTCCCGGGACTCATTTTCCAGACAGGTGCGAAGAGAGGTATGTGTCTGTACACTGTCCCAGGGACATTTTCTTCGAAGCTCCCGCACAATCTCCACAAAATCGTCAAAGGTATATTCTGTATTCTGCTCCATATCTTTACATCATGGAATCTACCAGGTCAAGAACGGCTTTTCCCATAAGAGCAGATTTCTCATCTGCATCTGTAAGAGAGGTTCCTTTTACACCATAATAGAATTTTACTTTCGGCTCTGTTCCGGAAGGTCTTACACATACCCAGGCATCGTCTGTCAGCTCATAGTAAAGAACATTAGAGTTGGGAAGTCCGGTAGGCTTCACCTCTCCTGTTGCCAGGTCTCTGACTGTATTTTCTTTATAATCTCTCACTGCAGTCACTTTATATCCTGCAAATTCTGCAGGCGGATTCTGACGAAGGGTATTCATAATCTGCTGGATTTTCTCAAGGCCTTCCATGCCTTTTAAGGTCACAGACTGAATATCGTCTTTATAATAGCCAAATTCCTCATACATATCTATCATAGCGTCCCAGAGAGTCTTGCCCTGTGTCTTATAGTAAGCGGCAGCCTCGCAGAGCGCCATAGTTGCAACGATTGCATCTTTGTCTCTTGCATATGTTCCAATCAGACATCCGTAGCTCTCCTCAAAGCCAAACAGATATGATCCTTTTTTGCTGTTTTCGAATCCAAGGATCTGCTGTCCGATAAACTTAAAGCCTGTCAGAACCTCGATCAGCTTCACACCGTATCCCTTTGCAATGGCATCTGCAAGATTGCTTGTAACAATCGTCTTAATAAGAGCACCATCCTCCGGAAGTCCTTTCAGCGCTCTTCTCTGTCCAATCTCATAGTTTGCAAGGAGACAGCCGGACATATTTCCGGTAAGGTCGTGATATTCTCCGTTTTTATCTTTCACACGAACGCCAAGACGGTCTGCATCCGGATCTGTTGCAAGAACAAGGTCTGCATCCACTTCTTTTGCAAGCTTTAAGCCAAGCTCAAATGCCTCTGCTGCTTCCGGGTTCGGATAGCTTACTGTCGGGAAGTCTCCGTCTGGAAGCTCCTGCTCTTTTACTACATATACGTTTTCAAAGCCCAGCTCTTTTAAGATTCTTCTTGCAGGAACATTTCCTGTACCATGAAGAGGGGAATATACAATTTTTAAGTTTTTCCCTTCTTTTTCAATAGCATCCATATGAAGAACCTGTTTTTTCAGTTCTGCAATATACGCATCGTCAACCTCTGCGCCAATTACCTGGTAAAGATCTTTTGACTCTGCTTCTTTCTGTGTGATTGTCTTTACAGTTTCCCAGTCGGAAATTGCTTTTACTTCTCCCATGATTCCTGTATCATGCGGAGGTGTGATCTGCGCGCCATCCTCCCAGTATACCTTGTATCCATTATATTCCGGCGGATTGTGGCTTGCTGTAATATTGATTCCTGCCACACAGCCGAGATGACGCACTGCAAAAGACAGCTCCGGTGTTGGTCTTAAGGACTCAAAAATATATGCCTTAATTCCATTTGCTGCAAGACATAATGCCGCCTCTTTCGCAAATTCCGGAGACATATGGCGGGAATCATATGCGATCGCAACGCCCTGAGACTGTTTTCCCACTTTTGCAATATAATTTGCAAGTCCCTGTGTGGCACGTCTTACTACATAAATATTCATTCGGTTTGTACCTGCGCCGATAATTCCTCTGAGTCCCGCTGTTCCGAATTCCAGGTCCATATAGAAGCGTTCCTGAATCTCTTTTTCATCATTTTCAATAGATTTCAGTTCTTCTTTTGTTGCTTCATCAAAGTATGAGTTCTCCAGCCATTGAGCATATATATCTTTATAATCCATAGCAATTTCCTCCCTGTACTTTCCTATATTTACAGCTTCTTTCCAACTGCAATTTACGTTTCTCATTATATAACACTTCTTCTGAAAAGAAAAGTAAAATCATTTTCCAAAACATTTTTCAGGAAATTTACCCCAGATTTCCTTCTGTTCTATAAGATTTCGGAGCTTTTCCGCATTTTTTTCAGAAATCCATGCCTTATTGTGGCAAAAATAATAATTTGCCAGTTTCCAGTATTTTTCCGGATACGTAAAGCGCACTTTTAAGTTTTCCCATTCTTCCTTAGAAATAATCCGTTCTTTATTATAAGCGGAAAGCATTTTCTGTGAAAGTCTTAAATCCCAGCCATACTTTTCCAGAACTTTACGCATAAACCGGTATAAATCTCCAATCTGCACGTCAAAGGTACAATGTCCGAAATTTGTCACTGCTACGCCTTTTTCAGTTATAAGCACATTATGCTGGTTGTACTCTCCGTGACAGACACAGCCCTCCTGAAAAGAGGTTTCTCTTAATGTTTCATATTCCGTCTTTTCCAACATGGCAAGCGCCTTCTCCCCTTTTTCCAGAAACCACTCCACGCTTGCCAGATAATCTTTTTCAAAGCTGCACACTGCCCCATGACTTCTGATAAATTTTCTGATTTTCCGAAGCTCCTGATTGTGGCGCCTGTATTCTTCTTTTAACGACTTCTCCTGATAATTCCTTTCTCCCTCCATCTTCATGACTTTGTGCAGTCTTCCAAGAGCAGAAACGCTTCTTATTATATCTTCCTCAGATTTTGTGTCGCATTCCCGTCCGTCAAACCAGTTCTGGAGAGTAAATGGAATCCCGTCCTTATCATAGCTTATAAGACTTCCCTCCTGATTTTCCAGAAAGCAGTCTACCATACAGCCTGCTTCCTTCAGTGTTTTTAAAAGCTGCTGCTGAAATGCCAGCTTTCTTTCAGAACCTCCGAATTCCCTGATTATAAGAAGCCCTTTCTCTGTGTGACACAAAAGCGCGCCTCTTGTGCGCAGGGTACTTTTCGCAGTAAGGCCGTACTGCTCCAGGGTACTGAGTCCATAATCAAACACTTTATAATCCCCCTCTTGTTTTTATACCTTCTATACTTATGTCCTACTAATGAGGGATATGAAAAAGAAAAAAGAGACAGCGTTTTCACACTGTCCCTGCAAGTTTTAAAAGTATTTCTTTTTTATTGTCTTCCGGATTTTCCAGAACATGAGCAAGAAGCCTTCCAAGAATTTCTCCCAGCTCTTTTCCCGGCGCGTAGCCTGCGTCAATTAAATCCCTTCCAGTAAGAGCCATTGTTTTAAGAGAAATGCACTGTCCCTTTTCCATGATTTCCTCATAAAGAGCAGATACGGCAGATAAACGCGCAAGCTTTTCTTCCCGTTTGTATGTGCTCTGTGCCAGAATATCCGCTCGCTGCACCTCAAGGTACAAAGGAAACAATTCTTCTCCTATTAAGCTGATCGCTTTTCTTACGGAAACCGCTTTCCCTTCCGGTCGGTAATCGTGCCATTTGATCAGAGAACGTACCTTTCGAATGGTATCGTTATCCATTTTCAGCCTTCTTAAAATAGAAACTGCCATCCTTTCCCCTTCCGGTCCGTGGGTTTTAAAATGGTCTCTTCCATTTTCATCTGTTCTTTTCACATCAGGCTTTCCAATATCGTGAAGGAGCATGGTAAGGCGAAGCACTTTATCTGCCCGGATATTTAAAAGGCTCTGAAGAGTATGTTCCCCAACTGTGTAACAATGATGGGGCGTATTCTGTTCTGTTTCCATACATCGGTCAAATTCCGGAAGGATTTCCTTTGTAATTCCCGCCTCATATGCAGTCCGAAGGTAATCCGGGTGTGGTGATATAAGAAGCTTCAAAAGCTCAACCTGTATTCGCTCTGCGCTTACATATTTTAAATTTGGAGCAAGTACAGAAATTGCTTTTAACGTTTCCCCCTCAATGGAAAAACCAAGCTGAGCAGAAAAACGTACAGCCCGGAGAATCCGAAGGGCATCCTCTGTAAATCGCTCCACAGGATTTCCCACGCAGCGGACAATTTGTTTTTCCATGTCCTGTACGCCGCCGAATAAATCCACAAGACCTCTTTTGGGATTGTACGCCATTGCATTCATGGTAAAATCCCGGCGTTTCAAATCTTCTTCAAGGCTTGCCGTAAAAGAAACTTCTTTTGGATGTCTGCCGTCCTCATACTCTCCGTCTACCCGGTATGTGGTAACTTCAAAGCCTTCTTTATCAAGCATTACGGTTACAGTTCCATGAACGAGACCGGTATCTACTGTTCTCCGAAACAGGGCTTTTACTTCCTCCGGTTTTGCAGAAGTGGTAATATCCCAGTCATCGGGAGAGCGTCCGAGAATGGAATCCCGGACGCAGCCACCCACTACATATGCCTCGTATCCTGCTTCCTCCAGTGTATGCAGTATGATTTCCGCTTTTTCCGGGATTTTTAAATCCATGTCCATTCCTTCTTCCAATTAATATGCTCTTCCCCAGTATACCATCTTTTTCGCCGGTTTTCCGCAGCATACGCAGACATCGCTTAACTGCTCCTGCTCAAACGGCATACATCTTGAAGTTGCCTGTACGTCTTCTTTGATCTTGTCTTCACATTCCTGACATCCGCACCACATAGCTTTTACAAAACCAGGCTTGTTGTTGATCGTATCTTTAAACTCTTCGTAATTTGTTGCCACATATGTGTGTGCATCTCTGTGTGCGCGGGCTCTTTCCAGCATCTCATGCTGCATGGTATCCAGAATCTCTGTCACCTTCTCTGTAAGCTCCTCGAATTTCACCACATATTTTTCTCTTGTATCACGGCGGCAGATAACAGCCTGTCCCTGCTCAATATCTTTTGGACCACATTCAATACGAACCGGAATACCGCGCATTTCCTGCTCTGCAAACTTAAATCCAGGGCTCTTGTCTGTATCGTCTACTTTCACGCGGACTCCTGCTGCTTTAAGAGCTTCGAACAGCTCGTCTGCTTTTTCAAGAACGCCATCTTTTCTCTGCTGGATCGGAATGATCACAGCCTGTACCGGAGCGATTCTCGGCGGAAGTACAAGACCGCTGTTGTCTCCATGTACCATGATAATGGCACCGATCATTCTTGTTGTCATCCCCCAGGAAGTCTGGTGTACATACTGCAATTTATTTTCTTTGTCTGTATACTGAATGCCAAATGCCTTTGCAAATCCATCGCCGAAATTATGGCTTGTTCCGGACTGCAGCGCTTTTCCATCGTGCATCAGAGACTCGATTGTATAGGTAGCCTCTGCGCCTGCAAATTTCTCTTTGTCTGTTTTCTGACCTTTTACAACAGGAATCGCAAGTACCTGCTCGCAGAAGTCTGCATATACGTTCAGCATCTGAATGGTACGCTCTTCTGCTTCCTCTGCTGTTGCGTGAGCAGTGTGGCCTTCCTGCCATAAAAACTCACGGGAGCGAAGGAAAGGACGTGTTGTTTTTTCCCAGCGGACAACGGAACACCACTGGTTGTATACTTTCGGAAGGTCTCTGTGGGACTGGATTTCTTTTGCGTAGAAATCACAGAACAGAGTCTCAGATGTAGGACGCACGCAAAGACGCTCCTGAAGAGGATCAAGCCCTCCGTGTGTCACCCATGCAACTTCCGGCGCGAAGCCTTCCACATGATCTTTTTCTTTCTGTAACAGAGACTCCGGAATAAACATTGGCATATATACGTTCTGCACGCCTGTCTCTTTAAATCTTTTGTCAAGTTCATTCTGAATGTTTTCCCAGATTGCGTATCCTGCCGGTTTGATTACCATGCAGCCTTTTACGCTTGTGTAATCACACAGCTCTGCTTTTTTCACAACGTCTGTGTACCATTGCGCGAAATCTTCTTCCATAGAAGTAATCGCTTCTACCAGTTTTTTGTCTTTTGCCATGATTGTTCTCCTTTTGTTGGGGTTAAATAAATAAATTTACAAAATTAAGGACGCTTCTTCATTTAAGTATAAAAAAAGAAGCCTAATCCCTGAAAAGGGACCGAAAGGCTTCGGCGGTACCACCCTAATTAGCAGGTATTTTCATATCTGCTCTCTCATCAGTTCCGTTAACGCCGGTTATACGCCGCACTTCAATTATGCGGGGCTCCGAGGCCGGTTCCACAGTTCACGCACGAAATCCTTCCACCACAGCGCAGATTTCTGCTGCCGGGATTCCTCTCTGGGATTGCTCCCTGTGTACTATTCTCTTCATCACCATAATTATTTA
>JAUNAX010000107.1 GCA_030527365.1 Eubacteriales bacterium | reverse complement strand
CCTCCCAAAAGTAGTTCTTCTGAAATTATACGAATTTCCTGCTCTTCTGTCAATTAAAGGGCAATCTCATATTTTTCTATATTTATTTTTGCTTTTCCATCACAGGAAAATACAATGCCGTCTGCTTCCGCTGGTGTACAGATTACAGAGCTGGCTACCTGAATTCCGTCGTTTACGAACAGTTCCACAGACTGTCTGTCCATAATAAAACGAAGTTTCAGATTCTTTCTCTCTGCATTGTCGTTTTCCGGAATCTTCCATGTTCTCTGACTCACTACGTCTCTTATAACGCCGCAGTATGTCCTGTCTATTGTCATTAACTGTTTTTTTCTACAGTATGTATAGCTTGTAGTATATTCTTCATTATGCGCAAGTTCTATGGAAAATTCGTCAAACTCGTCCCCGCAGATTTCCACTGTCATATCAAGAACGCGTCCACGAACACCGTCAAGCTCCATCTCTCCGAAAATCTCCTGTCCGTTTATGATACACGGATTCTTTCTGTAATTTTTCAGCTCTTCAACCGGATTCTGGTACAGTCTTCCGTTCACGTATCGTAGTTCTCTGGGAATTGTCATCATTCCCTGCCACTTCTGTCCCAAAGGCATCACACAGGCATCCCAGGATTTTAGCCAGGCAATCATAATTCTTCTTCCATCGGGAAGTTCTGTTGTTTGTGGCGCGTAAAAATCAAGTCCATAATCAAGAGATTGGGGAGCTTCTTTCTGAAAAATATGCTTTTCTTTGTCATAGTCTCCGACAAAGAACACCGCATTATTTCCATTATGAAACTCATATTTCTGTGCTTTCATATCCTGTGGAGAACAAATTAAAAAGTGTTTTCCGTCCAGCTCAAAAAAGTCCGGGCACTCCCACATAGTTCCGATTTCTCCTGTACTGTTCTCCGCAAGGACTGTCTCAAATTTCCAGGATTCCGGAGTTTCTCCTGAAAAAAGTACAACCTGCCCTTTCTGATCGTCATTTTTATTTCCCACAACAAGATAATACCTACCGTTCTCTTTCCATATCTTAGGATCGCGGAAATCTATACGGCTGCAGCCCTCCGGCATCATCTCTCCTGTAATAACAGGATTTCCGACAAATTTTTCATACTCTCTTCCGTTTCCGTATGCAAGGCACTGATTCTGTCTTTCCTGTATACTTCCGTCTAAAAGCGTTTCCTGAGTTACCCCTGTATACATAAGCAAATGTTTCCCGTCTGCCTCCATTGCACTTCCAGAAAAGCATCCCTTGCCATCATATTCCTGATCCGGCGCCATCGCTGCCGGAAGCCTTTTCCAGGAAACCATATCTTTTGATACGCAGTGTCCCCAGTGCATAGGACCCCAGTCTCTTGTATAAGGATGATACTGATAAAACAAATGAATTTCTCCATTATAGAAGGAAAATCCATTCGGGTCATTCATCCAGCCGATTGGAGGCGTTACATGAAATACCGGTTTTTCCTCTGCCGGGATTTTCTGTGATTCTTCTTTTTCGTATTTGTGAGCTTTTTCTAATTTTAAACTCATAATCTTCTCCTTTTATTCTTCTTTCTGTTCTTCTTTTAAAGACTCCTGATACTTGTCAAAATATTTTTGTTTAATTTTCAGATAATCAGAAAGACCATACTGCTCCATTTTTTTCAGGTAGCTGTCCCACTCTTCGTCAATGCCGCCATTTAAAATCCAGTCTGCTTTTTTCTGCTCTGCATATTTTTTAATGTCCGTATCATACTGAGATATTTTGTTTGTATCTTCAATGCTCATAAACACATTTGGATATACATACTTGCTGTTCATATCTTTTAAGTACGTCTCGTGCATATTGTCCAACCGCCATTTTGCATCTGCTGGCTGTGTTACATATTCCCCATAATATTCATTCAAAATGGCAAGCGGTCCGTTTACAGACTGTGCCTCGCGCACCTCCACAGGAGACTGGTCGCCAAGATCCATATGTAAAAGCATTGGCTCTCCCTTTTCATTTTTTCCCATTTCAAAGATATTAAAAGAATCTTCTTCCCCGTAAGTTCCCCAGTTATTCTGCGGTGACTGAAGGGGCGCATACATCTGGTCGATCCATGCTGCGGCAAGAGCCGTATTATCACAGCTTGTAGTAAGAACACAGCGTCCCCTGTCAAATCCGCTTGTCTCACTGTTATTCTGGCGTGTAATATTTACAAGCCCGTCCGGTCCTGCAAGAGCAGGCAGCATTACATAATCGTTATAATTATCAATATTTGAAATATCCCATGTAAAACAAAGACCGTATCTGTGGCTTTTTCCTTTTGCCACATAAGTACTCCACACCTGAGTAAATGCTTCCGGGTCTACAAGGTTCTGCTCCACAAGACTGTGAAGCCATTTAATTCCTTCTTTATAACCTTCCTGTACAGTTGTATAAATAACTTCTCCTTCGTCTGTAACCGCAAAATGATCCCCTGTGTCTCCATATCCTTCTCCAAATCCATTAATCAAAATGCCAGGATCCTGATCACCATTATTGATAATAAAGGACATGGGGATTACATCTCCTTCTATCTGGAACTCTTCTTCCAGAGCGTCCGCGTTATCGCGAAAAGCAATCAGAACCTTCTCAAGTTCTGCTGTTGTTTTCGGAACTTCAAGTCCGAGAAAATCCAGCCACTTTTTGTTAATATATGGAATATTTCCGATTGCCTGAATTGCTTCCTTTCCTTCTCCAAGCTGTTCAATCCAGGGAAAAGAATAAATATGTCCGTCCGGCGCTGTACACATGGTTCTGTATTCCGGATATTTTTCAAATACAGCCTGAAGATTCGGCATATATTTGTCAATCAGGTTTTCCAACGGGATAATAATTCCCTGTTTTGCATATCGAAGTAAATCATACTCATTCATTCCCGCATTAAACAATCCATCTGGAAGGTTCCCAAACTGAGCAAGGGCAAGATTTTTCTTATCTGCAAACTGGTCTGCAACAAAGCACGTCCAGTCAATATGTACGTTTGTCTGTTCTTCCAGCCTTTTAAAAATTTCTCTCTCATTTGGATTCTGAGTGGAAGTTGCAGGCGCGTTTGTAATAAAAGACAGCTCCGCTTTTTCCTCAAGGGGAAACGTAACTTCTTCAACGGGAGTATCCGGATTAATATTTGCTTTCAACTGCTCCTTTTTTCCACAGCCTGTCATAGAAATCATGAGGGCTGCCGAAAGCCCTGCAGCAATGAAAACTTTCATATTTCTTTTCATCATATTTTCCTCCTCATTCTCAGCCTTTTACAGATCCAACCATAATTCCCTTATCAAAATACTTCTGGAAAAACGGATACATTACCAGAAGCGGAAGACTGGATACTACAATCGTTGCATATTTTAAAAGCTCTGCTACCTTTGCCATCTCTGCTGTGCTCTGAATGTCCGCAATCATTCCCGGCTGCGGTGTGTTTTGCACCAAAATGGAGCGAAGCACAAGCTGAAGGGGCTGAAGATTTGCATCATTTAAATAAATCATTGCGTCAAAATAGCTATTCCACATTCCAACAAAAGAATAAAGAGCCAAAACTGCGATAATTGGCTTGCATACCGGCATCATAATCTGGAAGAAATGCTGAATCTCATTTGCACCATCAATAGCAGATGCTTCGCGAAGCTCCTTGGGAATAGACTGGTAATATGTTCTTGCCAGAATCATATTCCACACATTAAACGCTCCCGGAAGTAAAATCGCCCAGATTGTATTAACCATATGAAGCTGATTAATTAAGATAAAAGTTGGCATCAGACCGCCGCCAAAAAACATAGTAATAATGAAGATAGCATTAAAAAACTTTCTTCCCACAAATTCTTTTTTTGACATTGGGTATGCGGCAAGCAGAGTAACAAATACAGAAATTACCGTAAATGCTCCTGAATAAAAGAAGGAATTTAAAAACCCTCTCCATATCATTCCGTTTTCCAGAACTCTTCTGTATGCATCCAGTGTCCAGTCCTTTATATTAAGACTGATTCCTCTGCTGTTCAATACATTGGGATCCATAAAGGAAGCTGCCACCACATATACAAGGGGAATAAGAACCGCCAGTACAAAAAGTCCAAGAAGGACATAGCCTGTTCCCAGTATCGCTTTATCAGCCGCCCCAAGCTTCATTTTTCTTCTTGTTTCCATACTGTACAACCTCCTATAATCCTTCGCCTTCGTTTAACTTTTTCACTACCCAGTTGACTGCAATCAGAAGAATCACATTAATCACAGAATTAAAAAGACCTACTGCAGTTGAATAACCATAGTCTCCGTTCAGAAGACCAATCTTGTATACATAAGTAGATAAAATCTCAGATGCCGGGAGATTCATATCCGTCTGAAGAGCATATGCCTTTTCAAATCCGATACTCATAATATTTCCAGCCTGTAAAATAAACTGGATCACAATAATGTTTTTAATTGCGGGAAGCTCCACATAACGAATCTGCTGGAAAATATTTGCTCCATCCACAATGGCTGCCTCCTCAAGATCTTTACTGGCATTGGAAAGAGCTGCCGTATACATAATGGACGCCCATCCTGCGCTCTGCCAGATACCGCTTGCAATATAAATGGTACGGAAAGATTCCGGCATCGTCATCCAGTTTGTATCAATTCCAAGCACCTGATTAATCGGTCCCACAGGTGACAGAAACATACGCACCATACCACAGAGAACAATAACAGAAATAAAATTCGGCGCATAAATTAAAAGCTGGATTTTTTTCCGGATTCCTGCCAGACGGATACGGTTTAACAGAAGCGCCAGAATAATCGGAACCGGAAATCCCCACAACAGTCCAAACAGGCTAAGTTTCAAGGTATTCATAAGATAATTCATAAAATCCGGCGAAGATAAAAATCTCCTGAAATACTCAAGCCCCACCCATTCACTTCCAAATATTCCGTCAATTACATTGTAATCCTCAAACGCGATCAGTACGCCTCCCATAGGAAGATACTTAAAAATCACAGTCAAAAGAAGGGCTGGCATTAAAAAGAATATGTATAACTGCCAGTTTTTTCTGATGTACCCCAGTTTCTTTGCCGCTGTCTGCCTGACTGCGGTTTTTCCCTTTGCTGGTGTTCTCATTTCTCTTTCCTCCATTTCCTTTTGTTTTTTGAATAACGCTCCAACAATTATATAACCGGTAAAGTAACCGGTTACTTTACTTTGATATTACACCTGGAAAATCGGTCTGTCAATAGATTTTGACAAACTTTCAAAAATAAAATAACCGGTTCCGTAACCAGTTTTTTCATCGTTGCTTTTTACTTTTATTCTTGCTATACTTATCTTTAGTAAATTTACAGAAAGCAGGGGGACTTCTTTATGGCTTCCAAAAAAGTAACATTTGCAGATATTGCAAAGTACACTAATTTTTCCAAGACAACAATCTCCAGATATTTTAACAATCCCGACTCTCTCACTCTTGAAAATCAGGAGAAAATCGCCAACGCTCTGGAGGAACTGGGGTATCAGGAAAACAAGCTTGCCAAAGTTCTCGCAAATGGAAAAAGCGAATTTGTGGGAATTATTATCCCCAATCTTTACCTTCACTACTACTCGGAGATGCTGAATCAGATTCTATCCAGCTACTCGGATTATCATTATAAATTTCTCGTCTTTGTAAGCAGTGACAAAAAAGAACTGGAACAACAATATCTGGACGAACTGATGGCATACAAAATCGAGGGACTCATCGTGTTAAGCCATACTTTTTCCTCAGAAGAGCTCGCATCTTATCATATTCCCATTGTTGCGATCGAGAGAGAAGCACAGCACATATGCAGCGTAGATACAGACAACTACATGGGAGCTGTACAGGCAGCCTCTCTTCTCATTCATAACGACTGTGATGTTCTAATCCACATCAATGTGCCTGTCCCGGAAAAAGTACCTGCTTTCCAACGTATTCACGGCTTCGAGGACACCTGCCGGGAGCAGAATATTCCATATAAACTTATCCTGCGGGATCTGGGAAATACATATGAGACAACCTTTAATGCAATCAAGGAAGTGTTTGAAGAAATAGACGCTTCTTATCCCGGAAAGAAAAAAGGCATTTTCCTTGCAAACGATACTTATGCCAATATTTTCCTGAACCTTATTTTTCAGAAATACGGAAAGCTTCCCGATAATTATCAGATTGTAGGCTTTGATAATTCGCCTATTGCAAACGAGTCAATTATTCCTATCTCCACAGTGGGACAGCAGATTGACAAAATTGCCCGCGCTGCAATGGATCTTCTTGTCCTTCAGATGAACGAAATGAAAAAAAGAAAACCGATTCCTTTAAAAGCGCCTATCCATAAACAAATTACACCTGTTCTTATCCGCCGGAATACAACAGATTAAATTTCAAAACCCGAGGAGGCTTATATATGAAAATCTGCGGTTTTAACAAAACAACTTTATTAGATTATCCCGGACGTGTTGCCTGTACTATATTTTCAGGCGGCTGCAATTTCCGCTGTCCCTTCTGCC
>JAUNAX010000106.1 GCA_030527365.1 Eubacteriales bacterium | reverse complement strand
CTTTATCACATCTTTTCGAGCTTGTCAAGAACTTTTTTCAAGTTTTTTCAAAACTTTTTTCGATGTGTTGTTGTCGTTTTTTTCGCTGACAACTCGTTTATTCTATCATAGCTTTTTAAGCTTGTCAAGAACTTTTTTTATTTATTTTTCACTTTTTATTTTTCATAAAAAGCAAAAAACAAAACGGAGAAGGAGGGATTTGAACCCTCGCGCCGGTTACCCGACCTATACCCTTAGCAGGGGCACCTCTTCGGCCTCTTGAGTACTTCTCCAGACTCCGAACTTTCAATTATTATGAAATTCGAACGCGTTCTATCCGAAACGCATTATTGATTATACATAAGCTTTACTCTATTGTCAACCTGTTTTTTACATTTATTTAAAATTATTTTGATTTTTATCGTTTTAAAGAGAAATCAGGCGCAGATACCCGTAAATATCTGCGCCCGCTCTAATAAATCACGTAAAATGAACGGCTCCCCCGCTTCGTACTCTGCCTGTCAGTTCCAGCCTCCATTTGCTTTAATCGTTTCTTCTATTCTTCGTTTTACTTCTGCCGCAATTTCCACAGTATTCATATCTTTGTACTCTTCATAACACATAGGAGTCAGAAAATGAACCTGTACTTTCAGTTTCTCAATAGACCCCGTATCAAATGCCTTATAAGAATCCAATAATGCCACCGGAATAATCGGACATTTTGATTTTGTGGCAGCTTTAAAGCTTCCACCCTTAAATTCCTGTGGATGGTTTCCCTGTTTGCTTCTTGTTCCCTCCGCAAAAATCAGATAATTTCTGCCTGCCTTTACTTCTTTTGTCACATTTAATATTACCTGCATGGACTGTTTTATATCTTCCCTGTCAATAATAAATGCCTTCATACAGGCAAACACCTGCTTCAGAAAAGGTACGTCTGCCACTTCTTTTTTTGCTACAACAGAAAACGGAACCGGACATACCTGAAGGATTGCAAGGACATCAAATAAGCCCTGATGGTTTGGAAAAAACATAAAACCGTTTTCTTTTGGTATGTTTTCCACACCATGCGCTTCGATTTCAAGGTTTCCTCCCCATATAGCCCTTCTGTCAATATACTTTAAGACTGCATACCGTTCTTCTTCTGTATAATTATCAACATGAGCTGCACACCAGCAAAGTTTAAACCAACCGTAAGGAACGAAAAAAAGATTTTTTAATACCATAAGAAGGATTCTTTTCATTTTATTATTTTCCTCCTGATCAAGCCAGTTTACCGGCTATTCTTTCTTCATATCCTGGATTTTTCTTAATAAATGTATCATAAGCCACTGTATAGTCCTTATAAGTATCTGTTGTCATGAATTTTGCATACTCGTCGGCTGCTGCCTGGCTCATTTCTTCCGTTATTTCAGAAGGCGCAAACACATAATACTTGTTATCTTTCTCTTTCACCATATAAGTCGCAATACATGGATACTCCTGCTCATTTTCCAGCACAAGATTATACCGTATATACACATAAGTATATTTTTTATTTCTTGTAAGAACTTCACAATCGCTGATTTTAACTTTGCTTACATTGTGGGCTTTATAATATTTCATTGTGGCATCAATCTCTGCCTGAAGCTCTTTCGATACTTTTTTCTCTGTATCGTAACACTTCTTCATATCTTTTTCTTTCCCCTCAACACCAGCCTTAATAAGAGCTTCCACAACTCCCTCTGGTGTTTTATGGCTGACACCACAGCCTTTTACTCCCAGAATAATCAAGAAAATAAGAAGCAGGACAGCGCCCCCTGCCAGAATGTAATTACTATTCAAAACAACGGCGCTTTTTCTCTTTCTTCTTTTCCTGCTTTTGCTCTGAGTCCTTGGTCTGCTGCCAGTTCTGTTACTGTTTTTATTTCCTGATGCTGTCATGATTCTTCTGTTTCCCCTTTAACGCCATTGGGAATCTCTTCCCCTTTGCCTGGCTCTTCTTCCTTTTCTCTTACCTTGGCTACACTGGCAACTGTAATTCCTTCCTGAAGGTTCATAAGCTTCACTCCGGAAGTAATTCGTCCGAGAATGGAAATGTCAGAACACTGCAGACGGATAATAATCCCTTCTGTCGTGATAATCATAATTTCATTTTCTTCGTTTACAGCCTTCGCTCCTACTACATTTCCGGTTTTCTCCGTAATCTTATAGCATTTGACACCTTTTCCGCCCCTGTTCTGACAGGTAAATTCACTGATACATGTTCTCTTGCCCATTCCGTTTTCGGAAACAACAAGGAGATAATATCCCTGAGAATTCAGCTGCATGGCAACAACTTCATCTCCGTCTGCCAGATTCATTCCGCGGACACCCATAGAACTTCTTCCTGTACTTCTTACATCTGTCTCTTTAAAGCGGATACACTGACCGTCTTTTGTCACAAGAATAATATCTTTTTTATTATCTGTTGCCTTTACTTCAATCAGCTCGTCATCATCTCTTAAAATAATGGCTGCAAGACCGGTTTTACGCACATTCATATAATCCTGGATTGGCGTTTTCTTAACAAGACCTTTCTTTGTTGCCATCATAAGATAGTGTCCCGGCTCAAATTTACTGATCGGAATCACAGAAGTAACTCGCTCTCCCGGCATAAGCTGAAGAAGATTAATAATCGCAGTTCCTCTCGCGGTTCTTCCTGCCTCCGGAATCTCATACGCCTTCAGTCTGTACACTCTTCCTGTATTTGTAAAGAACATAAGATAGTGATGGGTCGTCGTCATAAGAAGATCTTCGATGAAATCGTCTTCAAGAGTCTGCATGCCCTTGATTCCTCTTCCGCCTCTGTTCTGACTCCGGAAATTATCTACTGTCATTCTCTTGATATAGCCAAGCTTTGTCATGGCAATGACTGTATTTTCTTTCGGGATCAGATCCTCTGTTGTAATATCATAAACATCGTATCCGATGGAAGTTTTTCTGTCGTCTCCATATTTTTCGGAAACAGCAAGAATTTCCTCGCGGATCACGCGAAGAAGCAGAGTTCTGTCTGCAAGAATTGCCTCGTATTTACGGATTTTTTCCATAAGCTCTGCGTATTCCGCTTCCAGCTTCTCTCTTTCCAGACCTGTAAGAGCACGAAGACGCATATCCACAATCGCCTGTGCCTGCGCTTCTGTAAGCTCAAAACGGGCTATTAATTCCTGCTTTGCAGCCTGCACATTCTGAGAACCTCTGATAATACGAATTACCTCATCAATATTATCAAGTGCTTTTAAAAGTCCTTCCAAAATATGTGCTCTTTCTTTTGCCTTGTTCAGATCATATTTTGTTCTTCTTGTCACAACTTCTTCCTGATGTGCAAGATAATAATTGAGCATTTCCTGAAGATTTAAAACCTTTGGCTCCAGACTTCCGTGACTTGGAATCAGAGAAAGCATGATCACGCCAAATGTATCCTGAAGCTGTGTATGTTTATAAAGCTGGTTCAGAACAACATTTGCATTCGCATCTTTTCGAAGATCAATGCAGATACGCATACCTTCACGGCTTGAATGGTCATTCAGATCCACAATGCCGTCTATTTTCTTATCGCGCACAAGCTCTGCAATCTTACTTATCAGTCTTGCCTTATTTACAAGATACGGAAGCTCCGTCACGATGATCCTTGATTTTCCATTTGGAAGCGTTTCTATATTTGTCACTGCGCGTACTCTTATTTTACCGCGGCCTGTGCGATACGCCTCCTCAATTCCTCTTCTTCCCAGAATCGTTGCGCCTGTAGGAAAATCCGGTCCTTTTACAATTTCCAGAAGCTCTTCGATTGTTGTTTCTCTGTCTTCTTCGATGATGTTGTCAATGATTTTTACGACAGCAGAAATAACCTCCCTGAGATTGTGAGGAGGAATATTCGTTGCCATTCCAACTGCAATACCTGATGTACCGTTTACAAGAAGATTCGGGTATCTGGACGGGAGAACCGCAGGTTCTCTCTCTGTCTCGTCAAAGTTTGGCTGGAAATCTACGGTATCCTTGTTAATATCCGCAAGCATTTCCATGGAAATTTTGCTTAAACGTGCCTCTGTATATCGCATGGCAGCCGCGCCATCTCCATCAACGGAACCGAAGTTTCCATGTCCGTCAACAAGAGGATACCTGGTAGACCACTCCTGCGCCATGTTGACAAGAGCTCCATAAATAGAACTGTCTCCGTGAGGGTGATACTTACCCATTGTATCACCCACGATACGCGCACATTTACGATGGGGCTTATCGGGACCGTTATTTAACTCTATCATGGAATACAGAACACGCCTCTGTACAGGTTTCAGACCATCTCTTACATCTGGCAGCGCACGGGAAGCAATTACACTCATGGCATAGTCGATGTAAGAATCTTTCATTGTTTTTTCCAAATCCACCTCGTGGACTTTGTCAAAAATATTTTCTTCCATTCTCTGTTCTCCTGATTAAATATCGAGATTTTTTACAAATCTTGCATTTTCTTCTATAAACTCACGCCGTGGTTCTACCTTGTCTCCCATCAGTGTGGTAAATGTCAGATCTATTTCTGATGTTGCCGCCTCGTCCATTGTCACACGAAGCAGAATCCTTTTTTCCGGATCCATTGTTGTTTCCCAGAGCTGTTCTGCGTCCATCTCTCCCAGACCTTTGTAACGCTGGATTTTATTATTTCCATCACGTCCGATTTCTGTAAGAATTGTGTTCAGCTCATTATCATCATAGGCATACCATACCTTTTTATTTTTCTCCACCTTATAGAGCGGCGGCTGTGCAAGGTATACATACCCCTGTCTGATAAGCTCCGGCATAAAGCGATACAAAAATGTAAGAAGAAGCGTTGCAATATGTGCTCCATCCACATCGGCATCTGTCATAATGATAATCTTATGGTAACGAAGCTTTGTAATATCAAAATCCTCATGGATTCCTGTTCCGAAAGCTGTAATCATAGCCTTGATTTCCGCATTGGAATAGATTTTGTCAAGACGGGCTTTTTCTACATTCAGAATTTTTCCTCTGAGAGGAAGGATTGCCTGCGTTGCACGGTTTCTTGCTGTTTTTGCAGAACCGCCGGCAGAATCACCCTCAACAATGTAAATCTCACAGTTTTCCGGATTTTTGTCAGAACAATCTGCAAGTTTTCCGGGAAGAGACATTCCGTCAAGGGCTGACTTACGTCTTGTAAGGTCACGTGCTTTTCGTGCCGCCTCTCTTGCTCTCTGGGCAAGTACCGATTTTTCTACTATCACTTTTGCAACAGAAGGATTCTGCTCCAGGAAAATTTCAAGCTGTTTGCTTACAATGCCATCTACTGCGCCTCTTGCCTCACTGTTTCCAAGCTTCTGCTTTGTCTGACCCTCAAACTGAGGATTTTCTATTTTCACACTTACAATAGCGGTAAGTCCCTCTCTAATATCATCGCCGCTTAAATTTGGCTCGCTGTCTTTGAGAAGCTTATTTTTTCTGGCATAATCATTAAATGTTTTTGTGATGGCGTTTCGGAAGCCCATAATATGAGTTCCGCCTTCCGGTGTATTGATATTATTTACAAATCCGTAGCTGTTCTCCGTATAAGAATCATTGTGCTGCATGGCAACCTCAACGATAACGCCGTCTTTTTCTCCCTCACAGTATATGATCTCCGGATACAGAGCCTCTTTGCTTTTGTTGAGATACTGTACAAACTCCTGGATACCGCCCTCATAGTGGAAAGTCTTTTCTCTCTCCATTTCTGCTCTTGTATCTTTTAAGACAATTTTCAGTCCCTTTGTAAGAAATGCCATCTCACGAAGACGCTGTTTTAAAACATCGTAATCATAAACTGTCTCTTCAAATATTTCTTTATCCGGTAAAAAAGAAACCATTGTTCCTGTTTTTTCCGGTTCACAAGTACCAATCACTTTCAGAGGGTAGATTGTTTTTCCTCTCTCATATCTCTGTCTGTATACCTGTCCTTCTTTGTAAATCGTAACTTCAAGCCATTCTGACAGAGCATTTACTACAGATGCGCCTACTCCGTGAAGACCGCCGGATACCTTGTATCCTCCTCCGCCAAATTTACCGCCTGCATGAAGAATTGTAAATACAACCTCTACTGCCGGGATCCCTGCCTTATGATTGATTCCCACCGGAATTCCTCTTCCGTCATCCGTAACTGTGATGGAATTATCCTGATTAATAGTAACATTTATTTCTTTACAGAAGCCCGCCAGAGCCTCATCTACTGCATTATCCACAATCTCATATACAAGATGATGAAGTCCTCTGCTGGATGTGCTGCCGATATACATACCCGGTCTTTTCCGTACTGCTTCCAGTCCCTCCAGAATCTGGATTTGGTCTGCTCCGTACTCCGTGTTTTCTCCGCCCATTTTATTCCTCCTGTCATATCTATTTCAACCGGCAGCCACTCTCTGCTGCCCCTTCGTTAAGACACAATAATACTAATTTATTATAGCACAAAAACCTTATATTTTCCAATGAAATAAAAAAATCCCCGGCAGTTTCTTTATCT